>NZ_CP051154.1:3600000-3900000 GCF_012317045.1 Leifsonia sp. PS1209 | reverse complement strand
AGGAGATGAACCCCACCGAGCGGTTCCTTGAGGACTGGCTGCTGCGCACGGTCGAGATCATCGACTCCTACCGGCCACAGATCCTCTACTTCGACACCGGAATCGAGGAGCCGTCGTTCGAGCCATACATCCGCAGACTCGCCGCGTATTACTACAACCGTGCGGCGGAGTGGGGGCGCGAAGTCGTCATCAACTACAAGTGGGAGTCCTTTCGGCCCGGTTCAGCGGTGCTGGACATCGAGCGCGGCACGATGGGCGGCATCCGGCCGGACGTCTGGCAGAACGACACGTCGGTGTCGCGGACGTCGTGGAGCTGGGTGGAGGGGCACGACTACAAGGACGCCTCCGAGCTCATCCAGGAGCTCGTCGATGTGGTCGCGAAGAACGGAAACCTCCTCCTCAACATCGGCCCCCGGCACGACGGGACCATCCCCCAGGAGGAGGCGGCGCTTCTGGAGGCTGTCGGCGACTGGCTGGCCGTGCACGGTGAAGCGATCTACGGCTCCAGTCCGTGGGTCGTGTTCGGTGAGGGGCCGACGGCTCCCGCTGCCGGATCGTTCACCGACGCAGCGGCGGCCGTGTACAGCGCGGAGGACATCCGGTTCACGAGGATGACCGAGGTCGGCCACGATTACGTCTACGGGATCGGGCTCGTCCGTCCGGAGGACGGCCGCATGCGGATCCGCAGCTTCGGTTCAGACAGCCGATTCGTCGACCGTCCGATCGTCGATGTGCGGATTCTGGGCTCGCGGGAGCAGCCGGAGTGGATCCGCACGGGCGAGCATTTGGAGGTCGTGCTTCCCGATTCCGAGATGGCAGGCCCCGGTGGCGCCGTCGTGCGAATCGAGTTGGCGCCGGAGGCTGCCGAGACGCGCATCGACTTCTTCCACGGACTGAACATCTAGCGGCATGCGAGCCTTCGTGATGGACGGACCCGGCCGCGGCTCGGTCGTCGAGGTGCCCGATCCGCGGATCGGCGACTACGACGCCGAGGTCGAGATGCTCTGGTGCGGAGTGTGTTCGAGCACTGACAGGATGCTGCGCGCCGGCACCTTCCGTGGAGGTGTCTCCTATCCGAGCATCCTGGGCCACGAGTCGGTGGGCCGCGTGACGGCGATCGGCTCCGGGGTACGCCATCTCGCGATCGGCGACATCGTCACGCGGCCGGCCGCCTACGGGACGGAGTCAGCGCCTATCGCGATGTACTGGGGCGGATTCGCGGAGCGCGGCGTCGTCCGGGATGTCCGTGCGGAGGCAGCGGATCGGGGGGTCACTGCGGGCGCGGCGCCCTGGGTGCGGCTCCCGCCCGAGACCGACCCGGTGTCGGCGGCACTCGCGATCAGCCTCAGCGAGACGTTCAGCGTCGCCTGCCGGGAAGATGTGCTGGGGGCGAGGGTCGTCGTCACCGGCACCGGCGTCGCAGGTCTTTCGCTCATGCGGTACGCCGCATTGCTCGGCGCGGCCCAGGTCATCGGCGTCGGGCGCCGGCCCGAGCGGCTCGAGCAAGCGAAACGTGCCGGGGCGACGGAGACTCTGCTCGCCGCCGACGCCGCTGATGAGCTCCGTCGGCGCCATGACGCCGACATCGTCTTCGAAGCCTCCGGCCAGGCGTCGATGGTCGATCTCGAATACGGCTGGCTACGCCCGGGTGGTCGGCTCGTCATCTACAGCGCGCCGGAGGGCACCGCAGAGCTGGACCTCATGGCGGCGCCGCGCGACGTGACCCTCCGCGTCGCATCCACCCATGAGACCGCTGTGCTGCCGAACATCGTGCAGCTCGTGCAGTCGGGCTACCTCGCCGTCGACACTTACGTCACGCACCGCGTCGACCTCCCGGACATCTCTGACGCCTTCGACGCGATCGCGCGCGGTGAGGTCGTCAAGGCGTTAGTGCGGCTCCAGTGAAGCGCCGTCCGCCGAGACACCCCCAGAACCGAAGGAAACGGAGAACACACATATGACCAGGATCGACAGCGTCCCGACCCGGCGTCTCGCGAGCGGGGCTGTGATGCCCGCGATCGGAGTGGGGACCTTCGGGTCCGACCACTACCAGCCGGGGGAGGTGGCCGCCGCGGTCGGAGAAGCGATCCGGGCCGGCTACCGCCTCATCGACTGTGCCTCGGTGTACGGCAACGAGGCGCAGGTCGGTACCGTCCTTCAGGGGGCGATCGCCGGCGGTGTGCCCCGCGAGGAGTTCTTCGTCATGTCGAAGGTGTGGAACGATGCGCATGAGCCCGACGCGGCGATCGCCTCGGTCCGTCGGTCACTACGCGACCTCCGACTCGACGTGCTCGACGCGGTGTTCGTGCACTGGCCGTTCCCGAACCACCACGCGCCGTTCGCCGACGCGGCCGACCGTGACCCGGACGCGCGCCCCTACATCCACGAGGAGTACATGGCGCTCTGGCACGCCCTGGAGGGGCTCGTCGACGAGGGAGTCGTGCGACACCTCGGGACCTCGAACGTCACCATCCCGAAGCTCACAGCGATCCTCGCCGACGCGCGGATCGCACCGGCCTTGAACGAGATGGAGCTGCACCCCTGCTTTCAGCAGCCCGAGCTCTTCCGGTTCTGCCTCGATCATGGGATCCAGCCCGTGGGCTACTCACCCCTGGGCTCGCCGTCGCGTCCAGAACGTGACCGCGTCGTCTCGGACGTCTCGGACATGGAGCATCCCGTCGTGCTCTCGATCGCCAGAGCGCACGGCGTGCATCCGGCGTCGATCTGCCTGAAATGGGCGGTGCAACGCGGCCAGATCCCGATCCCGTTCTCGGTGAAGGAGTCGCAGCTGGCTTCCAACCTGCGGGCGGTGGTCGAGGATCCCCTGACTCCCGCCGAACTCGAGGAGCTGCGATCGGCGGAACAGAACAGCCGCCTCATCAAGGGCCAGGTATTCCTGTGGCGCGGGGCTGGCAGCTGGCTCGACCTGTGGGATGTCGACGGCACGATCCCCGGCTGGGACGGCTACGCGGCAGACCGCGCGACAGCGGGGGTGTCCGCATGATCACCGGCCCGCTCGTCCACCCTCCGCTCTTGGAGGCGCTCGCCTCGTCCGGTCACGGCTCCGGGGTGCTGATCGCCGACGGGAACTATCCGTACCTGACCGCCACCGGACCCGGCGTGCGCCTGATCCACCTCAACCTGCGCCCCGGGATGCTCGACGTCACTGCTGTGCTCGACGCCGTGCTCACCGTCGTCAACATCGAATCGGCAACAGTCATGCAGACCCCGGCCGGGGTCTCAGCCCCGGCGCAGGACGACTATGCACGCAGGCTCGGCAGTGATGTGCATATCGACAAAGTCGACCGGTTCGCGTTCTACGAGCGGGTGCGCTCGCCGGATGTCGGCGTCGTCATCGCCACGGGGGACGAACGCCTGTACGGCAATCTGCTGCTCACGATCGGCCTGCGCTGACGCGCTGACGCCTGCCCCCTGAACACAAGACCGGATCCGAGGAGAGAATGAACGCGACGCCCGACTGGAACGACCCCGCCGTCTACGAATGGGGGAGTGAACCCGCTCACGCCACTCTCGTGACGTACGGCACGCTTGCGCAAGCGGTGCGGGCCGACAGGTCGGCATCGCCTTTCCGAATCAGTCTCGATGGGGACTGGAAGTTCCTGTGGTCACCGAACCCGGAATCGCGACTGCCCGATTTCGCCGACGAGAACGCCGACGATTCAGGCTGGGACCTCATCCCGGTTCCCTCGAGCTGGCAGCTGCACGGGTACGACTACCCGATCGGCGTCAACACGGTCCTGCCGTGGACCGGTGAGAACGGCAAGAACGAACAACCCGCTCCCACCGGCGACTACCCGCATGCCCCGACTCGCTACAACCCGGTCGGACAGTACCGGACCACATTCGAACTCCCCGACGGCTGGGCCGACCGGCGAACGTTCATCCAGTTCGAAGGCGTGGAATCCGCGTACTACGTCTGGATAAACGGCCAGCGCATCGGATACCGCGAAGACAGCTACACGCGTGGCGAATTCGACCTGACCCCGTACCTCCACGCCGGACGCAACGTGCTGGCCGTCGAGGTGTACCGATGGTCGACGGGGTCGTACCTGGAGAACCAGGACAACGTGCGACTCTCGGGCATCTTCCGCAGTGTGCTTCTGGTCTCACGCCCGCCGGTGCTCGTCCGGGACCTCACCGTCAGAACTCTGCTCACCGACGACTTCGCCGAGGCGGTCCTCGACCTGAGCGTCGAGGTGCGTGACACCGCCGGTGCGCACACAGAGGAGGACTTCCAGGTCAGGGCGGCGCTCTTCGACGGAACGGATGCGGGGGCCGAGGAGGTGTGGTCACGGTCCGCGCCGGTCGAACCGGCGGCCCCCGGCCGGAATGCGTGCGCGGCGCTTTCGGAGCACGTGATGTCGCCTCGGCTCTGGTCCGCCGAGCGTCCAGAGCTGTACACCCTGGTCGTCGAGCTCTGCGACGCGAACGGGTCGGTCGTGGATTGCGTGTCCACCCGTGTCGGCGTCCGCCGAGTCGAGATCGTCGACGGCGTGTACCGGATCAATGGGCGGCCGCTCTCGATTCGAGGCGTCAACCGGCACGAATGGAATCCGCGAACCGGTCGCACCCTCAGCGCTGCCGACATGATCGCTGACATCCGTCTGATGAAGCAGAACAACATCAACGCCGTGCGCACCTCCCACTATCCCAACGACCCGCGGTGGTACGAACTCGCGGACGAGTACGGACTGTACGTGTTCGACGAGGCGAACAACGAGACCCACATCAACCGCGTCGACGCTGACGGAAGGCCGAACATCCCGGGCGATCGCCCAGAACTCCGGGCGCCCTTGCTGTGGCGGATGCGGAATCTGGTCGACCGGGACAAGAACCACGCGTGCGTGATCGCTTGGTCGATCGGCAACGAGTCGGGAGTCGGATCGAACCTGAAGGACATGTACGACTGGGCCAAGGGGTACGACCCGACCCGCCCGGTGAGCTATCAGGATTCGACCGGGTCCGGCTCGCCGGTCGTCCCCTCGGACCTCTCCGATTTCGACGGCGACTTCTACCCGCCAGTGCCCGAGCTGATCGACCGGGCCGGCCGTGATCCGAGGCCGTACCTCCTCGTCGAGTATGCGTTCAGCCAGGGGAACACTTCTGGCTATTTGGATGAGACGTGGGCGGCCATCCGCGAACATCCCGGTCAGGTGCTGGGCGGCTTCCTGTGGGACTGGGCCGACAAGGGGCTGTGGTGGAAGATGCCGGGACGGCCGGGTGAGGAGTTCCTCGCGTACGGCGGCGACTGGGGCGACGATCCCAGCGAAGAGGGCGCACACATGAGCGGCCTGGCGCTTTCCGACCGAACACCGACACCCAAGCTGGAGGAGGCAAAGCTGGCCTACCAGCCGGTGAGCATCACGCTTTCAGACCTGGACACGTGGACCATAAGGCTCGCAAACGAGTACCTGTTCACAAGCTTGGACGGTCACAGACTGGACTGGTCGGTGACGGAGGACGGCACTGCGATCAGTAGCGGAACGATCCCTGGACACCAGCTCCCGCTAGCACCGTTGCACAGCGCGGACATCTCGCTGCCATGCTCGCTCCCGGAGCAGCTGCGTGACGGTTCCGAGTACCGGCTGGAGCTTTCGATCGTTCTGGATGCTCCCACTCCCTGGGCGGATTCGGGTCACGTCGTTGCACGGGCACAATTCGACCTCCCCGTTGCCTCTCCCGCGCTCCCGCTCATCCCGTCGGCGGAGTTGGCCTCGCCACAGATCCACCAGACCGAGGAGACGATCGAGGTCGCCGGCGCCGGCTACGCGGTCAGGATCGACTGCTCCACTGGCCGCCTGACCTCTTTGCGATACGACGGCCGCGAAATGCTGGCAAGCGACCTGATGCCGAACTACTGGCGCGCCCCGAACGATCCGGAGTTGTCGATCCCTGAATTCAGGGAGACCCTGCCAGAACCGTCTCAACCGTGGCGCGGCGTCGGTGAAGACTGGACTATCAGCGAGATCGAATCGTCGTCTCTTCCGGGCGGCGTCCGGGTGACCGTGCGCGGAAGCGTCACCACCAAGGTGCCGTTCCGCCCCAGCAACCGCGTCACGACGTCGCCTCAATCGATCGTCTACACGATCTATGGCAACGGGCAGGTGGATGTGCTCTCGACGTTCGAGCCGGTACCCGGCACCCCCAACCCCCAGGTCGTCGGCACGGCATTCGGGCTCCGCCCCGAGTTCGCATCCATCGAATGGTACGGCCGGGGACCATGGGAGTCGACCGCTGACCGGCAGAGCTCCGCCTTCTTCGGACGCTACTCCGGGTCGGTCGCGGATCAGGTTACCCGCTACAGCCGACCGCAGGACACCGCGAACAAGGCCGATACCCGCTGGGCCGCTCTGACCGACGACACCGGCAGCGGGGTGATGCTGGTGGCCGGAGGAAGCATGTACCTCAACGTGCAACCGAACAGTCCCGATGAACTGGCCGGGCATCGTCACTGGCACGAGGTGCCGGAATCGTGGCGAACCTACGTTCGCGTCGACGCCGCGCAGGAAGGTCTGCTCGGCGGCAACTGGGACCTGCTGACGCGACCGGAGAAGTACAGCAACACACCGGCCAAGGGCCCGTACAGCCTCCTCTACCGCGTGCTCCCGCTTCGCGAAGGTCAGGATCCGGCAGTTGTGGCCTCGCACCACGTGGAGACCAACCTCCCGCACTGACCGGCACCACTCGACAACATCACCTGGAGATCAGCCCCATGCCATCCGCCTCGCTTCCCGTCATCACCGTCGACAACCGCGTCGCCGAATCGACTGTTCTCCCGCACGTCTGGAGCATGTGCGCAGGGGCCGGCCGAGCCAATGAGGCCCTTCGGGCCGACTGGCGACAGCAGTTCCGGGAGGCTGTGGATCGCCTCGGGTTCCGCTACCTGCGCTTCCACGGCGTGTTCCACGACGACATGTTCGTGTACCGCGGTGCCTATGGCGGAGGCTTCGGGCCGGACGTGCCCCTCGAGAGCCCGGTGCACACCTTCTCATACGTGGACAAAGTGTTCGACTTTCTGGTCGACCTGGGAGTGCGGCCGTTCGTGGAGCTCGGTTTCATGCCGCGTGAGCTGGCGACGCAGACCGCGACCGTGTTCTGGTGGGGTGCGCACTGCAGCCCGCCGAACGACATGGATCGCTGGGTTGAGCTAGTGACGGGTTCGGTGGAGCACTGGATCGAGCGCTACGGTCTCGCCGAGGTACGGGAGTGGCGGTTCGAGGTCTGGAACGAGCCCAACCTCGTCCCGCATTTCTGGACCGGCACGAAGACCGAGTACTTCGAGCTCTACGCGCGAACGGTGCAGGCCATCAAGGCGATCGACGCCGAACTGAAGGTCGGCGGCCCCTCGACCAGCGTCTTCGTGCCCGATGAGCGGTACGCGGGCGAGACCGAGGACCGCTCGGCCGAGCACGGCACCGCCGCGGCATCCGACCCGGATGCGCTCGACTGGCGACCGGTGTGGATCGAGGACTTCCTGGTCTGGTGCGCAGAGCGGGAGCTGCCGGTCGATTTCATCTCGACGCATCTCTATCCCACCGACTTCGCTTTCGGGGCCAATGGCGAGGCCGTCAGCCTCACTCGGTACGCGGATGCGACGCCGGACGACTTGACGGTGTTGCGGAGGCTGATCGGCGAGAGCGCGTATCCGGATGCGGAGGTGCACATCACCGAGTGGTCGAGCTCGCCGTCGAGCCGCGACCACATCCACGACACGGTGTTTGCCGCCACATACATCGTGCGGGCCTACCTCCGTTCCGCAGATCTGGCCGACTCCATCTCCTACTGGACGTTCACCGACATCTTCGAGGAGGGCGGAGCCGGGATCGGCCCGTTCCACGGCGGGTTCGGCCTGGTGAACGAGCAGGGCATCCACAAGCCGACCTTCCACGCCTTCGAGATGCTGAACCGGCTGGGTGACAGGCTGATCGCCTCGACCACGCGCGGCGTCGTCTCGCAGCACAGCGCGACCGGAACGCTGGTCGCGCTCTTCTACAACTATCCCGACGACATGAACGGCCGCTCGGTTGGCTCGCGCAGCTCGTACGAGGCGACGCGCGACCTGGCCGGCATAGGGCCTGAGCAGCGCGTGCGGCACGCGATCGGAGGACTCGAGCCGGGCGCGGTCTTCGCGGTCGAGGTTCTCGCTCCCGGGCACGGTGACGCCGCCGAGGCGTGGAGCGCCATTGGCGAGCCCCTCAACCTCTCGCGTGCCCAGGCCGCGTACCTGCGCGAGCAGGGAGACGCCCTCCAACGTCACACCCTGGTCGCCTCCGCGAGTGGTGCCCTCGAGATCGACCTCGTCCTGACCCCCTGGGCCGTGGCATCGGTCTACGAGCTCTAGGCGCCGCAATGACGACGATCACCGGCGCCCGCGTCTTCGACGTGCGTTTCCCCACTTCGCTCAGCCTCGACGGCTCGGACGCGATGAACAAGGACGGCGACTACTCCGCCGCCTATGTCGTGCTCGACACGGACGACCCCGACCTCAGCGGGTTCGGGTTCACCTTCACGATCGGCCGTGGCAACGACCTGTGCGTCGAGGCCGCTCGCCAGCGGGCGCTTCCGCTGATCGGCCGCTCGGTGGAGGAGGTGGTCGGAGACCTCGGCGCAATTTACCGTTTGCTCGCATCCGACACCCAGTTGCGCTGGCTCGGGCCGGAGAAGGGCGTCGTGCACCTGGCGATGGCCGCCGTCATGAACGCCGTGTGGGACCTCGCCGCGCGCCGTGCAGGCAAGCCGCTGTGGCGCCTGTTGGCGGAGATGACACCGGAGGAGCTGGTCGATGCCACCGATCTCCGGTATCTCTCCGACGCTCTCACCCGGGACGAGGCGATCGGTATCCTCACCGAGATGTCCCCGACCCGCGCTCAACGCATCCACGACCTCGAAGCACGCGGCGGCTACCCCTGTTACACCACGAGTGCCGGCTGGCTCGGGTACAGCGACGAAAAGCTCCGTCGTCTGCTCAGCGAGGCTGTGGATGAGGGCTACCGGCACGTGAAGCTCAAGGTCGGCGCGAACCTGGAAGACGACATCCGTCGACTCCGGATCGCACGCGAGGTCATCGGCTGGGATGCGAAGGTCATGATCGACGCCAACCAGGTGTGGGATGTGCCGGAGGCCATTGAGTGGGTGCGGCGGCTCGCCGAGTTCAATCCGCTGTGGATCGAGGAACCGACAAGCCCGGACGACATCCTCGGCCACGCGGCGGTACGCAAGGCCGTCGCACCTATCGGCGTCGCCACCGGCGAACACGGCATGAACCGGGTCTTGTTCAAGCAGATGTTCCAGGCCGAGGCCATCGACTTCTGCCAAATCGACGCCGCTCGGCTCGCGAGCGTCAACGAGATCCTCGCCGTCTACCTGATGGCAAAGAAGTTCAACGTGCCGGTCTGCCCGCACGCCGGCGGCGTGGGATTGTGCGAGCTGGTGCAGCACCTCTCCATCTTCGACTACGTCGCAGTCTCGGGGACCCTGGAGAACCGGATCACCGAGTTCGTGGACCATCTCCACGAGCACTTCACCGACCCGTGCATCGTCGTCGACGGCAACTACACGCTCCCGTCGAAGCCCGGGTACAGCGCCGAGATGTTCGATGAATCCGTCGCCCAGTATTCGTACCCTGACGGTAGCTACTGGCACGCTCTGCCCGCCCGCGCGGACCCGTGGGTGTAGAGCCTTTTGGGGAGGGCTCCGAGAGCTGAGGTCTAATGGAGGGCCGAGTCGCAGGGCCCGACCTGCCACTTCACGAACTCGGCCGTGAAGCCCGCGCGCTCCGGCGCGCAGAGATACGGGCCTGCGACGACCACGGCGTTCTCGTGGGGTGACCATGGCGCGAGCCTGATGAGTTCGAACTCCTCGCCTTCGGCCTTGGCGCGGACGGAGATCGCGCCTGTCGCCCAGCTCACCCGGATGGTGACCGTCGTGTCCTGCCAGTGCGGTACGGGCGCTGTGGACCAGTCGGAGTACACGTCCGTGACGACGGTCGAGAGCCGGAGGACACCGTCCGCGTATTCGGCGCCGGCCTTCACCCAGTGCTCCTCGTCGACGCGTACGAGCACCCCGGCCTGGTCGAACTGCTGCGACATGCCGGCGACGAACTCGACTTCCACAGCCGTGCCGAGCTCGAAGAGGCGGAGCAGACCGTGCTCGGAGTCTCGCTCGAACCCGTACGACGTCTTCTGCCAGGCGTCGCTGCCCTTCACCGCTTCGACGCGAAGGCCGCCGCCTGGCGTCTCCGTCACGGAGGCGGGCGGGTTCCGCCAGTTGCCTTGACTCCACGGGATGTCACGCACGAGCGCGTCGGGAGCGTCGGTTTCTGTCATCAGTCCGTCCTTGGGAGCTCAGAGGGTAGGGCCGGCTAGCGCCCCGTGGTGAGAGCCTGCCGCACGCGGTCGAGCGAGCCGCCGAGGCCCCACTTCTCCGACAGCTGCTCGAGGGTGGCGCGCCGGTCGTCGTCGGGGGCATGGATGCGCGCATCCACGGTCGGCAGGTCGAGGTCGCGCACCACTTCGACCACGCGGGGTGCGACCTTCAGGTAGTCGGCGGCCGCCTCGAAGCGGGCGCGCATCGGCGCCTTCATGCTGCTGGCCGGGTCGGCTGCCGCTGCGAGGATGCCGTCAAGGTCGCCGTACTCGGTGAGGAGGGTCATCGCCGTCTTCTCGCCGATTCCGGCGACGCCGGGCAGGCCGTCGGAGCTGTCGCCGCGCATCACCGCGAAGTCCGCGTACTGCTGCGGCCGGATGCCGTACTTGCCGACCACGACCGACTCGGTCAGCGTCTCCAGGTTGCTCATGCCGCGGGCCGTGTAGATGACCCGCACGTCTGCGGCGTCGTCGACGAGCTGGAACAGGTCGCGGTCGCCGGTGACCACATCCACCGGATGCGCTTGGCCGGTCGCGAGCGTGCCGATCACGTCGTCCGCCTCGTGCTGCGCAGCGCCGACGACCGGGATGCCGAGCGCATCCAGCACCTCCCGGATGATCGGAACTTGCGTCACCAGGGCCTCCGGCGTCTCCTCCACATCCACGCCGTCCGGAACCTCGCGCGCCACCCGGTGGGCCTTGTAGCTCGGGATGAGGTCGACCCGCCAGCGAGGACGCCAGTCGTCGTCCCAGCACGCCACCAGCTCGTCCGGCCCGAAGTCGGTGACCAGCTTGGCGATGATGTCGAGGAAGCCGCGGACGGCATTCACGGGGGTGCCGTCCGGCGCGCGGACCGTGTCAGGGACCCCGTAGAATCCGCGGAAATACAGGGAAGCACTGTCCAGAAGCATCGTTCGCCCGGTCACGCCCCCGATCCTCCCACGGCGGGCAGGGTGGGCGCGAGAGGGTGGATGCGCGTCACAGCGACGCGGGAAGCCGGTCGATCGTCTGCGACCACCCCGCGTAGCAGTCGATCTTGTCCCACTCCGCGCGCTGCTCGTCGGTGAGGTGGCTGGGGAGTGCCTGGTGCAGCCGCAGCTCGGTGCGGTCGCCGGGCAGCGGGATGAGGGTGATCGTCACGCGCGGGACGTCCACGGCGTCGCGGGTCCACGCATCCACTGGAAGTTCGGGCCAGCCGCCGACCGCACCCCAGTCGAACACGAGGCGCTCGCCGGGGACGAGCTCGCGGTAGATGCCGCCCGTGACGTAGCTGGTGTCGTCATCGACGATCATCCGCTGACGCCAGGCGCCGCCGACGGTCGCGTCGGCGGCGATCGGCTCGGTGACCTCGCCGTTGCCGCTGAAGAACCAGCCGAGGTGCTCCGGTTCCGTCCACGCCGCGAACACGCGCTCGGGCGGGGCGTCGAACGTCCGCACCACCGTGAACGCCCCGGCGATGTCGTCGCCGTCGTGGTCGTCGTTCGTGCTGTTCCTGCCACCGTCGTCGTTCATCGTGTCCCCTCCACGGCCGATCTTCGCACGCCGCGCGGCGGTGTCGATAGGGTGAGATGACCGCCGCCCAGACCGAGAGGCCCACCCGTGTCCGATCTCCGCCCGATCTCCGCAGCACCCAGCATCCTCCGCGCCTCCTTCTGGCTGTGGATCGTCAGCGCTGCCGTCTCCTTCCTGGCCGGGATCGTCGGCGTTGTCGCGTCTGTGCAAGCCGGCGCATCCGGTTCGGCCGCCACCGCCGTGCTGTCCGGCACGGTCGTCGGCGCGATCGTCGGTGCCGGCCTCCGCGTCGTCATCGCCGTCTTCCTGGCGAAGGGCGTCAACTGGGCGAGGATCATCCTCACCATCCTGGGCGCCCTGACGATCCTCACCTCGCTGCCCTCGCTGTTCGTCGGAGACCTGCTGGGCATCCTGCTCCTCGCGCTCACCCTCGCGGCGGGCATCATGATGTGGTCGCCCGCCGCGTCCGCCTATCTGCGCCGCCGCTAGCCGCGCGAAACACCACCAACTGTCGCGAAACGCCCGGGATGCGCCGCAGCGACTGGCATCTCGCGGTCAGTCTTCGACGTAGAGGCCGAGCTGTTCGCCGAGCCTGTCCCGTTCGAGGAGGCGGCGGCCTGCGCCCTTGGCGCTCGCCGTGGTCAGCGTGGTGAGGATGTGGATGACCAGCGCCACCGAGGTCGGTGAGTTGGCGAAGGATGCGCTGGCCGTGTCGACCACGAGGGATTCGTCCGCGATGGCGACGAGGGGCGCATCCGGCGCGTCGGTGATCACGACGAGCGTTCCGCCCGCCTGCTTGAACAGCTCGGCGAAGTCGATCGTGTATTTGCGGTAGCGGGCGAGCGAGAAGGCCACGAGCACGTCACTGGTGCGCACGTCGCTGAGCACGTCGAGCGGTCGCACGATCGTGCCATCGATGAGGGTGACGTTCGCGAGCCCGGCGCTGAGGTCCATCGCCAGCAGGGATGCGTACGTGAACGACTTCGCTGCGCCGAGCACGAACCGGCGGCGCGCGGCGACGATCATCCCGGCGATCAGTTCGAACGCCGGATCGTCCTTGGCCCAGTCGAGCGCGTGAGCGAGCTGCTCGCGCTCCTGTTCGACCACACGGCGTTTGAGGACGAGGGCCGATCTGCGCTGCACCCGGGCGTCGTAGCGCTCGTGCGGGCTGTTGAGTTCTCCGGGATTCACATCGCGCCCTTCTGACGACATAGGAGCAGTATCACAGGAGATTCCTCCGCAGTTCATCCCCCGCGGTGCGCATGGCGGAGAGCACCCGGTCGCGCACGTCGGAGCCGCGCTGCCAATTGGCGAGCACCGCGTATGCGACGCGTCGGTCGGGGGTCATCACGAGGCCGGTGTCCGCACGCACCGTGGAGATGGTGCCCGTCTTGTTCCACAGCCACACGCCGCGATCGAAGAGGTAGTGCGCGAGCGGGTCGAGGCCGAACGCGGACGCCACCATCGACAGGTCCATCCCGGCGCCCAGCCAGCGTTGCAGCGTGTCGGAGGAGGCCGGGCTGAGGTCGGTGGCCTGCGCGGTGCGGGTGACGAAGCGCACGAGCTCGTCGGCGTTCGCGTGCGAGAGCGTGCGCGGGGCGCCGGGAGGCAGCGGCCAGCGGACGATGTCATCGAGACCGGAGTGCTCGTAGCCGATGGCGCGGGTGTGCTCCTGCACTGTGGGAAGGCCGATCACCCGGCAGAGCGTGTTCGTCGCCGCGTTGTCGCTGACGGCCCCGATCAGCGCGGCCACGTCGTAGAGGGACAGCGTGTCGGCCTGCAGCAGGTACCAGAGCCCGGAGTTGTCCATCCATTCGGATGGACGCCGGGTGACGCGCTCGTCGAGGGAGCGGGTGCCCGCATCCACTTCGGTGAGCAGCCGGTGCAGCAGGAACACCTTCCCGACGCTGGCGGTGTCGAGCACGACGTCCGGCCGGTGACGGAACAGAGTCTCGCCCGAGTCGATGTCGACGGCGAGCGCGGAGAACCGGAGGCCGGGCAGTTCCTGCTCCAGCTCGGCGAACGGCACGCTCACGAGGCGGGGATTCCGGTGACGTGCGCGCGCAGCTGCTCGCCGATGGCGTGCATGGCCGCGAGGACGGGCGCGCGTAGATCGTCTGCCGCGTCCTTCCAGTTCGCCGCGACCGCGTAGGCGACGGTGGCGGCCGGGCCGGAGAGGTGTCCGATGTCGATGCGGGCGAACGACGTGCTCCCCGTCTTGTGGCGCAGGATCATGCCCTGATACTCGTCATCGACGTGTGCGAGAGGGTCGAGGAGGAGCGCATCGGCGACCATGGATGTGTCGACGTCGGCGGCCAGCCAGTCCAGCACGCGCGCACTCACGGCGGGCGAGACGACGTCGCCGGAGCCGAGGCGACGCATGAGCTCCGCGAGCTCTGCCCCCGTGCCGTACGACGGTGTCCACGGCAGGTCGGGCGTTCGCTCGTTGCGGATGAAGTCGTGCAGCGACGTGTCGGTGAAGCCGAGCGACGGCGCGACCGCGCGCACGGTGTCCAGCCCGCACAGCCACAGGAGCGCGTTGGTGGCGAGGTTGTCGCTGACCGCGCCGACGAGCAGCGCGGCGTCCTCCACGGTCACACGCTGGTCGCGCATCCGGTACAGCAGTCCGGAGTCTGCCACGCGATGCTCCTCGGGGATCTGGATGCGCTGGCCGGGGTCGAGCTCCCCGGCCTCCAGCCTGCGCGCCACCTCGATCAGCAGGAACACCTTGCCGACGCTCGCCGTCTCGCAGACGACGTGCGGCTCGTGCGCCGCGAGGACGCCGCCGCTGCCGTCGCTGCCGCTGCCGCTGCCGCTGCCAGCGTCGACGACGCAGATCGACCACCGCACCCGCGGGTCGAGCTCGGGCAGCGCAACCGCCGTCACAGCGACGCCCCCACCGTCAGCCGGATCGCGTCCGGCTGTGCGACCAGCGCACCGTCCACGTTGAGCGGGATGCTGAGCGCGTTGGGGTCGTGCCCGAAGCCCTGCTCCCACAGCACGGGCACGCCGAGGCCGGGCAGCAGCTCGTCCACGAGCTCCCGGATGGCGTCCAGGTCGCCGCAGTTGTCCCACGATCCGAGCACGATCCCGGATGCGTCCGCCAGCCGTCCCGCGCGACCGAGCTGCACGAGGAATCCGTCGATCCGGTACTTCTGCTCGTCCACGTCTTCGAGGAACAGGATGCCGCCCGGCCGGTCGAGCGACTCCCGCGCTCCCATCGCACCGGCCAGCAGACTCAGGTTGCCTCCCGTGAACCGCCCTTCGGCGACACCGGGCACGAGCACCGACGTCTTCGGCCCGACGATCTCGCGTCCCCGCCACGACTCGAACAACCAACTGCGCACGTCGTCGCGCACGAATTCGGAGTCGCGGAACACGTCGTTCCCAACCATCGGGCAGAACAGCGTCGGCACATCCAGGTTCACCCGGAACGCTTCGTGCAGGGCGGTGATGTCGGAGGAGCCCGTGAGGAGCTTCGGCCGTCCGTCGCGCCGCAGAGCCGCATCCCGCAGCTGCTCCCAGTCGAGCCCGTCGAGCAGCCTCATCGCCCCGTAGCCGCCCCGGATGCACACCACGGCGTCCGCGTCGGGGTCCATCCACGCATCCACCAGGTCCTGGCGGCGCCCGTCGTCCGGCCCGGCGAGGTAGCTCGCGTGGGGATGCGGGTCGAGCACGTGCTCGCCGACCACCACGTCGAGCCCCCAGTCGCGGTAGTAACCGACCGCGCGCTCGAGGCTCTCTGCAC
The DNA here is from genome assembly GCF_012317045.1 of Leifsonia sp. PS1209. Classification (NCBI taxonomy): domain Bacteria; kingdom Bacillati; phylum Actinomycetota; class Actinomycetes; order Micrococcales; family Microbacteriaceae; genus Leifsonia; species Leifsonia sp. PS1209. The sequence continues at coordinate 3,884,355 of NZ_CP051154.1, read as the reverse complement.
TTCCCAGTCCGGACGGCGACACGAACCGCACGCGGTCGCCCGGCTTCAGCGGCGCCGTGTCGAGGTACGCGGACCTGTCCACCGCGAGGGCCGACGTGCTCATGCGAGCCTCCGCTCGATGCTCGGCGCGGCAGCGAGCAGCCTGCGCGTGTACGGGTGTTGCGGATCGAGGAGCACCTGCTCCGTCGGTCCGTACTCCACGAGGGCGCCCTCGTACATGACGGCGACAGTGTCGGCGATGTTCCACGCCAGCCCGAGGTCGTGCGTGATGACCAGTGCGCTCAGGTCCAGCCTGTCGCGCAGCGAGAGCAGCAGCGCCAGGATCTCGCCACGCACCGAGGCGTCCAGCGACGCGACCGGTTCGTCGGCGACCAGCAGCTGCGGACCGACCGCCAGCGCACCGGCGATCACCGCGCGCTGGCGCTGACCACCGGACAGCTCCTGCGGAATGGCGCGGAAGAAACGCTCCGGCGGGAGCAGTTCGGCATCGGCGAGGCTCTGCGCGACGCGCTCCTGCTCGTCGCCCTGGAAGCGCTGCACGCGCAGGCCCTCGGCGACGGACTCGTAGACGCTGATCTTGGGGTTCAGTGCTGCCGACGGGTCTTGCAGGACCATCTGCACCTCGCTGCGGAACTCGCGCAGCGCGCGTCCCCGGTGCGGGATGTCTTTGCCACGGAACCGGATGGTCGAGCCGTCGTCCGCCCGCTGCAACCCGACGATCGTGCGGGCCAGGGTGGTCTTGCCCGACCCCGACTGCCCGACCAGCGCGAGGATCTCGCCGCGCCGGAGGCTCAGGCTCACGTCTTTGACGGCCGCGAGTGGCTTGCCGCGCCCGTGATACGTGACGGTGACCCCGCGCGCTTCCAGCACCACCTCGTCCGAGAGGACGCGCGATCTGTCGGTGACCGTGACCGCGTCCGCGCGGCGGGTCACCGGGTTGAGCCTGGACGCGGGGTCGCCGATGGTCGGGAACGCCTCGGCCAGCTGACGCGTGTACGGGTGCTGCGGATTCGTGCACACCTCGTATCCGTCGCCCACTTCGACGAGCTCGCCGTCGCGCATGATCGCGATCCGCTCGCAGGCGGTGGCGAGCACGGAGAGGTCGTGGCTGATCATCAGCATCGAGATGCCGCGCTCGGAGACCAGGGTGCTGATCATGTCCAGGATCTGCTTCTGCACGATCACATCGAGGGCCGTCGTCGGTTCGTCGGCGATGATGATGTCCGGCTCGCAGGCGAGCGCCATCGCGATCATGACGCGCTGCTTCTGGCCGCCGGACAATTCGTGCGGGTAGGCCTCCGCCTTCGCGGGTGCCAGGTCGACCGCGTACAGCAGTTCGAGCGCGCGCGCCTTGCGGGCCTTGTCGGTGCGCCAGGCCTCGGAGACGTGCAGTTCGAGCGCCTCGACGATCTGCTGCCCGACCGTGCGCACGGGGTTGAGGGAGTGCATCGCGCCCTGGAAGACGATGGATGCTTCCGCCCAGCGCAGGGCCCTCAGCTCGCCGAACCGCAGGTCGGCGATGTCGGTGTCGCCGATCAGCACGCGGCCGTCCAGCCTGGCGTTTGCGGGCAGGAGCCGCAGCACACTCATGGCGAGGGTCGACTTGCCCGATCCAGACTCGCCGGCGATCCCGAGGGTGCCGCCGGTGGGCAGCTGCAGGGACACGCTCTTGACCGCGGCGATCTCGCCCTCGTCGTTGCGTCCCGCCGTGCGGTAGGTGATGCTGACGTCGTCGAAGGTCAGGTCGGGCATCAGCGGCTCCTCAGCGTCGGGTTCACGATGGTCTCGACGGCGCGGCCGATGAGGGTGAAGGCGAGGACGACCAGGACGATCGCGATGCCGGGCACGAGGATGTACCACCAGTAGCCCGCCGTCGCGGCCGACACATCCATCGAGTTCTTCAGGACCGAGCCCCACGACTGGAGAGTGGTGTCGCCGAGCCCGAGGAACGACAGGGTGGACTCCGCGATGATCGCCGACCCGACGGTGAGGGTCGTGTTCGCCAGCACGAGCGGCAGCACGGCGGGGAGCAGATGCTTCACGATGATGTGCCAGTGCCCGGCGCCGAGCACCCTGGCCCGCTCGATGTAGTCGCGCGACTCCACGGAGAGGGTCTGCGCCCTCACCACGCGCGCGGTCCCCGCCCAGGAGGTGAGCCCGATGGCGATCACGATCGTCCAGACGCCGCGCGAGAGCACGGACGAGAGGACGATCGCGAGGATGAGCGACGGCAGCACGAGGAAGAAGTCGATGATGCGCATCAGCAGGCCGCCGGTCCAGCCGGTGAAGTGGCCGGCCGCGATGCCGACGATGGTGCCGATGATCATCGACACGGCGGTGGCGGCGAAGCCGACGAGCAGCGAGACCCGCGCTCCCCAGATCATCCGCACCCACAGTTCGCGCCCCTGGTCGTCTGTGCCCAGTGGATGCGCGATCGACGGCGGCGCGAACCGCGGCTGGTCGAGGAGCTTGGTGACGTCGAGCATCCACGACGGCGCGAGCACCGGGGCGAGGAGCGCGAGCAGGATCACGACGACGAGGAAGATCAGCCCGGCCATTCCGGCGCGGCTGTGCGAGAACTCCCGGCAGAAGCTGCCGAACGCGTCCCTTCGCCTGGCCCACGCCATGCTGCGGGGCGAACGCCGTGCGGTTGCGGTGGTGGTGCCGCTCATCCGCGCCTCACTCTCGGGTCGAGCCGACGGTACACGAAGTCCGCGACGAGGTTCATGACGATGATGATGGCCGAGAAGACCACGAACGTTCCCTGCAGGAGCGGAAGATCCGGTCCCTGGATCGCCTGGTAGGTGAGCTTGCCGAGTCCTGGCCAGGAGAAGACGGTCTCGACGGTGACGGCGCCGGCGATCAGCCCGCCGATGTGCATGAAGACCAGCGTCACGGTCGGCAGCAGCGCGTTCGGGACGGCGTGGCGACGGCGGAGGTCGTCATCCTTCAGCCCTTTGGCGCGCGCGGTGACCAGGTAGTCGGCGCTCTTCTCTTCCATCACGGATGCGCGCATCACCATCACGTACTGGGCGTAGACGACGGCGACCATCGTGATCACCGGCAGCACCATGTGCGACGCCACGTCGAGAACCATGCCGAGCGGATCGTCCGGAGGGTTCGGCGACGTCATGCCGCCGGTCGGGAACCAGTGCAGGGTTCCGCCGAACACCATGAGCAGGATCAGCGCGAGCCAGAACGTCGGCACGGACCACAGCACCAGCGAGGTGCCCGTGGTGACCTTGTCGAACATCGAACCCGGTCGCCAGCCCGCCTTCTGGCCGAGCCAGAGACCGAGGGCGATGGCCAGGATCGCCGAGGTTCCGGTGAGCAGGATGGTGTTCCAGAAGTATTCGCCGATGAGCGATGCGACGCTCTGCTTGTAGACGTAGCTCTGGCCGAAGTTGAGAGTGACGACGTTGCCGATGTACTCGCCGAACTGCTGCCAGAGCGGCTTGTCGAGGCCGAGCTGCTCGCGCAGCTGCGCCATCTGCTCGGACGTCATCGGGTGCTCGCGCGCCATCGCGGCGACCGGGTCGCCCGGCAGGATCTTGAAGGCGAAGAACCCGAGGATGATCACCATCACGAGGCTGATCGCCGCTCCGCCGATCTTGTTCAGCGCGTATTTCAGCGCTGGGGCGCTGCGGACGGTCGCCTCGCCTTTTTCCTCGAGGATCACCGCCTCTGTGACGGGGGTTGCGTTGCTCATATGCCTTCTCTTCTGACGCGACGGGAGAGCGGTGGCCGCGACGGGAGTCCGCCGCGGCCACCCGGTCGACTATTCGACGTCGGCGCTCGAGCGTCGGCGCACCACGAAGAAGATGATCGCACCGATCACGATGAGGACGATCACCCCACCCGTGACGAGGAGGCCGACGTTGGGGCCGGAGTCGCTGCTCGCGCCGTCTCCGACGGGTGCGACGTCCATGAAGCCCCAGTAGCCGGACTGGTTGGCGATGATCCCGCCCTTCGCCGGCATCATCCGGAAGTCGGTGAACCGGTCGGAGCGGTAGGCCTCGAGCCCGTTGGCATACCAGTACACGATCTGCGCGGTGTCCGTGAAGTTGAGCTGCAGCATCTTCTGGACGATGGCTTCACGCTTCTTGGCGTCCGTCTCGGTCTGCTGCTCCTTGTAGAGCTTGTCGTACTCCGGGTTGCACCAGCCATCCTGCGAGGTCGCGCCGGTGCCGTCGGTCTTGGTCGGCAGGCTCGAGCAGGTGTTGATGCTGAGCTGGTAGTCCGGGTCGGGTCCGACGCTCCAGCCGCTGAAGTAGATGTCGTAGTTGCCCTTCAGCGTGTCGGCGTTGATCGTGTCGGAGTCCGTGGAGATCGGCTGGATGTCGATGCCGATCGTCTTCATCCACGGCTGGAAGTACTGCGCGACCGTCTGCTCCTGCGGGTCCGTCGAGTCCACGAAGAGGCGGAGCGAGAGGCGCTGGCCGTCCTTGACGCGAATGCCGTCCGCTCCGACCTTCCAGCCGGCGGCGTCGAGCTTGGCCTTGGCCTTGTCCGGGCTGTATGCGAGTGCCTTCACGGCCGAGTCGTCCGTGGGCAGCGTCCACTGCGGGTACGAGGACGGGATGAAGCTCGTGCCGGGGTTGCCGAGGCCGTTGAGCACCTTCGACAGCAGGGTCTTGGTGTCGGTGCCCATCCGGATGGCCTGACGCACGTTCACGTCCTGCAGGGCCGGGTTCCCGTTTCCGAACGGCTGGCCGTCGACGGTTTTGACGCCGGAGTTGAAGCTGAGCGACGAGAACCGGCGGCCGATCCCCGAGTGCTCGGTGATCCCCTCCGCGCCCTTCAGCGCCTGGTACTGGGTGGGGGTGAGGCCGGTCACGAAGTCGACGTCGCCGGAGCGGAGGGCCTGAACCTGCGCATCCGAGTTCGTGTAGTACACGTACTGGATGGTGTCGATCTTCGGGGCGCCCTTCCAGAACTTCGGGTTGGCCTTCATGGTGATGAACTGGTTGGCCTTGTAGCTCTCCAGCAGGAACGGTCCGGAGCCGACGACGTCCTTGTCGTTCGCGTACGTGGCGGGGTCGGAGATCTTCTCCCAGACGTGCTTGGGGAGGATCGGGACCTCGATGCCGGGGTTCGGAGCCTGCGGCGCCTTGAGATCGATGACGACGGTCTTGGCGTCCGGCGCCTTCACGTCGGAGAAGTTGGCGAGGAAATTGCCGTTGGCGACGGCGAGGTCGGGGTTGGTCATCATCTGATCGAAGGTGTACTTCACGTCGGCCGAGGTGATGGCCTTCCCGTCGGACCAGGTGAGACCGTCCTGCAGGGTGTACACCCACTTCTTGCCGCCCTCTTCGACCTTCCAGTGGTCGGCGAGGCCCTTCGTCGGCGAGCCGTCGACGTCGCTGTTCTGCACCAGGTTCTCGTACATGTAGCGGAAGAGGTTGGTCGGGAGCAGATAGATCGAGGTCCAGGGGTTGAAGCTGTCGACGAACCCGGAGGTCGCGATCCTCATCGTCTTGGCATCTTTGCCGGACGTCGGGGACGAGGTGGGGTCGGCGGCCTGGACACTGTGCGGCTCCGCCGCGTTCGCTGCGCCGGCGGGCGCGGCGATGATCGCTGCTGCTGCAACGAATGACAGCGCTCGGATCAGATGTTTGCGGTGCCTGGTGCGCATGGGAGTCCTTCCATCGGCCGAGGTCCAGAGCAGGACCACGAGGGTTGCAGTAATGGAACAGCATGGAGCACGTCCTGGTCAACGTATTCGTGACAGATGTTAATGAATTCGTAACGCCATGCGGGTGGCGCGGTTAAGGGTGGGTTTGCCGATAATGTGCACAATCGCACTCCCTCGCACCGCAAAGTGCCCATCGGGATGCGTTTCAGCGCGCAAATCGTGTGCAAATTGCCTATTCACGCTGAAACCGATATTCGTCCATATCGGTTGCTGGTGGAGGATGATGCGTACCGGATAATCCATTCGGGCGAGGAGGAGCGATGCCAGGAACACTGGAGGCCGACGCATCAGAGTGGCGCACCAGCCTGGTGCGCGCCGAAACGGACGAGGGATGGACGGGCCGTCAATGGACGTCGAATGTGCTCGCACCGGCTTGGGCGGGCGACGCGGGCGCCGACCAGGCCGTCGCCTCGTGGAACCTCGACCCGGACGCGACCGCTGTCGTCGAGCTCCGTGCGCGCACGGCCGGCGAACGCTGGCATCCCTGGCAGACCGTCGCTCTGTGGGGCGACATCGGCCGGCGCAGTAGCGCGGCGCCGGGAGGCGCAGCCGGCGCTACGTCCGGGGCGCCGACGATGGAGACCGACGTTCTGACGGCAGGGAGCGCAGGCTCGTTCGACGCGGTGCAGCTGCGCATCACGCTCGGCCACGAAGGCCAGGGTGAAGGCCGGGAGGGCGAGCGCGCCGCATCCAGGGATGCGCTGCGCCTGGCCGCGGTGAGCTTCAGCGCACCGGATGGTGGCGCGCCAGCCTCAGCCTCAGCGTCGGCACCGGACGCGACTCCCGGCCCGGCCGAGGCAGGAATGGTCGGCGCCGCTTCGGCCGTGCAGTCGCTGTCCCAGCGGGCGTACCCCGCCCGCGCCCACCTCGGCGGTGGAGGTCCCGCGTGGTGTTCTCCGACCTCGCTCACCATGATCGCGGGCGCCTGGGGTGCCCGCATCCCGGCCGCTGGATCGGCTGACGTTCCGGCCGGAGCCGACCCGCGCATCCCGTGGGTGGCGCGGGCCGTGTACGACGCGGCATACGACGGGACGGGCAACTGGTCGTTCAACGTCGCTCTCGCCGGAGCGCTCGGCTTCGATGCCCTGGTGACGAGGCTGTCGTCCCTGCGCTCGGCCCGCACGCTGACGGATGCGGGGATTCCGCTCGTGGCGTCGATTTCGTTCGCGCCCGGCGAGCTGCCGGGGGCCGATTACGACACCCCGGGTCACCTGCTCGTGATCCGCGGCTTCGACGCCGACGGGGATGTGCTGGTGGCCGACCCGTCGAACCCCGGCGGAGATGCCGGGCTGCGCACCTACCCCCGCCGTGCGTTCGACGATGCCTGGTCGCACAGTCGCCGCACCGTCTACCTGATCGTGCCGCGTGGTCACACCCTCCCTCCGAGCGCGGAGGGGGAGTGGTGACGGGAGCGCGGCGGTCAGTCCCCGGCGTGAGGCGTGTGAGGCGCGCGGGGTGCGATGGCCGCGAGCTCCGGACCGCCGAGCACCGCCGTGAGGAGGTCGATCCGTTCGCCGAGCGAACGGAGCGACACCCGCTCGTCGACCGCGTGAGCGCCGCCGCCCCGGGGGCCGAAGCCATCGACCGTCGGGATGCCCAGGCTCCCGAGCAGATTCGTGTCCCCTGCCCCGCTCGCCGGCCTGCCGGTGACCGTCTGCCCGACACGCGCCCCCGCGGCCGCGATCGCCGACAGCAGGTCGCCGTCTGCGGCAGACGGGCTCCACGCAGGACGGTGGCTGCGCAGCGTCGTCTCGACCACGGCGCCGCTCCGCACCGGGGAGAGAGTGCGCAGCGCCTCGAGGACGGCGTGTTCCGTCTGGCCGTCCAAGAACCGCAGGCCGATCTCCGCCTCGGCTTCCGCGGGGACGACGTTCGCCCGCCCGCCGCCCGCGATCGTCCCGACGTTGCAGAGCACCTCCGAGTGCTGAGACGCGTCGGCGACGATGCCCCTGACCGCCACCAGCTGGTCGACGAGTTCGTCGATGGCCGAGATGCCCCCGTCCGGGTCGAGCGCGGCATGGGAAGCGCGTCCGCGAACCGTCAGGCCCACCCGGGTGCTGCCGCGCCGCCCCACCTTCAGCGCTCCGTCCGGATGCGGGGACTCGAAGCCGATGGCACCGGAAACGCCATCGGCGCACGACAGGAGCAGCGCCTGCGTGGTGGGCGAGCCGACCTCCTCGTCGCACACGATCACGACGCGCACGCTCCGGTGGGGGCGTCCTCGCAGGCGCTCGGCGGCCGCGAGCATCACGAGCAGCCCGCTCTTCATGTCGTAGACGCCTGGGCCGCGCACGGTGTCGCCGTCCACGGACCACGGCACCTGATCCTCGATCGCGCCGTGCGGCCAGACCGTGTCCGAGTGGCCGACGAGCAGAAGGGGCTCGCCGACGCCCTCGAGGTCGGCGACGAGGTTGGCGCCGGCCTCCGACGTCTCGATGCGCACGTCGGCGCCCGCTGCATCCCACCATTCGGCGAGGAGACTCGTCATGCGCTCGCTCGCGCCCGCGTCGAAGGAGGGCGATTCGATCCGCGCGAGGCGCTCCAACCGGGCGAGGGTCTCACCTGCTTCGTCGTTCACCTCGTGCGTCACGCCGACTCCTGTCGCTTGTTTTACGAATCATATCGTTTGCTTGATCGGGCGCTATCGGAGCGATAACCTGGCGGTCCACGCCTCGTGCGACCAAACATAGGAAACGTATCGTGCCCCAGGCTTCCCTTTCCTCGCTTCGCGCGGAGACGCTGAGTTCCGGCGAGGAGTTCCGCGCGGCCGCGGCTCTGTACACCCGCGTTTTCGGCTACGAGCGTCCCGAGTTCTCGCTCAACCCCAATCTTCTCAGCGCTCTCGCGCGCAACGGAGGGTCCGCGGTCGGCGTGCGCACGGCCGACGACGAGCTGATCGGATTCGCGTACGGTTTCGCCGGGCGCGACGCTCGGGGCCGTGACTTCCACTATTCGCAGGCGGCCGTGGTGGATGCGGCGCACCAGGGCGAAGGCGTCGGCCGGATGCTCAAAGAGCGTCAGCGCGATGTGGCGCTCGGGTGGGGGCACCGCACGATGCGCTGGACATTCGATCCCGTGCTCTCGAGGAACGCCCACTTCAACTTCACCTCGCTCGGTGCAGAGGGTGTCGGGTTCGTGCCCGACTACTACGGCAGGGCGGGCACGGATCGAGTGGTGGTCGAGTGGCGGCTGACGCGTGACGACGACCCGTTCGACGACCTGCGCCGTGTCGAGCCGCCCGCTCTCGGCCGCGCCGACTGGGGCCGCGTCGTCCACGGGCCGCTCTCCCGCCGGGACGGCTCCGTCGAGGAGGCCGCCTGGCTCGCCGTGCCCGCGCAGGCGCCCGCCGTCTCCGACGACGGAGAGGAGCGTGCATCACATGACCTGCTGCGCGCGAACGTGCGTCAGTCGCTGGCTACTCTGATCGGCAGCGGAGCTGTCCTCGTCTCCTGCGTGCGCGTCGATCCGTCCACAGCCGTCTATCTCGCCGTCGAACGTCCGTCCCACCCCGATTCCGGCAAGGAGCCCTCCGTATGAGAATCGACCGATTGCGCCTGTTCGATGTGACCCTTCCCCTCGTCCACAGCTTCGAGACGAGCTCGCACCGCAAGACGGGGCTCAACCACCTTCTCGTCGAGGCGACGGACGCGGATGGCCGGGTCGGCTGGGGCGAGATCGCCACCCCCTCCGACCCGTACTACGGGTCGGAGACCACGCACACCGCGTGGAGCATCGCGGAGCGCTACCTCGTGCCCGCCGTTCTCGGGGTCACCTGGGAGACGCCCGAGGAACTGGAGGCGTCGTGGGGGCGCATCCGGGGTCACGAGTTCGCCAAGGCCGGCTTCTCCATCGCGGGCTGGGACCTGTTCGCGCGCTCGACCGGCCGCTCGCTCTCGTCGCAGCTCGGCGGGACGCGCGCTGCGGTGGAGGCCGGCGTCTCGCTCGGCATCGAGTCGACGGTGGACGAACTCCTCGCGCAGGTCGCCCGCCAGGTGGATGCGGGGTACAAGCGCGTGAAGCTCAAGATCGCGCCAGGATGGGACGTCGAGCCCGTCCGCGCGGTCCGCGCCGTGCATCCCGGGCTGGATCTGCATGTCGATGCCAACGGCGCGTACCGGGAGTCGGAGGAGTCCACTGCGGTGATGCTGGCCCTCGACGGCCACGGCCTGACGATGATCGAGCAGCCTTTCGCCCCGCGGGACTTCGTCGCGCACGCGCGCCTGCAGGCCGTCATCGACACCCCGGTCTGCCTCGACGAGTCGGTCGTGGCCGTCGACGATCTGCACACCATGCTCGCGCTCGACGCGGGACGGGTGCTCAACATCAAGGTGTCCAGGATGGGCGGGCTCGCGGCGGCCAGGACCGCCCACGACGTTGCCCGGGATGCGGGCATCCCAGTCTGGTGCGGCGGGATGCACGAGTTCGGGGTGGGGCGGGCGGCGAACGTCGCCATCTCCTCGCTGCCGAACTTCACGCTGCCCTCGGACGTGTCCGGTTCCGACAAGTACTACGCGCGCGACGTGATCGTGCCGCCCGTCGTCGCCACGGCCGGAATCGTGCAGGTGCCGACCGAGTCGGGCATCGGCCACGAGGTGGACGTGGACTGGGTGATGCAGAACGCGTCTCGCACGCTCGACGTCTCGGCCGCGGCCGGCTGATCAGGAGGACACCATGATGACGCTCACTCTGCACCGCCTGGACCTCGGTTCCGACGCCCAGGCGGCGGACTGCCTGACCAGCATCGACCCGCGCTCCGCCCTCCTGACGGCCACAGACCTCTCGGCGACGCGCGGCGACGGCGTCTTCGAGACGGTGGTCGTGGTCGACGGTGTCCCGCAGGCGCTCGACGCGCACCTCGACCGCTTCGAGCGGTCGGCCGCCATGCTCGACCTTCCTGCGCCGCGCCGCGACCTGTGGAGACTCGCCGTCCTGGCGGCAGCCGACGAGCTCCGCGAGCACACCGCGCGGGGAGCCGTGAAGTTCGTGATGTCGCGAGGCGACGAGGCGGGGGAGGCCGTCGTGCCGGTGCCGACCGGCTGGGCCATCGGTTTCGCCCCGGACAGCCGCCCGGGAGGAACGACTCCGGAGGTGGATGTTGTGCTGCTCGACCGCGGCTACCGACACGACGTCGCGCAGACGTCCCCGTGGCTGCTGCAGGGCGCGAAGACCCTCTCGTATGCGGTCAACATGGCCGCCCTGCGCGAGGCCAGACGCCGCGGAGCCCAGGATGTGATCTTCGTCAGCAGCGACGGCTACGTTCTCGAAGGCCCGAACTCCACGGTCATCGCCAGGATCGGAGGTGTCTACGTGACGCCGCCCGCCGAGCTGGGGGTGCTGCCGGGCACCACGCAGGCCGACGTCTTCTCTGCGCTGTCGTCCGGGGGCGATCCGGTCGAGACCCGCGTCATCGACGTCGCAGAGCTCCGCGCGGCCGACGCCGTCTGGCTGTGTTCCAGCACGCGCGGCGCCGCCCCCGTGCGCTCCCTCGACGGCACTCCGGTGCCCGTCGACGCGCACGCCACCGACCGGATGAACGACGCACTGAACGAGCGGACGGCATGACAGCGAAGATCCCCGTCGTCGACGGCCACAACGACCTCGCCTGGGCTCGTCGCGAGCACCACGGATACACGGTCGCCGCACTGGATGCGTCCTGCCCCGACCTCCACACCGACCTCCCACGCCTCGCGGCCGGCGGGGTCGGCGGCCAGTTCTGGTCGGTCTGGGTCGACCCTGTGCTGCAGGGGGCGGAGCAGGTGACCGCGACGCTGGAGCAGATCGACTTCGTCCACCGGCTGGTGCAGGCCTATCCGGAGCAGCTGCGGTTCGCGCGCACGGCGGACGACGTGCGCGCGGCGATGGCCGATGGCCGCATCGCGTCGCTGATCGGCGTGGAGGGCGGCGACCAGTTCAACGGTTCGCTGGCGGTTCTCCGGCAGTTCGCCCGCCTCGGGGCACGGTACGTCACGCTGACGTGGTCGCGCACGACGGACTGGGCGGACTCCGCCACCGACGAGGCGCGCCACGGCGGCCTGACCGATTTCGGTCGTGAGGTGGTGCGCGAGATGAACCGCATCGGTGTGGTGGTCGATCTCGCGCACGTCGCGCCATCCACGATGCGCGACGCCCTGGCGGTCTCCACGCGCCCGGTCATGGTGAGCCATTCCTGTGCGCTCGCGCTGTGCGACCATCCGCGCAACGTTCCGGACGACGTGCTGGCCGCGATCGGCGCGGTCGGCGGTGTGGTGATGGTGGCGTTCGTCCCGTCGTTCCTGTCCCCGGCTCGCGCCGCGTGGGTGCGCGGCGGCGAGCAGGGGGAGGCGCCGCCGGTCGGCATCGCGGACGTCGCTGACCACATCGAGCATGTGCGCGACATCGCGGGCGTCCACGCGGTCGGCCTCGGCGCGGACTACGACGGCACCGATTCCATGCCGGCCGGACTCGGGGACGTCTCGCGCTACCAGGACCTCCTCGACGAGTTGCGCACGCGCGGCTGGTCGGAGCAAGAGCTCACGGCGCTGGCCCACGAGAACGTGTTGCGCGTGCTCGAAGCGTCCGACCCGGACCACCTCGCCTTCCTGGACGGTTCGGCGCCGCCCCCGCGGGCCGCTGCGCTGACCCCGGCAGTGGATGCAGCGGCGCGGGAAGCGACGGCGGTGGATGCAGCGGCGCGGGATGCGGCTGCGCGGGATGCGGCAGCTCGGGATGCGCAGCAACCGCGCGAACCGGATGCTGCCCCGCGGGTGCTCGTGGTCGTCAACGCGAAGGAGTCGGCTCCTCGCCGCCTCGGCCGGTGGCTCGAGGAGCAGGGCATCGTCGTCGAGCCGGTGCTCGGAACCGACGGTCTGCCGGAGAGCCTCGACGGGTACGCCGGGCTCGTGATGCTCGGTGGTGGCCTGATGCCCGACGACGATGCGCGCGCTCCGTGGCTCGCGCAGGAGCGCGCTCTCGCGCTCGAGGCCATCGACGCCGACCTGCCGACACTGGGCATCTGTCTCGGCGGTCAGATCCTCGCCCATGTCGCCGGCGGGGAGGTGCGCGCGGCCTTCGGGCCGAAGGAGCGAGGGGCGACGGTCATCTCGACCTCGGACGCCGGTCGCGCTGATCGCGTCATCGGCGGACTCGGCTCGTCGGCGCCGATGATCGAGAACCACCAGGACATGATCACGGAGCTGCCGCCCGCCGCTGTGCTGCTCGGGTCGAGCGACGCCGTGGACATTCAGGCGTTCCGGCTGGGCGAGCGCGTCTACGGGCTGCAGTTCCACCCGGAGGTCGGCGCGCACGACCTGCTGCGCTGGAAGGAGCCGACCACCCCGGCGCCGGGCGACCGCCCCGTGGCGGAGCTGATCGAGGAGGCGCGTGGCGTGGACGAGGAGAACACGCAGGCCAGTCACGCACTCGTCAGCGGCTTCGCCGACCACGTGCACAGCTTCGCGCGGGAGCGGACGGCCCGATGACCGGCGATGCCGAGGGCTCAGCGCTCGCCGACCTCGTCTCTCACGCCCGGGACGCGCTCGCCGCGCGACTCGACACGCCCACGCTGCGGCGGGCACCCGCATCCATTGCCGCTGTCGTGCACCGGGGCCGCGTCGTCGCCGTGAGCACGCACGGCCAGCCGCGCCGCGACGGTGCCGCGACCGCGGAGAGCACCGTCTTCCGGATCGCGTCGATGTCGAAGAGCTTCCTCGGGGCCACCGCCCTCGCGCTGCGCGACGACGGCCTGCTCGACCTGCACGCGCCGGCGACCGAGTACATCCCCGAACTCGCCGCTGCGCACGCGGGGGATGCATTGGTCACGCTCGACGCACTCCTGTCGAACCGGGCCGGCCTCGCCGAGGACAACGCGTGGGGGGACCGCCGGCTCGGCGCATCCCGAGCGGAACTGGCGGCCGTCGTCGCCGCCGGGCTGACGCCGTCCACCCAGCCGGGCACCGAGTACCAGTACTCCAACATCGGGATCTCGCTCATCGGCCGGGCCATCGAGGCCGTCACCGGGCGCGAGGTCGAGGCGGTGGTGCGCGAGCGGATGCTCGATCCGCTCGGACTCACAGACACCCGCGCCGCTGCCGACCTCTATCCGGCCGGCAGCGACCTCGCCGGCGGGTTCCGCACCTTCGACGACGGAGCGACGTTCGCGCCGGAACCATACGTCGGCTCCGGCGCGCTGGCCTGCATCGGCAGCCTGTTCAGCACCGTGCGGGACATCGCGGTGTGGGCAGGCTTCCTCGGCTCGGCGTTCGACGCCAAGACCGCCGACGCCGACGGCACCACCGTGCTGAGTGCGTCCTCCCGGCGGGAGCTGCAGACGGCGCGCACCCTGATCCCCATTGGAGCGCCCTCGGTCGGGCGCGAGCTCGACGGCCTCGGATACGGCTACGGCCTGGTGGTCGAGCACGACAGGCGCTTCGGCCGCATCGTGCAGCACGCCGGGGGTCTCCCCGGATTCTCGTCGCACATGCGCTGGCAGCCGGCCACCGGCATCGGCGTGGTCGTCTTCGGCAACTCGGACGCCTTCGGTGCCGGCCGCATCGCCACCGACGTCCTCACCGACGTGCTCACCCGTGTGGATGCGCCTGCGGCCGTCGTGCGCCCCTGGCCGGAGACACTGGATGCGGCCCGCCGGATCGACGAGCTCGTCGCCGCCGACCGTCCCCTCTCCGACGCGGCGGGCATTCTCGCCTCCAACGTGTTGCTGGATGTGCCGGAGAGCGTGCGCGCAGAACGGCTCGCTGCCGCGCTCGCCGAGGTCGGGCCCATCCGGGCGGACGCGGCGCCGTTCGCCGACCGCATCGTCGCCGCCGCCGATCGTTCGGCGCTTCGCTGGGTCGTCCCGTGCGAGCGCGGCGCCCTCGTGTGCGACGTGCACCTCGTCGGCCTGCGCGAGCCCGTCGTGCAGGAGTTCACGATCCAGGTGGCCGGGGAGGGTGGACGCAAGCCGCGCGACGAGGCCGCGCGCGTGACCGACCACCACCAGGTCGAACGGGAGGGTGCGCGATGACGGCGCAGCCCCGTCTCCGCCTCGCGGATCTCGGCGTCACCCTCGGCCCCCATCCCCGTGGGCGGCACAACGCGATCACCGATGTGCCCGGCGTCCTCGTCGGCCACTCCACCGTCCACACCGACCGGCTGAACACCGGCGTGACCGCGATCGTCCCCGAGGTCATCGGCGCTGACCGGCGGTGGATTCCCGCCGGTCTGGCCGTCGGGAACGGCTACGGCAAACTCGTCGGCGCGACACAGCTCCAGGAGCTCGGCGCCATCGAGACGCCCATCCTCCTCACCAGCACGCTCTCCGCGTACCGGGTCGCCGACGCCCTCCTCGGGCACATGCTGTCGCGACCCGGCTACGAGACGACCACGACCCTCAACCCCGTCGTCGGCGAGACGAACGACGGCTTCCTCTCCGACATCCGCTCCCGTCCCCTCGGAACGCAGCACGTCGAGGAGGCGCTCGCGTCGGCCACCTCCGGTCCCGTCGCCGAGGGCAGCGTCGGCGCCGGGTCGGGCACCGTCGCCCTCGGTTTCAAGGGCGGCATCGGCACCTCGTCCAGGACGGTGACTGTGGGAGACGCCCGGCACACCGTCGGCGCGGTCGTGCAATCGAACTTCAGCGGAACGCTCTCGATCGCGGGTGTCCCGATGCCGTCAGCAGAGCTCGTCCCCGGCCCGACCGCGGAGACCGTCGGCAACTCGTGCATGATCGTCGTCGCGACCGACGCGCCGCTCGACGCACGGCAGCTCGCCCGCGGCGCCCGGCGTGCCGTCTTCGCGATGCGGGGCGTGGGAGCCGATTTCGCCCAGGGCAGCGGCGACTACGCCATCGCGTTCTCCGTCGGCCAGGCCGCGCCGCCCGACGACGCCCTGCTCTCTCCGCTGTTCCAGGCGACGATGGATGCGGTCGAGGAGGCCCTCGTGAATTCCCTCCTCGCCGCGACCACGCAGTCCCACGCCGACGGCCACATCGCTCACGCCATCCCGCTGCCGGCGGTGCGCGAGCGGCTCGCCGCGGCCGGCGTCGTCCGCGTCATGGATTCGAACGTATAGAGTCTTCATAATCGGCGGGCTGCGACTGGCGACAACGGCCGGCAGCCCGCCGCTCTTCTTTCTGCCTCTCCGGCCCTCTCCCCTTTTCTCCCTCGTCGGGCCTCTCTTCTCGGCGCTCCGCGCATCCCGTTCTTGACGTCTTCACAACTATCTTTTATGGTTTATTTAGTTCTGAAGAAAAGGATGCAATGGCGCTCACATCTCCCTCACGCACCGACGTGAACCGCACGGCGATCCTGGCCCGCCTCGGCGGCCAGGGGCCGGCCTCTCGCGCCGACCTGGCGCGCATGCTCGGCGTCTCGCCCGCTCTCGTCACCCAGCTCACCCGCGACCTGCTCGCGGAGGGACTCATCGAGGAGCTCGACACCTCCACCTCGCAGGGCGGGGGACGCCCGGCCAGGATGCTCGGCGTCGTCGCCCGCACCGCCTGCGCCATCGGGGTCAAGGTGGTCGCCGATCACGTCGCGTTCGTGGAGGTGGGCATCGACGGCTCCGTGCTCCGCTCGGCCACCGAGCCGTTCGACGCGATGTCGCCGCTCGCGACCTCCGCGCTCATCGAACTCGCCCGCACCTTCATCGAGGCGGGAGGGGACAACCGGCTGCTCGGCATCGGCGTCGGCATCCCCGGCACTGTGGACGAGCAGGGGATCGGCGTCGTGGACTCCACCCAGCTGCGCTGGAACCAGGTGCCGCTCGGCGCGTCGCTCCGCCGGGCGCTCGACCTGCCCGTCGTCGTCGAGAACAACGTCAACGCGCTCAGCGTCGCCGAGCGGCTGTTCGGGCAGGGGCGCGACTGCGCCGACTTCCTGGTGGTCACCATCGGCACCGGCGTCGGGGCCGGCATCGTGTCCGGCGGCTCGATCCTGCGCGGCAGGGCCGGCGGAGCAGGCGACATCGGCCACATTCCCGTCGCGGAGGGCGGCCCGCTCTGCCAGTGCGGTAACCACGGCTGCCTCGAAGCGTTCGTGGGGGAGAGTGCGCTGGTCGCCACCGCCGTGCGGGACGGCGTCGTGAACGACGGCGCGGACATCCGGGATGTGCGCGAAGCAGCAGACGCCGGGAACGCCGCGGCCGTGCGCGTGTTCGACGACGCCGGCCGGCTGCTCGGGCGCACGCTCGCCGGTGTGGTGAACATGCTCGACCCCGAGCTCGTCGTGATCCTCGGCGAGGGCGTAGAGGCGTGGGACCACTGGTCGCCGTCGTTCGAGCCCGCACTGCGCGCATCCCTCGTCCCCGGCAAGCGCGGGGTCGAGGTGGCCGTCGAGACCTGGCAGGACGACCGCTGGGCGCAGGGCGCAGCGGCGCTCGTGCTCGCGACCCCGTTCGATACCCACGGGGTGGCGGGAGAGCAGGGACGCCTGATGCGCGAGCGTCTGGTGTCGAGCGCGGGGGTGCGGCCATGACCGTCTCGGGCATCAGCCCGGTCGGGGCGCCGCCGAGCGCATCCGGTGCTGCGAGCGGAGCAGACGGCCGGCGGGCCGCGCGCACCCCGTCCGGCGGGCGCGGAAGCAGCAGCCGCCCCGGTCGCCGGCCAGGCAGGAAGCGCCTCTCCTACTTCCTCATCGTCGCGATCTTCCTGCTGCCGAGCCTCATCCCGCTGCTGGCCTTCACCATCGGCCCGATGATCGCCGCCGCGTGGACGAGCTTCCACGAGTGGAACCTGATCGGCCCGATGAAGTGGGTCGGCTTCGACAACTACGCCACCCTCGTCAGCGACCCCGGCACGCAGCAGGCCTTCCTGCACACGCTCTACTACATCGTCGGCTACCTGCCGCTCGTCTACGTCGGCGGTCTGGGCCTGGCCCTCGCGCTCAACAGCAGGATCAAGGGGCGCGCGTTCCTCCGCGGCGTCTACTTCCTGCCGGTGGTCACCAGCTGGGTAGTCGTCGCGCTGGTCTGGCGCTGGCTGCTCAACCCCAGCGTCGGCATCGTCAACTGGGCGCTGTCGCTGATCGGGATCGACGGGCCCGGCTGGTGGGCGGACCCCGCCTGGTCGATGCCGTCGATCATCCTGGCCTCGGCGTGGAAGGACCTCGGCTTCGTCATGGTCATCCTGCTGGCCGGGCTGCAGACCATCAACCCCGACCTCTACGAAGCAGCGGAGATCGACGGCGCCGGATGGTGGCGGCGGCTGTTCAGCATCACCCTCCCGATGCTCTCCCCCTCCACCTTCTTCGTCATCGTGCTCTCCCTCATCAACGGCTTCCAGGTCTTCGACCAGGTGTTCGTGATGACGGGCGGCGGACCGAACAACTCGAGCCGCGTCGTGGTGCAGCAGGTCTACGACCTCACCTTCCGCTACGGGCAGGCCGGCATGGCGTCCGCGCTCTCCTGGCTGCTGTTCATCGTGATCCTGATCGTCACGCTCATCCAGTTCCTCGGCCAGAAGAAGTGGGTGAACTATGCGTAGTCCCGTCGCGAAAGTGTCGCTGTACACGGCCGTCATCCTGGGCGCGCTGATCATGGTGTTCCCGTTCGTCTGGACGATCGTCACGTCGATCAGCCCGGGCGCGAGCCTCACCAGCACGCCCAAGCTCATCCCGGACAACCCGTCGTTCGCGCCGTACGCCGAGCTGTTCCAGCGGGTGCCGTTCGGGCAGGTCATCGTCAACAGCCTGGTGATCGCCGTGGTGAGCACGCTGTTCCAGCTGGTCACCAGCTCGATGGCGGCGTACGTGTTCGCCCGGATGCCGTTCCGCGGCCGCGGTGCGATCTTCGTGCTCTACCTGGCGACCATGATGATCCCGTTCCAGGTGCTCATCGTGCCGCTGTTCGTGGAGATGAAGTCGCTCGGCCTCATCAACACGTATGCGGGCGCCATCCTGCCCACCGTCGCGTCGGCCTTCGGGGTGTTCCTGCTGCGGCAGGCGATCAGCACGGTCCCGTACGAGCTCGACCAGGCGGCCACGCTGGATGGGGCCGGCCACTTCCGGGTGTTCTTCCAGATCGTGCTCCCCCTGGTGCGCCCGGCGCTCGCCACGCTCGCGGTGTTCGGCTTCCTGAACACCTGGAACAGCTTCCTCTGGCCGCTCATCATCCTGCGCGACCCGCTGATGCAGACGCTCCCGGTGGCGCTGTCGAGCCTGCAGGGGCAGTACTCCACCCAGTGGGACGTGCTCATGGCCGGCTCGGTCGTCAGCATCATCCCGATGTTCGCGCTCTACCTCTTCGCCCAGAAGTACATCGTCCAGGGCGTCGCCGGCACCGGCCTGAAATAGCCGCGCCATCACCTCCATCACCACAGCAGCAGCATCCGCACCATCCGTATCAAAGGAGATAGCAAACACATGAACAAGAAACTCGCCGCGACCGCAGCACTCGCGGTCGCCGCCCTCGCCACCGTCGGGATGAGTGGATGCAGCGCATCCGGCTCCGACGGAGGGAAGACGACCATCACATACTCGAACTTCATCTCCAACGGCGGCAACGAGAAGAACCTCGCCACCATCGTGAGCGCGTTCGAGAAGGCCAACCCGGACATCACCGTCAAGGTGTCGACCACCGACTACGCCAACTACTTCACCAAGCTGCAGACCGACCTCTCGGCCGGTACGCAGTCCGACGTGTTCGACGTGGACCTCGGCAGCTACGGCAACCTGCAGGCGGACGGCGTGCTCGCGCCGCTCGACGGTGTGGATGCCAAGGCGTACCGCACCTCGGTGCTCGACACCTACAAGACGGACGGCAAGCAGTACGGCCTGCCCACCTCGTTCTCCAACGTGGTGCTCTTCTACAACAAGGACCTCTTCGACAAGGCGGGCGTCTCATACCCGACGGACTCGTGGACCTGGGCGGACGAGGAGGCTGCGGCCAAGAAGCTGACCGACAAGGCGGCCGGCGTCTGGGGCGACTATCAGCCGATCACGTACAACGAGTACTACAAGACCGTGCAGCAGGCCGGCGGGTCGTTCCTCACCAAGGACGGCAAGAAGTCGGCGTTCGACTCCGACGCCGGCACGAAGGCCGCGGACTGGCTCGCCGGCAAGAGCGGCGTGACCATGCCGTCCGCCGCCGACGGAGCAGGCACCCCGGACTTCGACTCCAACCTGTTCAAGGACGGCAAGCTCGCGATGTGGCACACCGGCATCTGGATGTTCAGCACCCTCGGGAAGCTGCCGTTCGGCTGGGACGTCGCGGTCGAGCCGGGTGACACCCAGAAGGCCAGCGCCACGTTCTCCAACGCGGTCGCCGTCTCCAACGACTCCAAGCACAAGGACGCAGCGCAGAAGTTCGCGACCTACCTGTCCAGCTCGAAGACGATGGTGGATGTGCGGCTCAAGGCGGGCTGGGAGCTCCCGGCCATCTCGGACGAGTCCCTGCTGAAGCCGTACCTCACCGCCGGCACCCCGGAGAACCGCAAGGCCGTGTTCGACTCGCTGGAGCACATCGCCACCGCGCCGAACCTGGGCTCCAACTCGCAGAAGATCCAGGACGACGTGACCAACGCGCTCGGCGAGATCGCGGCGGGCAGGTCCAAGACCGCCGACACCATCCCGGCGACGGCGAAGCAGGTCGACGCGCTGCTCAAGTAGCAGCGCACCGCCAGAGCGGCCCGGCCGGGCACCCCCACCCCGGCCGGGCCGCCCATCGCGGACCGTCGACCACGGACGCCGACCACGAACACCGAGTCACGGACACACCAGAAAGGCCGTCGTGCCCACCACCTTCACCCCGCAGACCGCGCTCGCCGGGATCGCGGACCTCGCCGCCTCCGGCCACCGCCTGATCGCGGCGCTGCAGACGCCGGAAGGCGCATACCCGGCGAGTCCCACGTTCTCCGCATACGCCGGATACTGCTGGTTCCGCGACGGATCGTTCATCGCGGATGGCGTCTCCTCCTACGGCGACGAGGCATCGGCGACGGCCTTCTTCGACTGGTGCGCGCGGGTGCTCACGGCGCGGGCGGACCACATCCACTGGATCGTCAACGAGACCAGGGCAGGACGACCGCCGGCCGGGGAGCACATGCTTCCCGCGCGGTTCACGTACGACGGCCAGGACGGCACCGACGAGTGGTGGGACTTCCAGCTCGACGGTTACGGCACCTGGCTGTGGGCGCTCGTCGCCCACGCCGAGCGGCACGGCGTCGACCTCTCCGGCTGGCGCGAAGCGGCCGAGCTGACGGTCGACTACCTCACCAGCTCCTGGGACCGCCCGTGCTACGACTGGTGGGAGGAGCACAGCGAGTCCGTGCACGTCTCCACGCTGGCCTGCGTCTCGGCCGGGTTGGACGCCGCGGTGCGCGCCGGCCTGGTGAGCGGCACGCGCGCCGAGGAGGCGACGGCCGCATCCCGGGCCATCCGCGAGGTCGTCGCTGAGCGGGGCGTGCGCGACGGCCACCTGACCAAATGGCTCGGCGTCGCCACCGTCGACGGCAGCCTTGCAGCAGCCATCGCCCCGCTCGGGATGCTGGACGCGCGCTCGGCGCTCGCCGCTGCAACCATCGACGCCCTGGAGCGGCAGCTCACGGTCGACGGCGGCGTGCACCGCTACCTCGGCGACACCTTCTACGGCGGAGGCCGCTGGCCCATCCTCAGCTGCTTCCTCGGCCTGGCGCACGCCGCGGCGGGCGAGCGGGAGCGCGCGGCGGAACTGCTCGCGTGGGCGGCATCGACGGCCACCGCCGACCTCGACCTCCCCGAGCAGGTCGACGGCCACCTGATCGCCCCCGGCATGCGCCAGGAGTGGCTCGACCGCTGGGGCGCCGTCGCCACCCCGCTGCTGTGGAGCCACGCCATGCTCATCCGTCTCGCCGTCGAACTCGACCCGACTCTCACCTCGCTTACGTCGCTCACGTCGCTCCCGGAAGGACCCACCCGATGATCCGCCACCGCCCGTCCGGCTCCGGCCACCCGTACTCGATCGACACCGAGCAGCGCTCGCCGGTCATCCCCGAGGCCGGCTCGACCGCCGTGCTCGGCGTGCGCGCCAGTGGGATGGTGGATGCGGTCGCCGTCGAGTTCGCCTGGCGGCCGGATGCGGGCCTGGATGCGGATGCTGGCACGCCCGAGTCGCTCGTGCTCCCGCTCGCCCGCGTCGCCAGCTCCTCCCGCGGACGCACCGAGGACGGCGGCCACCTCGCCTCCGCGCAGGCCAGGCTCGCCCGAGCGGTCGGTGGCTGGCAGGTCGAGACCCCGCCGCTCCGGTTCGGCGGCGCATACCGCTACCGCTTCACGGCCACGCACACCGACGGCCGCAGCGAGCGCACGCGCTGGTTCTCGTTCCGCGCGGCGCAGTGGCAGCCGGTGGATGCGGGGGCGGTAGCGACCGCATCCGGCGCATCCGGTGCATCCCGCGTCGTCCCCGGCTCGGTCTCCGTGCTGCACGACGGCGAGCGGGCGACGCGCATCCGGTTCGCGCTCCCGCTGGCCGACGGCGAGCACGTCACCGGTTTCGGCGAGCGCTACGACGCGCTCGACCACCGCGGCGCCGAACTCGACTCCGTGGTGTTCGAGCAGTACAAGAACCAGGGCGCGGAGCGGAAGACCTACCTGCCCATGCCGTTCGCGCACGTCGTGGGCGGCGATGGATGGGGTTTCCACGTCCGCACGTCCCGTCGCGTCTGGTTCGACGTCGGCGCATCCACCCCCTCCGAGCTGCGGGTCGAGGCCGAGCTCGACGCCCCGGTCGACGCATCCGGTCCCTCCGGCGACCTGCTCTCCGTCGCTTTCTTCGACGGATCCCCGACGGACGTGCTGCGCGGCTTCCTCGCCGAGGCCGGCACCCCGGTCGAGCTGCCCGACTGGGTGTTCCGGCTGTGGGCGAGCGGCAACGAGTGGAACACGCAGGCCGAGGTCATGCGCCAGGCCGACCTGCACCGCGAGCACGACATCCCCGTCGGCTCCGTGGTGATCGAGGCGTGGAGCGACGAGAGCACGTTCACCGCGTTCCGGGATGCGCGCGCCGCCGTCACCGAGGACGGCGCGCCGCACCGCCTCGCCGACTTCGAGTTCCCCGAGGACGGCGCGTGGCCGGACCCGAAGGGCATGACGGACGAACTGCACGCCAGGGACATCCGGCTGCACCTGTGGCAGATCCCGCTCATCAAGATGCGCCCGCACCCCCGCGACCAGGTCGCCGCGGACGCCGCAGCGGCGATCAGGGAGAACGTGCTCATCCGGGAGGAGGCCCCGGACGGCAGCCTGCGTCCGTACCGCAACCGCGGCTGGTGGTTCCCGCTCGGCCTGATGCCCGACCTCACCGACGAGCGCGCAGCGCGCTGGTGGACGGAGAAGCGCCGCTACCTCGTCGAGGAGGTCGGCATCGACGGCTTCAAGACGGACGGTGGAGAGCATGCCTGGGGCAGCGACCTCGTCTACCTCGACGGCAGGCGCGGCGACGAGAAGAACAACACCTTCCCCGTCGCGTACGCCGCGGCGTACGGCGACCTGCTCCGCTCGGCGGGCAAGGCGCCCGTGACGTTCAGCCGCGCGGGCTTCACCGGCTCGCAGGCGCACGGCGCGTTCTGGGCGGGCGACGAGAACTCGACCTGGGAGGCGTTCCGCTGGTCGATGCTCGCCGGACTCTCCGCCGCCGCGAGCGGCATCGTCTACTG
Source organism: Leifsonia sp. PS1209 (assembly GCF_012317045.1). Classification (NCBI taxonomy): domain Bacteria; kingdom Bacillati; phylum Actinomycetota; class Actinomycetes; order Micrococcales; family Microbacteriaceae; genus Leifsonia; species Leifsonia sp. PS1209. The sequence continues at coordinate 3,861,061 of NZ_CP051154.1, read as the reverse complement.
GGGCTGGGACCTGGCCGGCTTCTCCGGCGACGTGCCCTCCTCGGAGCTGTTCCTCCGCTCGGTCGCCGCCGCGACGTTCGTGCCGATCATGCAGTACCACTCCGAGTTCAACCACCATCGCACGCCGTCGCGCGACCGCACGCCGTGGAACATCCAGGAGCGTTCGGGCGACGACCGCGTCATCCCGGTGTTCCGCCGGTACGCGAAGCTGCGCGAACGTCTCGTGCCATACCTGGCGGAGCAGGCGGCGATCACGGTCGCGACCGCCCGCCCGCTGATGCGCCCGCTCTACTTCGACCACCCGGCCGACCCGGCCGTCTGGTCGACGGAGCCGCAGTGGATGCTCGGAGACGACCTCCTCGTCGCCCCCGTGCTGTCCGAGGGCGCGACCAGCTGGCCGGTCTACCTCCCTGCCGGTTCGTGGGTGGACGCCTGGACGGGCGAGCAGTTCGCGGGAGGCGCGACCGTCACGGTGGACACCCCGCTCGACGCGATCCCGGTGTTCGTCCGCGCGGAGGCCGCGGGGCGCATGCTGCCGGTGTTCGCCGCAGACGATGACGCCGCCGAGGACTGAGCTCATGAATTCTGGCGTCGTCTCGGCGTTCGAGGACTTCATCGACCGCCTGCGCGCGTGGGCGGAGGCGGAGCCCGACGTGATCGGCTTCGTCGGCATGGGTTCAACGGCCGACCGCCGGCGGGTCGACGAGTGGTCGGATCACGACTTCGCGATCGTGACCGTGCCCGGCGCGCAGGAGCGCTTCCGCACCGACCTCACCTGGCTGCCGGATCATGGGCGCCTGGTCGCGGTCGGGCGGGAACACCACGACGGCTTCAAGGCGCTCTACGACGACGGCCACGTGCTCGAGTTCGCCGTGGTCGACGAGAGCGAGCTGCGCACGTTCTCCGCGAACGCGTCCGAGGTTTTCTGGGACGGCGGCCAGGTGAGACAGTGGATGCGTGAGGTCACCACCGCGACCGTGCCGCGCATCCACACCTCCGGTGCCGCCGCCGCTGCGGTCTTCCTGGTGCAGCTGCTGGTCGGTGTCGGCCGCACCCGCCGCGGCGAACTGCTCAGCGGGGCCCACGTCATCCGGGAGGAGGCGGAGGGGACGCTCATCGACCTGATCACCGAGCGCGTGCCCGCCAGCGCCGCCACGCGCGACAACCTGGATGCGCGCCGTCGCTTCGAGCAGTCGTACCCACGCGAGGCGCACCGGATCGCCGCGGCGCTCGCCGCCGACCCGGAGACGGCGGCGCGCACCATGCTCGACCTCGCCGACGACCTGCTCGCCCCGGGCTGGCCCGACTACCCGGCCGCCGGCTCCGCCGCGGTCCGTCGCCGCCTCGGCTGGCTCGATCGCCCCTGAGCCGCGAGATGCCGGTAACTGCGGCGCATCCCGGGCGTTTCGCGACAGTTACTGGTGTTTCGCGGCCTCGACGATGCTCGCGCAGGAGTCGCTCGGGCGGCGGGAGGGGTCGATCGCGGTCACCAGGGTGGTCGAGATCGCGGCCAGCTGCTCGACCTGGTCCGCCGTCAGTGCTCCGAGCAGCGTCGAGCGGACGGTGTCGAGGTGGCCGGGGGATGCATCCCGCACGAAGTCCTCGCCGGCGGGCGTGAGGACCGCGTTGGTCGCGCGACCGTCCTCCTCGCACGGCTGGCGGCGGATCAGCCCGCGCGCTTCGAGGCGGCTGGCGACGTGGCTCAACCGCGACATGGATGCGTTGGTCGCCGTCGCGAGCGCGCTCAACCGCATCCGGTGGTTGGGTGCCTCGGCCAGGCGGGAGAGCACGAAGAACTCGTAGTGCGTGGCGGCGGAGTCGCGGCTGAGCTGCGTGTCGAGCGCACCGGGGAGGAGCTGGACGAGCGCGAGGAGGCCGAGCCACGCGTCCTTCTCGCGTCCCTCGAGTGCCTCGGCGTCTGTCATGACCACCACTCTAGCAAAGTAGTTGACACTTCAACTAAATCCGAGTAATAGTTGAAGCATCAACTAAATCGGCTTCGGCCGGAAGGAGCATCATGACCTCGGTGAGCATCATCGGAAACGGCAACATGGCCAAGGCGATCGGCGGCGTCGTCGCCGACGGCGGAAGCACGGTCGAGTACCTCGGCCGCACCGGCAGTGCAGTGAACGGCGACATCGTCGTCCTCGCCGTGCCGTATCCGGAGGTCGACAACGTGATCGCCCAGTACGGCGACGCCCTCGCAGGCAAGACGGTCGTCGACATCACCAACCCGCTCGACTTCGCCACCTTCGACGGCCTCGTGGTCCCCGCCGACGGCTCGGCCGCTGCGGTCATCGCCGCCAAGCTGCCCGGCTCGAAGGTCGTCAAGGCGTTCAACACGACGTTCGCGGCCACCCTCGCGAGCAAGAAGGTCGGCGACGTGCAAACCACCGTCCTCATCGCGGGAGACGACGACGCGGCCAAGGCCGAGCTCGCCGCCGCCATCACCGCCGGAGGCGTGAAGGCCGTCGACGCCGGCTCGCTCAAGCGCGCCCGCGAGCTCGAAGCCCTCGGCTTCCTGCAGCTGACGCTCGCCGTCGGCGAGCAGATCGCCTGGACGGGCGGCTTCGCCCTGCAGGCGTAACCGCCGCTCCGCGCCGCGAGACACCAGTAACTGCGCCGCATCCCGGGAGTTTCGCGACAGTTACTGGTGTTTCGCGGCCGTGGTCCCGACCGCAGCCTCGACCACGCGGCCGTCGACCACGGTGACCAGCTCGTCCAGTGCGCCGCTGTGCCCCAGGTCGTGCGTCACCAGCAGGGTCGCCGTGTCCCGTTCGCGGCTGAGGCGCCCGATGAGGTCCATGATCGCCGCGCCGCGCTCCTGGTCGAGCGCGCTGGTCGGCTCGTCCACGAGCAGCACCCGCGGCTCCCGCACGAGCGCCCGCGCGATCGCGACCCGCTGCCGCTGCCCGCCGGACAGCTGCGCGGGGCGCCGGTCGGCCTGGCCGGACAGGCCCACCGCGTCGAGCAGGTCGTCCACCCGCGCCCGCACCGCACGCCGCAGCCCGCGCGACGGCCGGTCGCCGAGCTCGCCCATCACCTGCAGCTGTTCGCGGGCGGTGAGCGACGGCAGCAGGTTCGACTGCTGGAACACGATGCCGATGCGCGACCGCCGCAGCGCCGTGGCCTCCGTGCGCGACAGCCCGGCCGCATCCACCCCGTCGATCAGCACGCGACCGGAGTCCGGACGGATGAGCGTGCCGGCGATGGCCAGGATGCTCGACTTGCCGGAGCCCGACGGGCCGGTGATCCCGGTGACGCGGCCGGCGCGGCCGTGCAGGGTGACCGCATCCACGGCCGTCACGCGGGATGCGCCGTCCGGGAAGGTGAGGGTGACGTTGTCGAGGGTGATCACCTGTTGCTCCCGAGTGCGGTGAGGGGATCCGCCGAGGTGACGGTCCGGAGGGCGACGGCCGCGCCGGCGAGACCGAGAACGGCCATCGCCCCGGCGGGCACGAGAGTGGTGAGCGGGCTGATCAGGAACGGCAGCGCCCCGCCGGCGATGGTGCCGAGCCCGACAACGGCGGCGAGTCCGATGCCGATCCCTGCCACGAGCACAACCAGTGCCTGCCCGAGCGCGTCGCGCACCAGGGAGCCGGTCGTCCCGCCGAGGGCCTTGAGCACGGCGATGTCGCCGGAGCGCTGCATCGTCCACACAGTGAAGAACGCGCCGACCACCAGGGCCGAGATGCCGAACAGCATCACCACCATGAGCGCCAGCGAGCCGATCTCCGACTTGAAGGTCTCCAGCGCGGTCAGACTGGCGAGCGGCGCGAGCGCGACGGTCCCCGTCGACCGGCCCACGGCATCCCAGTCGGGGTCGCCGGTCACCGCCAGGACCGTGGATGCGCCGCTCCCGCCCATCCGCTTCTCCGCCTCGGCCGCCGCGCTGCTCGTCAGAGCGACCACCGGGGTGTGGCTGTACCAGAGGTCGCCGCCGATCGACGCGACCCGGTATGCGGTGCCCGCGATGCTCACCCGATCGCCCACGCGGGCGGACAGGTCGGCGGCGGCTCCGGTCGACAAGCCGACCTCGTCGTCGTTCGCGGGGACCAGGCTGCGCAGTGAGGAACCGTCCGGTGAATCGCCGGCGGGCATCCCGAAGAGGGCCACGCCGGTGGTTGTCCCGCCGGTCCCGCCGGCCGTCGCCCGTCCCTGCACGATGCTCACCGGCAGCGCCTCGCGCACCCCCGGCGCGCTCCGCCAGGCCTCCACCGTCCGTTCGGACAGCTCGGACTCCGAGAATCCCGCCGTCTTCCCGTCCGTCTGCTGCAGCACCAGCCTGTTTCCCGGCAGGTCGAGCACCGCGGACACGTTCTGGAACGCCAGCCCGCCGGTCAGCCCGGCCAGGAACCCGACGAGGACGGTGATGAGCGCGACGACGGCGCCGATCAGGATGAAGCGGCCTCTGGCGAACCGCAGGTCGCGCCATGCGACGAACACGGTGTCTCCTTTCCGGCCGGGAGCGTCGTCCCGGCACGTCTTCCAGCCTCGTTTCCGCGCGCATCCCGGTCATCGTCAAGCCTGTGGATGCTGTGCTCGAACTTTCGATGGATGCCCCCAAGGCGCCGAGTCCTTACGCTGGAAGCGTCATGCCGCACAACACCCTCACCCCCGTCTTCGTCGGGCTGCGCACGGGCCTCCACCTGCTCGTCGTCGGCCTGCTCGTGCTGGTGCTGGTGCGGGTGTTCCTGGTGGGCGGCCCGTCGCTCGGTCCGTCGCTGGCGCTCACGGCGGCGTTCGCCGTCGTCTACGCACTGGTCGCGTTCATGCGGTTCGTGCCGGAGCGACGCAGGAAAGCGGCTGCCGCTCTCTGGATCGTGGGGCTGTCTGTCATCTGGATCGGCCTGATCGTGCTGGTGCCCGAGGCGGCGTACCTCGTCTTCCCGATGTTCTTCCTCTACCTGCACGTGCTCCCCGGCCTGCTCGGCCCGGCGGCCGTGGTCGCCGCGACCGGCGTCGCCATCGTCGCGCTCGGGATGCACGGCGGCTTCACCGTCGGAGGCGTGATCGGCCCCGTGGTCGGTGCCGCCGTCGCCTTGCTGATCGGCCTGGGCTACCGCGCACTCGCCCGCGAGGCCGCCGAGCGCGAGGCGCTGCTCGCCGAACTCGTCGCGACCAGGGACCGCCTGGCCGAGAGCGAACGAGAGCAGGGGATGCTCGCCGAGCGTTCCCGCCTCGCCCGCGAGATCCACGACACGGTCGCGCAGGGCTTGTCGAGCATCCAGTTGCTGCTGCACGCCGCCGAGCGCGCGGACGGCGACCGGCCCGGGGCCGAGCACGTCCGGCTCGCGCGGGAGACGGCGGCGGAAGGGCTCGCGGACACGCGCAGGTTCATCCGGGAGCTGGCGTCGCCGCTGCTCGACGACGGGCTCGCGCAAGCACTCGCCCGCCTCGGCGAACAGCAGCCGGGCACCGACGGCGACCTCCGCATCGAGGTCGAGACGTCGCAGACCGGGCACCTCCCGATGACCGTGCAGACCGCCCTGCTGCGCATCGCTCAGGGTGCACTCGCGAACGTGCGCCAGCACGCGCACGCCACGGTCGCGAGGGTCGTGCTCGACGCGACGGACACCGAGGTGACGCTCACGGTCTCGGACGACGGCGACGGTTTCAGCTTCGCCCCGGAACTGGTGGGCGCCCGCGCGGCCGGTTCCGACTCGTTCGGCCTGCGCGCCATCGCCGAACGGGTCGAGCAACTCGGCGGCGACCTCAGCGTCGACAGTGCGCCCGGCCGCGGCACCACGCTGACCGTGACATTCCCGGTGGATGCGCGATGATCCGCATCGTGATCGCCGACGACCATCCCGTCGTGCGCGCCGGGATCCGGGCGCTGCTGGAGGGCGAGGACGACCTGCAGGTGATCGGCGAGGCCGCCACCCCCGACGAGGCCGTCGCCCTCGCAGAGTCGACGGCCCCCGAGCTGGTGCTCATGGACCTGCAGTTCGCCGACGGCCAGAGCGGAGCGGACGCGACCAGGCGTATCCGGGCCCTGGATGCGCCGCCGTACGTGCTGGTGCTCACGAACTACGACACCGACGGCGACATCCTGGGCGCCGTGGAGGCCGGCGCGAGCGGCTACCTGCTGAAAGACGCGCCTCCCGGCGACCTGATCGCGGCCATCCGCAGCGCGGCGGCCGGCGAGAGCGCGCTCGCCCCCGCCATCGCCGGCCGCCTGATGGAACGACTCCGCTCACCCAGCGTGAGCCTCTCCGCCCGCGAGATCGAGGTGCTGCAACTCGTCGCCGACGGTGCATCCAACGCCGAAATCGCCCGCCGCCTCTTCGTCACCGACGCCACGGTGAAATCGCACCTGGTGCACGTGTTCTCGAAACTCGGCGTCGCGTCGCGCACGGCCGCGGTGTCGACGGCGCGCTCGCTCGGGGTGCTGCGGTAGCGGCTTGGCGGGAGACTGGCGATGCGTTTCGAGCCCGCCGGCCGGTGGTCCGAGAACAATAAGCTGATCATCACCGCCACATCGAAGACCAAGGGAAGCTGCTGACAAGCCATCGGTTCACCATGACAGGCGCGCGCACGATCAGGTTCTTCTTCGACTGGGGCCACCGCTGGCCGCTCTGGGAGTCCGGCACAGACAAGTACACGATGGAGCCGAGCGACTTCGGTCTCTCCGAGGAGCTCACCAAGCGTCTCCGCCGGCTCTACGACTTCTGGAGCGAGCACGCCGATCCGTTCGACGGCTGGGACTCGGAGGAGAACTTCCAGCGTTTCGACAGCGACCGAACCGAGGTCATCCAGCTCCTCCGATCAGAGCTGCCAGACGGGATAAGCCTGAGCGTGGAGTGACGTTTCGCGGTTCGGCGCGGCCGGGGACCACTGCAAGCCACTCCGCGTCGCGTCTACCCATTCGCGCGTGGATGCCTGACGTGCAGGATCTCTGTCGTACGGCCAGTCCTCCGCCGTCGGTAACGTGGGGACTATGAACGCGGCTGACGGCGAATGGATCGTCCACCCCACCACGCAGATCGAGGTGTGGGTGGCCACCGGAATGTCTCGAGAGCGCGCGCTCCGTCGCGCAGCGCTGCAGCACAATGGTGAGCTCAGGATAATCCGGTTCTTTCCCGATCACGGCAACCCGTGGCCGCTATGGGAGTCCGACACCGAAGACCCGACACCGACGCCAGATGTCTACGGGCTCAGCGAGCGCCTCGTCGATGACATGCGCGAATGGTACGAGACCTGGGAGTCCGGCTTCCGCTTCGATTCTGGCTGGCTGGACGCATCCACCGGACGCGAGTGGAATACTCGCGGCGACGACATCGCTGACAGACTTCAGGCCGAAGTGTGGGACTTTGCGGAAGTGTCAAGGGAGCATCGACGTGGGCACGAATGACGGGAGCCGGCCACGGCCTGGTTGACATGCGTGGTCGGCTCGCTTGTGTCGACTCGGGTCAACAGACCTGTCGGCTCGATGGGAACGTGCTGATGAGCCTGTCGCTGTCCGATGCCCAAGCGGCCTCCGCGCGGAACGAATAGACGGGCTTGCCGGTCTTCACATCCTGGAGGAAGAGCTCAGTGTTGCTGCACCACTTGTTACCGACGCTGTTGTGGGCCATGTAGTCCGGGAACCGCACTATTGCGGCGGTGGTAGCCGACATCAGATCTTCCCAACTGTGGATTCCGTAGTGCCCCGAATTCCATCCGTAGGCGCGCGCAGTGTCGAGTTTGTCTTGCCAGTTCGACTCTTTGTTCCGGATGTGCTTGTACCCGTACGTCGCGTTGCCGCATTTGAGGCGAACCGGGCGCAGATCCCCATCCCAGGGGAAGGCGTACTCGCCGAAGATATCGGCCTCGTTGTTGAGAGTGAAGCAGCCGAACCACTGGTCCCAGGAAATAAGTCGTGCGTTCGCGCGGGATTGGTCATGGTCGGGGAGCGCGTTGGCGCTGACGAACTCGGGCGTGAGTTCGACGGTCTCGCTGCTCCCGCGCACGTACAGGCGAACGTCTGGGGCACCCAAATCACGCTCCGCGGCCCCCACCTGTGAACCTGGCTGCTCCGCATTTGCGGGAGCGACCGATCCAATGGCGAGTGCTCCCGCGCCGAGAATGGCGGTGAGGATTGTTGTCAGACGTCGTTGTGCCATGTGTCCCTGCTTCGAAAGTGGGGCCCCGCCTGCAGTCCTCGACGCGCCCCGTCACTCCAGCATTACGGGCCGCGCCTACGGGCGCCAGTCCGCAAAATTACGGACTACACATTTGCCGCTCAATACGCTAAATGTGAAACTTTAAGGCGTCTCCGCCAACACCCGCTCCAGCAGCGCCGTCATGTCGATCGGTTCGGTCGGTGGCAGCTCGATGGCGGCCGGGTCGATGTAGTGAGTGGACATGGGATCTCCTCATATCTGTCTCCGGTGCCCCTCTGTGGGCATCCGGTCCGTTCCGTGTTCACGTCTGGTCGGATGGTGCCCGCCGCTGCCCACCCCCAGGCATGTGATGCGGCGGGCACCGTCCCTTTCCGCACGAACTGGTTCCCCGTGTTCATTCGTGCGGGCTTGCGAGGCCGAGTTGCGGGCAGAGCTCGCTCGCGGCCAGGTCGGAGGGGAAGACCGCCAGTCGCCCGTCGGGCAGCTGGCAGGTTTCCAGGTCGGGGACGGGGAACTCTTTCGTGTTCGTGGAGCCGCCGGGGGAGAACGTGCCGATCCGCCAGGTCGCAGCGCACATCTCCTCGGCCAGGGAGATGCGCTCGCTGAGCGGTGTCGGTGTCTTCGCATCCTGGTCGCCCGGCCCGTAGAGGGAGGTTCCGTGGCGGGCGCCCAGATCGGCGGCGCCGTAGCAGTCTGCGGTGTAGTTGATCTGGCCTTGGGATGCTTCCGCGATGGCGATCGCTCCTGCCGTGGTGCCGAGGGCGATCGTTCCTGCGATGCCGAGGGCGACGATCCGGTGTTTGCGGGTGCGACGCCGTTCGGCGCGGGTGATCTCGGCGAACATCGACTGCTTGAGCTCGTCGAAGCGATCGTCGGTCGGCAGGAAGGTGGGGTTGGTCATGGCATCCCCCTGAGGGTTTCGAGTTCGCTTCTGAGGCGTCCGCGCAGTCGGGACAGCCTGTTGCGGACCGCGCCGGGGGTGATGCCGACCTGCGCGGCGGCCTCGTCGTAGCTGTGGCTGCCGCGGATGCACAGCTCGAACACCGTGCGGTCCGGCTCGGGGAGCGCGGCGACGACGCTTTCGACGTATGCGAGCAGTTGCTGCTGCTCGGCGAGCACATCCGGCCCAGGGCGCGGGTCCGGCACCGACCCGTCGACAGGGTCGTCTGTGCGTCTCTTCTGGTGGACGTGGAGGGAGCGTCGACGGTTGGCGATCAGATTGCGGCTCGTCACGAGGAGCCAGGGCAGTGCAGACTCCCCGGCGAGTTCGATGGTGGCGCGCTTGCGCCAGAGCGTCACGAAGACGTCCTGGCTCACCTCTTCGACGTCTTCGCGGGCATCCAGTCGCGCGGCGGTGTACGCGTAGACCACACGGCTGTGCCGGTCGTAGAGAGCGCTGAGCGCGGTCGTGCTACCGCCGGAGAGCGCGCGCAGGAGGGCCCGGTCCGTGGACTCGGACCGTCCCGTCGCGTCCCCCGCCGGCCTCACCTCGGCCAAATCGCTCATGCCTAAGAAATGTGCCTCCACGCCGAATCCTCTCAACCGGACTCGGAACTGATTTCTTGTGCCACCGGCGAGCCAGAGACAGAATGAGGCTGCCCGGTATCGGTCGGGCGTGTTTTCACTTCGGGGGAGAAGTCGCAATGGCAATCACAACCACGGCTCGATCGCGCCGTTTTCTCGCTTCGGCGCTGAGCGTCGCCGCCCTGTCGGCCGGGTTCCTGTCCGTCGGCGGCGCGGCGAACGGGGCCACCGCGGAGGCGCCCGGGGCTCCCTCGTCTCCGGCGCAGTCCTGCTCATACGACCTCGGCACCGGATCCGTGGTGTGCGTGGACGACGGAGACGACCTGAACGAGGCGGTCCTGGAGCAGCAGCACCTCCTCGTCGTCGCCCCGAGCGGAGCGCGTGGGGCCACCGTGGATGCGCTCGCCGCCCCGGTCGGCGCGCCCGGCCCGGCAGTCCTGGCCGGCGCGAAGGCCACGTTCGTCCAAGCGCAGCTGTTCGACGACGCGGGATACGGCGGATCGTTCTTCCAGATCACCAACTCGAGCGCCTGCAACGGCAGCACCGTCTGGTACTTCGGGCCGCTCGGCAACGTCGGCTGGTCCGGCAGGGTCAGCTCGTTCAAGAGCTTCTCGAACTGCACCACGAAGCTGTGGCAGGGCACGAACTACACCGGCGCCTCGTACGGATACAGCGCCAACGCGACGAACCTCGGCTCGATGAACGACAAGGCCAACTCCGTCACCGTGAGGTAGCCGGGCGGCGGCGTCACTTCTTGCCCAGCGCCTCCCGCACGATGAGTTCGCGCACGGTGGGGGCGCCCGCCGAGGTCGACACGGCGACGATCGTGCGCACGTATTCGGGTTCCGTCGCTTGGCGGAGGAGCGCATCGGCGAGGTCGGCGCGGGAGGTGAATGCGCCCGGGGTGTACCGCTCCGCGTAGTCGTATTCGCTCACCCCGGATGCGTCGAACAGGCCGGATGGCCGCACGATGGTCCAGTCGAGATCGCTCGCGGTGACGATCGCCTCCATCCGGCGCATGTCGGTGTAGAGCTGCTTGCCGAACAGGTTGACGATCACGGGTTGCAGGACGCGCTCGAAGAAGAAGCCGCCGTGCGGTCCTGCTGCTGGGTCGATGGCGCTGGAGCTCACGCAGGCGAAGCGGCGCACGCCGGCCGCGCGCATCCCGTTCAGGATGTTGGTCGCGCCGTCGGAGTAGACCGTGATCGGCTGCCGTCCGTATGGAACGCCGAGGGCGGAGAGCACCGCGTCCGCCCCGCGGACCACGGAGGCGACCGCCGCCGTGTCGTGCACGTCGGCTTCGACCACCCGGAGGGATGCGTCACTCAGGGGGAAGCCGTCCGGATCGCGGGTGACGGCGGTCACGGCGTGGCCCGCCGCCAGCGCCTGCCCGACCAGGAGCCGGCCGGTCGGGCCGTTGGCCCCGAATACGACGATGTCCATGCTGTCTCCGCTACTCTTGGGTTAGGAAACCATATAATACGGAAACGATACCATATGACTTCAGGATCATCTGAGCGCCCGGCACAGCGCCCGAACCAGCGGATGCAGCGCCGCGCCGCCGCGTCCGTCAAGCAGTCCCTCCGCGACCTCCGGGTGCAGCTGTCCGTGCTCAACCACCAGGTCGGGATGGCCGCCGAACTCCGCGACATCGACCTCGACTGCCTCGACATCGTCTCCGCCAACGGCCCCATCAGCCCGAGCACGCTCGCGCGGCTGACCGGCCTCCACCCGGCGACGCTCACGGGCATCCTGGACCGGCTCGAGAAGGGCGGCTGGATCGCCCGCGACCGCGACCCCGCCGACCGTCGCTCGGTCCTCCTCCGGGCACTGCCCGAACGCAGTAGAGACATGTTCCGCCTCTACGCCGACATGAACACCCGGATGGACGATCTCTGCGCCGGGTACGACACGGAGCAGCTGGAGACCATCGCCGGGTTCCTGCAGCGGGCGACGTCCGCCGGGCGCGAGGCGACGGAGAAGTTCGGCGAGAGCGACTGAGGTCCGACGCCCGCCGTCGCTATTCCGCGTCCAGAAGGCTGGTTGCGAGAGTTCTGTTGCCTTGCTAGCGCTTCGGGCCGCCCAGTCCGGGCCGGGAGGTGACCTGTTTCATCCAATCGGCAAGCTGATTTTCGTCGATGTCGTCGACGGACTCGATCTCCACGCCTCGAGTTGCCTTGCCCATCCCGAGTGGTGTGACGGGCGGAACCGGGTCGAGCGTCGCGCCGTTGATGAACATGAGTTTGACGTGGCCGGCGAAAGCTCCGCAGCTGAAGCACCATCCGTCCCCGACTCCGTAGTAGGACATGCCCCACTTCACTGAGCGGCGGAGCCCGGGAAGGGTTTCGGCTGCCAGCTCATCCACTCGTTCGGCGATGCGGCGTTGCGGTTGCGGAAGGCTGGCGATGTACGCGAAGACGGGCCGGTCACCAACGGCCGCCTTCGCAGGGCTCGCCGTGCCCGTGGTCATGTCGTCCGGCGGAGTCCACGCGCTCTGGTCGCCGGGTTCGTCGCTCGCGCCGGTTGTCATGAGCGCGATTCTAGAGTCACCACGCAGCAGCGCGTCGATCGCCACGTTGCTGCTCGGGATTGCCCTGGGCTGTGCGGCGCTCATCCCCTATCAAGTGGCGCCGGGGCCCGCGCGCCCGGGGCGATCATGCTCGACGGGATCGGTGAGTGTGAGGCACGATCGGATGAGTGTTCAAGGTTTGGGGGGCGACATGCAGTTCGTGGGTTATAACGAGTCGATGGGGTGGCCTGCAGAGATGCAGGTGAGGATCGCAGCGCATCCGGAACCATTGGTGGAACTGCTTTGGCTGCGGCATCGGGCTGTAGGTGAAGCTGCGGCTGATCTGCCTCCAGCGGATCTCCCGTGGGCACCCGTTGAGTCGACGGACCCGTTTTCCGTGATCGCGTGGGAGGCGTTCTGGGACCGAGCGCTTGAGCACACTCGCATGGTCCACGAGCTGGATCCGGAACGAGTCTCCGAGCGACCCGACCTGTGGAAGGCGCCGCAGGCTACAGAATTGTGGACACGGCTGGGTGTTGAACCCGGTGAGGAGTTCGCGCGCTGGCAGCGAGGACTCCACAACAATGCGTCGGCAGAGTTCGCCACGTCAGAGGATCTGCGATCCGCGTGGGAGAGGGGCCTGCGTGTCGTCATCGATGTTCCTGTGCGGGGGGAGTTCTCCGCGAGACTCAGCGAGTCGACGCTGCTCGTTTCGACGCAGACACGATCAGATACCTTCGCATACGGTCGGGCGTTGACGCGGTTCGCGCGAGCATGACGAAGGGCGAGGGAGGCACCCTCGCCCTTCGCGAATTGCCTACGAGTGGAAGTTCTCCCCAGGGCTGCCAGACAGGCAGACCGCGCCGTTGGACATCACAACGTTGGAGCCCGGGAGCACGTTGGCGAAATCGCCGCCGCCGTTGTACGACCAGCTGCTGAACCAGGTTCCTCCGGACGGTCCGGGGACGGCCCGGGCTGATCGTCGGTGAGATCCATGAGTGCACCATCGCGCTGCACGCAGTTATCAGCTTTGCACTCAGCCGTTCCGCGGCGGGTTAGCATCACCGCATGGACTTTGCCGATCTGGTCTCCGTGCCGGAGCGGTTGACGACGCCGGAGTTCGTGCTCCGTCCGCTCGTCGCCGCCGATGTCGAGCTGGACTACGACGCCGTGATGGCGAGCCGGGAACAGTTGAGGCCGTGGGAGCAGACGGGCTGGCCGGCCGACGACTTCACGCTCGAGGATGACCTCGCCGACGTCGAAGGGCTGGAGCGCGGGCACCGCGACGGGCGGCGTTTCACCTACACGGTGCTGACGCCGGACGAGTCCGAGTGTCTCGGGTGTGTCTATTTCATGCCTGGTGACGCGCGCTCGTACACGACTGCGGAGATCACGCCTCTGGCCGGCAACCAATGGGACCGGGTCCGGGGCACGGTGAGCTTCTGGGTGCGCAGCTCGCGGCTGGACGACGGGCTCGATCGGCGCCTGCTCGACGCTGTGCTCCGCTGGATCGCGGACGACTGGGGTCTCCACGACCTGGTCACCATGACGAACGAGGAGGTTCCCCAGCAGGTCGCCCTGCTCGAGCTGCTCGGCCTCCGCCCCGTGTTCCGGGTGCAGCTACCCGGGCAGTCCGGCGCCTACCTTGCCTACGCCTAGGGCGGTTCCGATGGTGGGCAGGTTTCCGTGGAACGAGAGACCGCGCGAAGCTACTGTTCGCTCCCGCCGCCACCGTCACTCACAGTGCAGCTGCGCGTGAGCGCCATCCAGAGCGGGGGCATCTGGCCCTGGACTTCGCCCCGCGGCTCACGCTGATGCTTCGGGCGACCGCGGCGCGAGCAAAGGCCGATGCCTCGCACGCGCCGCTCGCGTCCCTGCCCGCCCGCCCCGCTGTGTACAGTGTCCGCATGTCTCTTGATCCGGTCGCCGTCACGCCCATCCGCGTCGCTGGTCTCCTCGTCGGGGAGGACGAGCGGCTGCCGGTCTACGTGCATCTCATCGACCATCCGGATGGGCGGATCCTGGTCGACACCGGGCTGACGCAGCTGCACCCCGCGGTGGCCGACATGGACCCGCGCCTCGATGCTCTCGACCGGCACGACGAGCTGGACCTCGAGAGCATCACCGCGGTGGTCAACACCCACCTGCATTTCGACCACTGCGGAGGCAACCACCTGTTCGCCGGTCGGCCGATCTACGTGCAGCGGCAGGAGCTCGAGGATGCCCGCACGCTGGACGATTACACGATCCCGGACTGGGTGGACGCCCCCGGCGTGCAGTACACGGCCGTGGACGGCGAGTACGAGCTGGTGGCGGGAGTCCGGCTGCTGCCCGCTCCCGGCCACACCCGCGGATCCCAGATCGTCGTGATCGAGACGGGCGAGAGGCCGATCGTGATCGCCGGCGACACCGCCGTGTGGTTCGGGGAGCTCGACGAACCCAGCACCGAGGGGCAGCGGCTCATCCTGTCGCTGCACCCGCGGGAGGTGTGGCTCGCTCACGCGGACGAGCCGTGGCGACCGGCCGACTAGCCGCCCCTTAACAAACGAAAACGGAGGGAAAACTCCCTCCGCCACTTCTAATATATAGCACACCAGGGGGCTTGCCGCAAGACCCCCTGTCGGGCGCAGAATCGTCCATCGTGACTCTCTCCCCCTCTGCCTTCGCCCTGCCCGAGCGACTCGCTGCCAAGCGGGACGCCCACCTGATCGCGCGCGACGAGGAACAGTTCGCCGCCATCGCCACGAGCCTCGACGAGCAGATCGCCGAGCTGGAACGGCGGCTCGCCGAGGAGCGGCTGGCGCCCGTCGGCGAAGGGCAGGCCGCCCTCGACCGCGATATCGAGGTGCACCGGCTGACCGCCCGGCTGCGTGCGCTGCGCCGCTTCACCCTGGACCTGTGCCTCGGCAGGATCGTGGCCGACGACGGCTCGGAACCCGTCTACATCGGGCGCCTCAGCCTGTCCGATCGCGACGGCAAGCGGCTGCTCATCGACTGGAGGGCGCCGGCGGCCGAGCCGTTCTTCGCGGCGACGCACGCGCATCCCCAGGGGCTCGTCAGCCGTCGGCGCTACCGGTGGACGCGCGGCAGGGTCAGCGACTACTGGGACGAGGTCTTCACCGAGGACGGCCTGCAGGACGCGGCGGCGCTCGACGACCAGTCCGCCTTCATCGCCAGCCTCGGCAGCAGCCGCTCGCCCAGGATGCGCGACGTGCTGAGCACCATCCAGTCCGACCAGGATGCGATCATCCGGGCGGGCTCGCGGGGGCCGCTGGTGGTCGACGGCGGGCCGGGAACGGGCAAGACCGTCGTCGCGCTGCACCGTGCCGCCTACCTGCTCTACTCCGACCCGCGCATCTCGCGCGGCGACGACGGCGTGCTGTTCGTCGGGCCGAGCCAGGGCTATCTCGCGTACGTCGACGACGTGCTGCCCGGTCTCGGCGAGGAGAGCGTGCAGATCTGCACCCTCCGTGACCTCGTCGCCGAAGGCGCAGACGCGCAGGAGGAGGCCGACCGGCGGGTGGCTGCGCTGAAGTCGTCCGGCGCGCTGCTGGATGCGGTGGAGGCGGCCGTCCGGTATTACGAGGTTCCCCCCTCCACAGCCCTGACGGTCGAGACGCCCTGGATGGATCTCCGGCTGAGCCCCGCGGAGTGGGCGGAGGCGTTCGACGCGCCCGACCCCGGCACGCCGCACAACGAGGCGCGCGACCAGGTCTGGGAGGCACTGCTCGACATCCTCACCGACGGGTTCGACGACGAGGAGGTTCCCCCGCATCAGGTGCGCAGGGCGCTGTTGCAGAACGAGGAGCTGACCCGCACGTTCGCGCGCGCGTGGCCCGTGCTCGACCCGGTCGGCGTCGTCGGCGACCTCTGGTCGGTGCCCGCATACCTGCGGGTGTGCGCGCCGTGGCTGAGGCCGGAGCAGGCGGAGCTGCTGCACCGGAGGAATGCGCGGGCCTGGACCGTCTCTGACCTCCCCTACCTGGATGCGGCCCGGCGGCGCATCGGCGACCCGGAGGCGTCCAAGCGCGCCCGCCGCCGCGCCGCCACCCTCGCGGCGGAGCGGGAGCAGATGGCGAAAGTCATCGACGACCTGATCGCCGCAGACGACTCCGAGATGCTGGTGATGTCGATGCTGCGCAGACCGGATGCGCAGAACAGTCTCATCGACGAGGCGGCGCTGCCGAGCGTCGACCCCGACCTGCTGGCCGGGCCATTCGCGCACATCATCGTCGACGAGGCGCAGGAGCTGTCCGACGCCGAATGGGGGATGCTGCTCCTCCGCTGCCCGTCCCGCAGCTTCACGATCGTCGGTGACCGCGCCCAGGCCAGGCACGGCTTCACGGAGACCTGGCAGGAACGCCTCGGCAGGATCGGCCTGCCGCACGCCGAGCTGGCCTCGCTCACCATCAACTACCGCACCCCGGAGGAGGTCATGGCGGAGGCCGAGCCGGTCATCCGGGCGGTGCTGCCCGACGCGAACGTGCCCACCTCCATCCGGAGCAGCGGCCTGCCGGTGACCCACGCGCCGGCGACAGAGCTGCAGCCGATCCTGGATGCGTGGCTCGCCGACCACGAGGAGGGCGAGGGCATCGCCTGCGTGATCGGGGCGGGCCGCGACGGCGCCGGCCTGTTCGCGCCGTCCCCGCGCATCCGGTATCTGACGCCCGAGCTGTCGAAGGGCCTCGAGTTCGACCTCGTCGTGCTGCTCGATCCAGAGACGTTCGGGACGGGGATCGAGGGGGCGGTCGACCACTATGTGGCGATGACGCGCGCGACGCAGCAGCTGGTCGTGCTCACCACGCCCGAGGGGAGCGGCGCCGGGAGATGATTGACTCGTCCGGGGTCAACCTCGGGGTCAACGTGTCGGAGGAAGCAAGAGCATGGGCGATCAGCTGGAGGGACGTCGCGTCCTGGTGACGGGTGCGGCGCGCGGACTGGGCAGGGCGATCGCCGTGGCGAGCGCTGCTGCGGGAGCGGATGTGGCGCTCGGTGTGCGCGACGAGACGGCGGTCTCCGGACTGGTCGCCGAGATCGAGGCGCTGGGCAGGCGCGCGCTTCCCGTGCGGATGGATGTGACCGACCTGGCGCAGAGTTACGCGGCCGTCGACCGCGCGATCGAGGAGTTCGGCGGACTGGATGTGCTCGTCAACAACGCGGGAGGCGGCGTGCCCGACCGTCCGATCGAGGAGTACACGGTCGACGTCTTCGACTCTCTCATCGACCTCAACGTGAAGTCGACCTTCTTCCTCAGCCAGTACGTCGGCGCACATTTCATCGCCAACGGCGGCGGCTCGATCGTGAACATCGGCTCGCAGGCCGGCTCGGTCGCCCTGCCGGGCGAGGCGGTCTACTGCCTGAGCAAGGCGGCCGTCGCGCACCTGACGAAGAGCTTCGCCGTGGAGTGGGGCGTGCACGGGGTGCGGGTGAACTGCGTCGCGCCGACCTTCGTGCGCACGGACGGCACGGAGGAGATGCTGGCCGATCCCGCGTTCGAGGCCGACGTGATCGACCGGATCGCGGCACTGCACCGCATCGGAGAGCCGCGCGAGGTCGCGGACGCCGTGGTGTTCCTGGCCTCGGACGGCGCATCGCTGATCAGCGGGGAGACCCTGCACGTGGACGGCGGCTGGACCGCGCGCTGAGGATCGCGGAGGCGGAGGATCATGGGCACGGAACGATCGAGGAAGGGACGCCGATGAGCACAGACAGGCGCAGCGCCGAACTCACCACGCTGCTCGGGATCGACACCCCGATCCTGCTCGGGCCGTTCGGCGGACTCTCCTCGGTGGAGCTGACCGCCACCGTCAGCGACCTCGGCGGGCTCGGCGGCTACGGCCTCTACGGCTATGACGCGGCGCGCATCGAGCAGACCGCCGCCGAACTCCGCGCCGGCACCGAGCGCCCGTTCGCGCTCAACCTGTGGCTCCCGCACGTCGAGCAGGGCGAGGCCGACGTGACCGACGCCGAGTTCGCCGCGGCAGTGGATGCGCTCCGCCCGATCTTCGACGAGCTCGGCCTCGAACTCCCCACCCGCCCCGACCGCTACCTCCCGACGTTCGAGGAGCAGTACGAGGCGACGCTCGCCGCATCCCCTGCCGCCATCAGTTTCGTGTTCGGCGTGCCGTCGCCCGAGGCGGTCGAGGCCGCCCACGCCCGAGGGATCGCGGTGGTCGGCACCGCCACGACCGTCGCGGAGGCCGTCGCGCTGCGGGACGGCGGCGTCGACGCCATCGTCGCCACCGGGATGGAGGCGGCCGGGCACCGCGTCTCGTTCCTGCGTCCGGCCGAGGAGTCGCTGATCGGCACGTTCGCGCTCATCCCGCAGGTGGTGGATGCGGTGGACGTGCCCGTCATCGCGGCCGGCGGCATCGCGGACCGGCGGGGCGTGCGTGCTGCGCTCGCGCTCGGCGCATCCGGAGTGCAGGTGGGCACGGCGTTCCTGGCCACGAACCAGTCGGCGGCGACGGATGCGCACCGCAGGGCCATCAGGGAGACACCGGCCGATCGCACGGTGCTGACCCGCTCGATGAGCGGACGGCTGGCACGCGGCGCGGCGAACAGGGCGGTGCGCACCATCGAAGCGGCGGGAGCGGTGGCCCCGTTCCCCGTGCAGAACTGGCTCACCGGACGCTTCCGCGCCGAGGCCTCGCGCCGCGGCATCGGCGACCTGCAGTCGCTGTGGCTCGGGCAGGCGGCACCGCTGGTGCGGTCCGCCGACGCCGCTGACGTGTTCGCCGAGCTGGCCGCGGGGCTGGCCGCGTCGGCGTAGGAGACGCGCGCGGCGGTGCGGTGGCTGCGCTGGCGCGGCGGACGCGCCGCTAGACGAGGCGCTCGCGGGACTGCGTCGCCCAGAGCGTGCGGAGCGCTTCGGCGAGGCTGGGGAAGGTGCCGAGCTGGCGGTCCGCCCAGTCCCAGAGCAGGAAACCGGCGGCCGTGCGCCACACCTGCCCTGCGACGAGCAGGGTCTCGCGGAGTTGGATGTCCCAGCGCCCTTCGCCGGCATCCACCACGTCGAAAGCTTCGGTATATGTCATGTCCACCTCCTGGTCGGTGGACCGCACGCTACGCGCGGAGTGTGACCAACAGGCAAAGAACCGGCGACATTTCGTCGACGGCGCGACCGGATGGTGCAAAACTGGCCGTGCCGCGCAGGAAATCCGCCGAGGAGGCCCGCAATGCCGAAACAGTCCAAGCTCCAGAAGTCCGCCGCCGACGCCTTCGCGAAGGCGGAAGAGGCGCTCGCCGACGCGAAACGCGCGGCGAAGAAGGTCGACAAGAAGGCCAGGAAGAAAGTCGAAGAACTCGCAAGCGAGTTCGACCGGCTGCGTAAGAAGTCGGCGGGGAAGCCCGCCGCGAAGAAGCCCGCCGCGAAGACGCCCCCTGCGAAGACGCCCGTGACGAAGACGAGCGGGAAGAAGGACGCGGGGAAGGCGGCGAAGCCAGCCGCGACCAAGGCGGCAACCAAAGCCACCGCGCCAAAAGCCACCGGGCGGACGGTCGCCGCCCCGAAGGTCACAGCGCCGAAAGCCAGCGCTCCCAAAGCCACTCCCGCGAAAGCCACTGCCCCGAAGTCTCCCGCCAAGCGCCCCACCCCCGCGAAGCGCACCACCTCTTCCTCTTCCTCCTCCACCGCCGTCACCCCAGTCCCCGCCAGCGAGGTGCTGGCCGAACTCACCGTCGTCGAACTCCGACGCAGAGCGCGCAGCCGCAGTGTCGTCGGCTATTCGTCGATGACCAAGGCGCGTCTCGTGGAGGCTCTGTCCGCCACAAGTTGACCGCAGCGCGCCACCGCACCCACGCGTCGGGCGGGTCGCAGTAGCCGGTCGTTCACCTGCTGGCTACTGTGGCCCCATAGGTTCGTTTCCTCGCCGTTCGGATGGAGTGACACGTGACCGAAGCTCGCACGGGCATCCTGGACCGCGGCGCGTTCGCCGCTGAGCCACGCACGCTGCTGGATGTGCTGCGCGCCACAGCGGCCGCGCATCCGGATGCGTCCGCCCTGGAGGACGGGCGCGGCGCGCTCAGCTACCGCGAGCTGATGGCGGCGGTCGTGCGGGTGGCCGCTCGGCTGACGCTGGCCGGGGTGCGGCGCGGCGACAGGGTGGGCATCCGCCTGGCGTCGGGAACGCGCGAGCTGTACATCTCGATCCTCGCCGTGATCGCCGCGGGGGCCGCGTACGTTCCCGTGGATGCGGACGACCCGGAGGAGCGGGCGGAGCTGGTCTTCGGCGAGGCGGCCGTGCGCGGCATCATCACCGGTGACGCCGAGTACCTGCCCACCGACCCGGCCGATGCGCTCGACGCTGTGCCGGTGGATGCGTCGTCGCAGCTCTTCGAGGGCGCCCCGGCGCATCCCAGCACCGCCACCACCCCGATCATCTCCGCGCCGACCCCCGACGACGACGCCTGGATCATCTTCACGTCCGGCTCCACCGGCACGCCGAAGGGCGTCGCCGTCAGCCACCGGTCCGCCGCGGCGTTCGTGGATGCGGAGGCCAGGCTGTTTCTGCAGGACGAGCCGATCGGTCAGAGCGACCGGGTGCTCGCCGGGCTGTCCGTCGCGTTCGACGCGTCGTGCGAGGAGATGTGGCTGGCCTGGCGGCACGGTGCGTGCCTCGTGCCCGCTCCGCGGTCGCTGGTGCGCAGCGGGATGGATCTCGGTCCGTGGCTGACCACGCGCGGCATCACCATCGTGTCGACGGTGCCGACGCTCGCCGCGCTGTGGCCCGCCGAGTCGCTGGAGAACGTGCGGCTGCTGATCTTCGGCGGGGAGGCGTGCCCGCCGGAGCTGGTGGACAGGCTCGCCGTCGACGGGCGGGAGGTCTGGAACACCTACGGCCCGACCGAGGCGACGGTGGTGGCCTGCGGTTCCCTCCTGCGGCCGGGTGAGCCGGTGCGGATCGGTCTGCCGCTCGACGGCTGGGACCTGGCGGTGGTCGACGCCGACGGGATGCCGGTGGGCGACGGCGAGGTGGGCGAGCTGATCATCGGCGGCGTCGGGCTGGCCCGCTACCTCGACCCGGCGAAGGATGCGGAGAAGTACGCTCCGTTGCCGACGCTCGGCTGGGAGCGGGCGTACCGCAGCGGCGACCTCGTTCGCTTCGACCCGGCCGGCCTGCTGTTCCAGGGCAGGGCGGACGACCAGGTGAAGGTCGGCGGCCGGCGCATCGAGCTGGGAGAGATCGAGTCCGCACTGCAGCAGTTGCCCGGCGTCTCCGCCGCCGCGGTCGCCGTGCGGACGACGGAGTCGGGCAACCAGGTGCTCGTCGGCTACGTGTCCGCCGTGGATCCCGGCGCGTTCGACAGGGCGGCCGCCCTCGCCCGGCTGCGCGAGGAGCTTCCCGCCGCGCTCGTCCCCCTGCTCGCGGTGCTCGGCGAGCTGCCGACCCGTACGTCCGGCAAGGTGGACAAAGCCGCGTTGCCGTGGCCGCTCCCTGCCGGTCAGGCACGCAGCGCTTCCGGCAGCGGCGCAGGGGGTAGCACTGGCGACGGCCCGGACGCCGACACCGGCCTCGACGCCGACCCGGTGCTCAGCGCCCTCGCCGCCGACTGGCAGGCGGTGCTCGGCCTCCCCGTCTCCGGCGACGGAGACAACTTCTTCGACCTCGGCGGCGGCTCGCTCTCCGCCGCGCAGCTGGTCACGCGCATCCGGCAGCGCGATCCGGAGTTCACGGTGGCCGACATCTACGCGCATCCCCGGCTCGGGGCGATGGCGGCCGAGCTCGCCTCCCGCGCATCCGGTGCACGCGAGGCGACGGCATCCACCCACGCCGTGCCGCCCACCCCGGCCAGGATGCAGTGGTTGCAGACCGTGCTCGGGGTGCCGCTGTTCGTCCTCAGCGGTGTGCGCTGGCTGCTCTACGCCCTCACGGCGTCCGCGATCCTGCGGCTCTTCGACGGCTTCGGCTTCCTGCCGGCGACGCCGGCCTGGCTGCTGATCGTCGGCCTGCTCGTGTTCGCGACGCCGTTCGGCCGGATGGCCATCTCGGTCGTCTGCGCCAGGCTGCTGCTCTCCGGGGTGCGCGCCGGCGACTACCCGCGCGGCGGCGGCGTGCACTTGCGGTTGTGGCTCGCCGAGCAGGTGGCCCACCAGGTGGGCGCGGTCAGCCTCGCCGGAGCGCCCTGGATCTCCTATTACGCCCGGGCGCTCGGCGCCCGCATCGGGCCGAACGTCGACCTGCACGCACTGCCGCCGGTCACCGGGATGCTCCGGATCGGCGACGGCGCGGCCATCGAACCGGAGGTGGACCTCTCCGGATACTGGATCGACGGCGACCTGCTGCGCATCGGCGCCGTGCGGATCGGCGCGAACAGCACCGTCGGCGCGCGGAGCACCCTGCTGCCGGGAACGCGCATCGGCAAGAACGCGCAGATCGATCCGGGCTCGTCGGTCTTCGGCCGCGTGCGGTCGGGCGAGCGCTGGGCCGGATCCCCCGCGGTGCGGGTGGGCCCGAGCGAGCCGTGGTGGGACGAGGAGCGGCCCCCGCTGCGCAAACGCTGGCTGGCCGC
Organism: Leifsonia sp. PS1209; assembly: GCF_012317045.1. Classification (NCBI taxonomy): domain Bacteria; kingdom Bacillati; phylum Actinomycetota; class Actinomycetes; order Micrococcales; family Microbacteriaceae; genus Leifsonia; species Leifsonia sp. PS1209. Next base: position 3,838,411 of record NZ_CP051154.1, on the reverse strand, counting down.
ATACGCCGTCGGCGGCGTGGTCGTTGCGCTGCTGCCGATCGTCGCGTTCGCGGCCGGCGGCGTGATCGTCGCGTTCGGGATGGCGGGGTCGGCGTCCATCGGCGAGGCTGCGCTGCGCGCCGCAGCGGCCCTCATTCCCGCCACTCTGGTCTCCGGGTTCGTGCTCGCCGGGCTCGTGGTCGTGATCGTGCGGCTGCTCGGCCTCGGGCTCCGCGAGGGCATCTACCCGGTGCGCAGCTCGGTCGGCTGGGGGGTCTGGGCGACCGAGCGCGTGCTCGACCTCGCCCGCACCTTGCTGTTCCCGCTCTACGCCTCCCTGTTCACCCCCGTCTGGCTCCGGATGCTCGGGGCGGACATCGGCAGGGACGTCGAGGCGTCCACGGTGCTCCTCATCCCGGCGATGACACGGGTGAGGGACGGCGCCTTCCTCGCGGACGACACTCTGGTCGCGTCGTACGAACTGGGCGGCGGGCGGGTCAGGGTGGCCCGCTCCGACATCGGAGCGCGCGCCTTCCTCGGCAACTCCGGCATGGCGGCGCCCGGGCACCGCGTGCCGAAGGACGGGCTCGTCGCCGTGCTGTCCGCCGCACCGCGCAAGTCCAAGCCGGGATCGTCGTGGCTCGGCTCGCCCCCGGTGCGACTCCGGCGCAGCGCGGCGAGCGGCGACCTCAGCCGCACGTACAGCCCATCGGCGGGACTCCGCGTGGCCCGCGCGCTCTGGGAGCTGTGCCGGATCGTGCCCGTGTTCGTCACCTGCGCCATCGGGCTCGGCGTGCTGTTCACGCTGACGGCGCTCGCCGAAGCCTGGGGGCCGTGGGCGGCCGTGCTGCTCAGCGGCGTGGTGATGCTCGCGTTCGGAGCGGTCGCCGCGGCGGTGAGCACGGTGGCGAAGTGGGCACTGGTGCAGCGCATCCGGGTGGCGGAGCATCCGCTGTGGTCGTCGTTCGTGTGGCGCAGCGAGGTGTCCGACGCGTTCGTCGAGATGGTGGCGGCGCCGTGGTTCGCCCAGGCCGCCTCCGGCACGCCTGCCCTGGTGTGGTGGCTGCGCAGCCTCGGCGCGCGGATCGGGCGCGGGGTGTGGTGCGAGAGCTACTGGCTGCCGGAGGCCGACCTGGTGAGGCTGGGCGACGCATCCACTGTGAATCGCGGCTGCGTCGTGCAAACGCACCTGTTCCATGATCGAATCATGAGCATGGACACGGTGACTTTGGAGACCGGCGGCACTCTCGGGCCGCACAGCGTCATCCTCCCCGCCGCCAGGATCGGGGCGCACGCGACGGTCGGACCGGCGTCGCTCGTGATGCGCGGGGAGCTCGTCCCCGACCGCAGCAGGTGGAGCGGCAACCCGATCGGGCCGTGGCGCGAGGTCAAGGTCGCCGACTACCACGCGACGGTCTCATGACCTCGGCGTCCGCGGGTTCCCGCGGCGTCGGCGACGACTACCTCCCGCACTCCGGCAACGGTGGATACGGCGTCGACGCCTACGATCTCGACCTGCGCTACCGCGTGGCCACCAACCGGCTCGATGCGCGGGCCGTCATCACCGCGACGGCCACCCAGGAGCTGTCATCGTTCAGCCTCGACCTGGTGCGGCTGAAGGTGGGAAAGGTGTCCGTGGACGGCGGCCGTCGCACCCGTTTCCGGCAGGCGGCGTCGAAGCTCGTCGTCACACCGGAGCAGCCGATCCCTGCCGGCGCGACGTTCACGGTCGCCGTGGACTATGCAGGCTCGCCCGCCCCGCGGCGCAGTGCCTGGGGCCTGGTCGGCTGGGAGGAGCTGACCGACGGCGTCATCGTGGCGGCGCAGCCGTCCGGGGCGCCCACGTGGTTCCCCTGCAACGACCACCCGTCCGACCGGGCGAGGTACCGCATCCGGGTCTCGGCCGAGCAGCCGTACACGGTGGTGGCGACGGGTGAGCTGGTCGACCGGACCGTGTCGTCCGGGCGCGCGACGTGGACGTACGAGTGCGACGTGCCCACCGCCAGCTACCTCGCGACCGTGCAGATCGGCCGGTACGCGGTGGCCGATCAGCAGGCCGCAGACGCCGCGATCGGCTTCGCATACCCGGCCGAGCTGGAGCAGCGGCTCTCCGCCGACTTCGCGCGGCTGCCCGACATGGTCGGATACTTCTCCGAGGCGTTCGGGCCGTACCCGTTCGACCGGTACACGGTGGTCGTCACCGCCGACGACCTCGAGATCCCGCTCGAAGCGCAGGCGTCCGCGATCTTCGGCGCGAACCACGTCGACGGGGAGGGCGGCTCCGAGCGACTGATCGCGCACGAGCTCGCCCACCAGTGGTTCGGCAACAGCGTCGGCCTGGCGGCCTGGAAGCACATCTGGCTCAACGAGGGCTTCGCCTGCTACGCGGAGTGGCTGTGGTCGGAGGCGGCGGGCAAGGAGCACGCGGACACCCTCGCCAGGAGGTATCACGCCGCGCTGGCGAGGCTGCCCCAGGACATCCTGCTCAGCGACCCGGGCGCGGCGAGCATGTTCGACGACCGCGTGTACAAGCGGGGAGCGCTCGCCCTGCACGCGCTACGACTCACGGTCGGCGACGCGCGCTTCTTCGCGCTGCTGCGCGCGTGGACCGCGTCGTACCGCTTCGCGACCGTCACCACCGACGATTTCCGCTCGTTCGCCGCCGAGACGACGGGCGCCGACCTGGATGCGCTCTTCGACGCCTGGCTGGACGACCTGCCACTCCCCGCGTTGCCCGCGACGGGCGTCACCGTTCGATCGCGACGGTGACGTACAGGTCGTCGCCGAGGTGCGCATCCCGCACCTCGTAGCGGCGCGGATCGCCGGGGACCGACGCGATGAGCAGGTCTCCGGTGTGCTCGAAGGCCACGGCGGCCGGGTCGACCCGCAGCCCGCGGCCGTCGGCCTTGAGGACGGCCTCGATCCTCGTCCACTGGCGCAGGTCGGTGGCTCCGGCCGCGGCCGTGGTCGCGGTCCCGGCCGCGGTGCTGGGCTCCGCATCCACTCCGACCGAGCCGCCCGCCAGCGCCGCCGCCACCGTGACATCGCCCGCGTGCGCGAGGGACACGCGAACCCCTGTGGCCGCATCCGGTGCCATCACCACGGGACGCCCGTGCTCGCCGCTGCAATCGGGGCAGCGCGCCGCGATGCGCACGTCGTCGGCCGGCACGGCGGCCAGCTCGGACACGAGCTCGCGCAGCATGGCCCGGCCGTCGACCGCTGTGCCGCGTCGAAGGAGGAGGTCGCCGGTGCACACGCGCTCAGTGTGCCACGGGATTCACAGGTTTTGGTCACCTGGCCACGGCACGCTTCGAGCATGGCGGAGAAGAAGAGCGAGCGGGCAGCGATCGACGACGTGATCACGCGTCTGAAGAAGAAGTATCCGGAAGCCTCCGGCAAGCACATCGAGAAGCTCGTCGAGGAGAACTACGACTCCTTCAAGAACGCCAGGCTGCGCGACTACATCGCCGTGCTCGTGGAGCACGGGGCGAAGTCGGCGCTCCAGGACGAGAAGCGCAAGAAGAAGTAGTTCCGGCCCTATCCGGCGGCCTCCCCGCTCGCTACGCTCAGACCAGTCCGCGCCGTCGGGCGCTGACCCGAGAGCAGGGGTGTGGCGATGGGCACTTTGACGCAATGGGAACAGGACGAAGTCGCGAAAGCGAATGAGAGCGGCAGGCGACCGGTGGTGTTCGTCCACGGCCTGTGGCTGCTGTCGAGCAGCTGGGACAAATGGCGGGCGCTCTTCGAAGACCAGAGCTATGCCACTATCGCGCCGGGCTGGCCGGACGACCCGGGCAGCGTCGAGGAGGCGCGGCGTGATCCCGAGGTCTTCGCCAAGAAGATGGTCAAGCAGGTCACAGAGCACTACCTCGAAGCGATCGACGCCCTCGAGCACGAGCCGGCGGTGATCGGCCACTCGTTCGGCGGGCTGATCGCGCAGAAGATCGCGGGGGAGGGCGTCGCGGCGGCCACGGTGTCGATCGACAACGCGCCGTTCCAGGGCGTGCTCCAGCTCCCCGCCTCGTCGCTGAAGTCGGCGGCGCCGGTGCTCACCAACCCGACCAACATCGGCAAGGCAGTGTCGCTCACGTTCGAGCAGTTCCGCTACGGCTGGGCCAACCACGTCGACGAGGCGGAAGCGCGCGAACTGTACGAGACGTACCACGTGCCCACGTCCGGAGTGCCGCTGTTCCAGGCAGCGACGGCCAACTTCAACCCGTTCGCCGAGACCAAGGTCGACACGAAGAACCCGGAGCGCGGGCCGCTGCTGCTCATCTCGGGCGAGGGCGACAACACGGTGCCAGCGTCGATCGTCGAGGCCAGCTACAAGATCCAGTCCCGCAACGAGGGAGTGACCAGGCTCGCCACGGTGCCCAACCGCGGCCACTCGCTCACGATCGACAGCGGCTGGCGCGAGGTCGCGGACATCGCGCTCGAGTTCGTCCAGGAGTTCGCGCCGGTCGAGTCATGACCGGCGCCGACGTGGCCGGGCCGCGCATCCGGAGCAGGAAGGGCTGACATGGACCTCGGACTCGACGGAAAGCGGGTGCTCGTCACCGGCGCAGGGCGGGGGATCGGGCTGGCGATCGTGCGTGCGTTCCTCGCGGAGGGCGCGACGGTGGTCGGCGCCTCCCGCCGCGCGACGGACGAGACGACGGCGCTGGTGGACGCCGACGACCGGTTCTCGTTCTTCGGCGTCGACCTCTCCGACCCGGCAGGTCCGGCGGCGATGGTGGATGCGTTCCCGGGCCAGATCGACGTGCTCGTGAACAACGTCGGGTCGGCTCCCGTGCGGCCGGGCGGCTTCGCGTCGATCGACGACGAGACGTGGGCGCAGACCATCGGGCTCAACCTGCTCGCGGCGGTGCGCGCCTGCCGGTCGGCACTTCCGCGGCTGGCCGAGCAGGGGAGCATCCTGAACATCGTGTCGGAGAACGCGATCCTCGCCGACCCGCAGGTGCTCGACTACAGCGCGGCGAAGGCCGCCCTGCTGAGCGTGACGAAGTCGCTGTCGAAGGAGCTCGGGCCGCGAGGGTTCCGGGTGAACTCGATCAGTCCGGGACCGGTCGAGACGGCGCTCTGGCTCGGTGACAGCGGGGTGGCGGCGACGGTCTCGAAGGCGCAGAACATCGACCCGGCGGCGGTGCGTGCGGGCGCGGAGAGCCAGATGGCGACCGGGAGGTTCACCCGGCCTGAGGAGGTGGCCGACCTGGCCGTCATGCTGTCCAGCCCGCGGCTCGGCAACCTGACCGGGGCCGACGTGGTCATCGACGGCGGGATGCGTCCGACGATGTAGTGGCGGTGTCTGCGGTGGCGGTGAGGGCCTTGAGGTCGGCGAGGGCGGCGCGCACGTAGTCGTCGATGGTGGTGCCGGGCTCTGCCGCGATCCAGCGCGCGAACGCGGCGCGGAACACCGTCACCGCAGACTCGGCGGCCAGGTTCGCCTCCGCGGCCGGCACCCCGCGGGCGCGGAGCGCGTCCCCCGCGGCGGCCCCAAGCGCCCACATCTTGAGCAGCTCGCGCTCCAGCAGGCTCGTGTTCGCGGCGATGACCTGCGCGCGCAACAGCGCGAACGGCCGGCGATCCTCCAGGATGCGCGAGGCCAGTGCGAGCGCTTCGCCCGCGATCTCGAGCGGGGCGGCGTCGGCGGGTGCGTCCGCGATTCCAGCGACCGTGGCGTTCTGGAGCGCGTTGGAGCCGTCGAACAGCACCTCGCGCTTGTCGGCGAAGTGGCGGAAGAAGGTGCGCTCCGTCACACCGGCGCGCTCGGCGATGTCGGCGACCGTCGTTCGGTCGTAGCCGCGCTCCGCGTACAGCTCGAGCGCGGAGACGGCGAGGCGGCCGCGCGCATCCGGTTCCCATCGTGCCACGAGATGATTCTACTGATGACAGTCACTGTCATGTGGTGCTAGCCTGATGACAGTTACTGACATCAAAGGAAAGAGGCGTCACATGCGCGTATTCGTCACGGGAGCATCCGGCTGGATCGGCTCCGCCGTCGTCCCAGAACTCCTCTCCGCCGGCCACACGGTCGTCGGCCTCGCCCGGTCGGACGCATCGGCCGCCGCGCTCGAAGCCGTCGGTGCCCAGGCCCACCGCGGCAGCCTCGACGACCTGGCATCGCTGAAGGCGGGCGCGGCGGAGTCGGACGGGGTCATCCACCTGGCGTTCAAGCACGACTTCTCCGACTACCAGGGCGCCGGGCGCACAGAGCGCGCCGCCATCGAGACCCTCGCCGGCGAGCTCGAAGGTTCCGACCGTCCGTTCCTGTTCGCCTCCGGCGTCGCCCTGCTCGCACCCGGCCGCTTGGCGACCGAGCGCGACGTGTCGCCGTACAGCGGGCCGGACGCCCCGCGCGGCGGAGCAGAGCCGCTCGCCTTCGGCTACGCGGAGCGGGGCGTGCGCCCGGTCAGCCTGCGCTTCGCGCCGACCGTCCACGGCGACGGCGACCACGGCTTCACGGCCGCGCTCGTCGACATCGCCCGCCGCACCGGCGTGGCCGCCTACATCGGCGACGGCGCCAACCGCTGGCCCGCCGTCCACCGGCTCGACGCCGCCCATCTGGTGCGCCTCGCGCTCGACGGCGCCCCGGCGGGCAGCGTCGTGCACGCGGTCGCCGAGGAGGGCGTGCCGACCCGTGACATCGCGACGGCCATCGGGCAGGGACTCGGCCTGCCCGTCGTCTCCATCCCGGCGGAGGACGCGCCGGAGCACTTCGGCTGGCTCGGACAGTTCTTCGGCGCCGACGTCCCCGCGTCGAGCGCGCTGACGCGGGAACTCCTCGGCTGGACGCCGACGCATCCTGGACTGCTGGACGATCTCGCCGCCGGGTACTACTTCCGTGCGGCCGCCTGAGCTGATCGAGGGCGTCGGCGTGCCACTGTAGGGGGATGCCGTACACCGTCGTCGTCGCGCCGGACTCGTTCAAGGGCTCGGCGACCGCCACCGCGGTCGCCGAGGCCCTCGCATCCGGCTGGTCGTCGGTGCGCTCCGACGACAGGCTCGTCCTCGCCCCGATGGCCGACGGCGGCGAGGGCACCCTCGACGCGTTCGAGGTCGCCGTCCCCGGCTCGGTCAGGCACGCCATCACGGTGCTCGGTCCGGCGGGCGCCGACCTGGATGCGTCCTGGCTGTCCCTCCCGGACGGCACGGCGGTCGTCGAACTCGCCGAGACGAGCGGCCTCGCCCACCTGCCGACGCTCGCCCCGCTCGACGCGCACACCTACGGTTTCGGACAGGCGATCGCGGCAGCCCTCGCCTCCGGCGCGACCGGACTCCTCCTGGCGATCGGCGGCAGCTCCTCCACGGACGGCGGCGTCGGAGCCCTCGCCGCCCTCGGCGCACACTTCACCGACCCGACGGGCCGCCCCATCCGCCTGGGCAACCGCGGCCTCGGCACGCTCGCCAAGGCCGACCTCAGCGGACTTCCGCCGCTACCGCCCGGCGGGGTGCGCATCCTGAGCGACGTCACCAACCCGCTGCTCGGCCCGACGGGCGCAGCGGCCGTGTTCGGCCCGCAGAAAGGCGCGACCCCGGAGCAGGCGGCCGGGATGGAGTCGGGGCTCGCGCGGCTGGCGCGCGTGCTCGGCGGCGGCCGGGTGCGGGCGGCGGCGCCCGATGCGGGTGCTGAGCGTGGCGGCAGGCAACTCCGGGCCACCACCCCGGGCGCGGGCGCGGCGGGCGGCACCGGCTACGGCCTACTGGCCTGGGGCGCCTCACTCGCTCCCGGATCCGCGGCGGTGGGCGACGCCCTCGGGCTCCCCGCCCTGGTGGCGACCGCCGACGTCGTGATCACCGGCGAGGGCCGCTTCGACAGCCAGTCGGCGGCGGGCAAGGTTCCCGCCTACGTGTCGCACCTGGCACGGGATGCGGGTGTCCCGGCCCTGCTCGCCGCTGGCGCGATCCAGGCGCCCACCGACGCCTTCGCGGCCGCCGTGTCGCTCACCGAACTCGCGGGAAGCGCAGACGCCGCCCTCGCCGACCCGCGGCGCTGGGCGCGAGAAGCGGGTGCTGTGCTGGCCCGTCGGATCGGGTAGCGCGGCTCACCTCACCTCACCCCAGCGACGCCGCGCACCGCCGAAGCCCACCACCGCTACCGCCGCGCGGCCCTCCGCCGCCACCGCACCGCCAGCAGTACCGCTCCGGCCGCCACCAGCAGCGCCCCGATCACGATCCCCGCGATCGGCAGCACGGACCCCGTCCCCGCCAGCGGGCTCGACCCTCCGCCCGACGGCCCGGGCCCCGGGCCAGGCGGCGTCGGCGTGGGCGTCGGCGTCGGCGTCGTGGGGACCACCGTATCCACCGACGCACTCGACGGCGGCGTGGTCACGCTCTGTCCGCCCGGCGGGTCGGCGGTCGCCGTCGCGGTGTTGACGATCGGCTGCCCCGTGAGGTCGGCCGCATCCACCTCGTACGTCGCCGTGCAGACGACGCTCTGCCCCGGTGCCAGGCTGGCGGGGTCGGCCGGGCAGGTCGGCGCGGGAGGCGTTCCGACCCCGGTGAAGATCGTCTCGGTCACCGTGAACGCGGTGAGGGTGACGTTGCCGGCGTTGGTCAGTGTGTACGTGTAGTTCACGGTCTGGCCGGCGTCCGTCACCTCCGTCAGGTCCGCTGCCTTGACGAGCGTGAGGGCGGGCGCCGGGTCGGCCGGGATGATCGTGCCGGACTCGTTGGAGGTCACCGTGCTCGCGTCCGGTGCGGATCCCGAGGCTGTCGCCGTGTTGGTCACCTCGCCCGCGTCGATGTCTGCCTGGGTGAGCGTGTACGTCGTGGTGCAGACGAGCTGGCTCCCCGGGGCGAGCACCGTCGGCGGGCAGACCGCGGGCGGCAGAGTGCCGCTCCCCGAGAAGGCGGTCTCCGCAATGGAGACAGCGCCAACCGGAACGTTGCCGGTGTTTGTCACCACGAACGTGTACGTGACGACCTGGCCGACCACGAACTCGGCCGGACCGTTCGGTGCCACGGATTTCACGAGCGAGAGGGCGGCGACGGCGCCGAGCGGGGTCGTCGTGCCCGCCGGTGGCGAGTCGACCGTGCTGCTGTCCGGTGCCGTCCCGGATGCGACGGCGCTGTTCACGACCTGCCCGGCTGCGATGTCGGCACTGGTCACCGCATACGTCGCGATGGCGGTGGCCTGCTGCCCGGGGGCGAGCTCGCCGTCAGCACCAGGCCAGGTGAAGGTGAACGTTCCGAGGCCCGCGAGCTGGTCGGCGATCGTGACGCCTGTGAGCGTCGTGTTGCCGGTGTTGGTCACCACGAACGTGTAGACGATGGGGTCGCCCGGCCGCGTCGGCTTCTGAATACCGGATGCGTCAGCCGACTTCGTCAGGCCCAGTTGCGACACGTTCGGGATGGGCGTCACGGTGTCGGCCGGATCGGACGGCGTCTCCGCTCCCGCCGGTGTCGTGCCCGTGGCGATGGCGGAGTTGAGCACCTGTCCGGCGTCGATGTCCGCCTGCGTGATCGGGTACGTCGCCGTCGCGGTGGCGACGCCGCCGGGGGCGAGCTCACCGGCTGGACCGGGCCAGCTGTACGTCGGCACCGACAGGCCAGGCAGGCGGTCGGTGAACGAGACGGCGTGCAGGGTGAGGTTGCCGTCGTTCGTGATCGTGAAACTGTAGGTGATCAGGTCTCCGACGGCCGCCGGCGTGGAGAGGGCTGCCGATGCGCTCTTCTGCAGCGTCAGGTGCGGGCCGGGCGGCAGCGGGGTGACCGTGCTCTGCGGCCCGGCGGTGACGTCGGTGCCGCCCGCCGTCGACCCGGCGGCGGTCGCCGTGTTGTCGACGTGGCCGACGTCGATCTCGGCCTGCGTCACCGCGTGCGTGCCCGTGCCGACGACCGATTCGCCGGGCGCGAGGGTGCCGGCCGTGCCCGGCCACGCCAGGGCGAGACCGGCGCCGAGAAGCGTGTCGGTGACGGTGACGCCGAGCAGCGTCACGTTGCCGGTGTTCGTGACGGTGACCGTGTACGAGACGGAGTCGCCCACCGCGGCGGGGGAGCTCACCCCGCTCGCGTTCGCCGTCTTGACGAGGTCGAGGGACGGCGCCTCGCTTCCCGAGATGAGGGCGTCGGAGGTGGCGGTCACGGGTGGCCCGGTGGGCGGCGTTCCCGTCGCGACGGCCGTGTTCGTGACGCTCCCCGCATTCACGTCCGCCTGGGTGATCGTGTACGTGCCCGTGCAGGTGACGGAGTCCCCGGCCGCGAGCGTGGTGGCCGGACACGAGGCGACGGGCGGCGTCCCCGACCCGCTGAAGGCGGTCTCCGCCACCGAGAGGGCGGTCAGCGGGACATTGCCCGTGTTCGTCACGAGGAACGAATACGTGACGACGCGTCCGACGACGTACTGCGTCGGGGCGGTGAGGTCGGTGGACTTGATGAGCGAGATGGCCGGCTGATCGGGCTCGGTGAACACGACCGTGCTGGTCCCGGGCTCGAGGAGGCCGTCGAGCGGCCCGATGTTGCTCGGCCCGTTGGTGAAGGTGCCCGTCGTGTCCGACGTGACGGGAACGGTGACGGTGCAGGACGCCATCCCGGCGTCGAGGTTCCCGCTTCCGCTGACCGACGTGCCCGTCACGGTCGCCACCCCGGCGGGGCAGTCGGTCGCCGGCGCCCCGGAGAACCGGAGCCCGGCGGGCAGCGTGTCCGTGAACGACCAGCCGTTCTTCGCGGAGAGCTCGTCGGTGTTCGTGATCGTGAACGTCAACGTCGTGCTCTGCCCGGCCGGCAGCGTCGACGGGGAGAAGACCTTGTCGAGTTGCGGGGTCGCATCCACGATCGTCGGATCGTCGAACCCGGAGTCGTTGCCGCGGAATGCGCCTGCTGCGTTGTAGAGCTGGACGCCCAGTGACGTGACGCCCGCCGGCATGCGGAAGCCCGCCGAGTTCAGCTGCGCGACGTGGAAGGTGCGGCCGCCGGTCGTGATGACGCGCGTGTGGGCGTCGGTGCACGGGTTCAGACCGGATGCGAGAGTGGTGACCGTGCCGGTTCCCGTCCCCGGCGGCGGCCCGCTCCCCGTCTGATTCTGGATGAGGTTGAAGCTGAGGCTCGGGTCCTGCCTGTTCAGGGTGGGGCCCTCCGACACGCAGTTCGCCGCACCGTAGATCGCGCTGATCAGGTAGAAGTGCCCGGGAACGATGGTCCCGGTGATCGGCTTCGCCGTCTGCACCTGGACGCCCGGCCCGGGATTCGACCCGCCGTTCGTGTACGCGGACAGGATCTGGTTGGTCTGCGCTGTCGCGAGCGGCTCGCCCCGGTAGAGGCCGATCGCGGTCGCCATCCCCTGCAGGTAGCCCCAGGCCGTGACGTCGCATCCGGAGTCGATGCCCGTCACGGTGGCGTTGCGTGGCGTGCTCGACCGCAGCAGCCAGCCGTTGCACTGGTCGCCGGCCGGCGACCAGTTCGGGCTCGCCACGTAGGTGGAGGTGTTCGCCGCCGCCCCGCCGGTGTACTGCCCGATCCGGATGCCGTTCGTGGCGACCTGGTTCTGGAAGTTCTCGAAGAACACATTGGTCGCGGGCGCCCGCGGCACACCGGGACTGCCCGGCGCAGCCAGTGCTGGACCGGTGCCCAGGACGCCCAGCCCGAGCAGAGCGACCCCGGCGGCGGCGACGGAACGCACCAGTGAGAGCGCGCCGCGTGAGCGGCGTGGCGAGTCGAGCTTCCCCGTGCTCCGACTCATGACCGGACTACCTGGTGTCGCCTCTCATGGCATCCCCTCTTCGCAACTGAGGATAGACTCGCGGCTCTACCCGTGGCAAGAGGGCTCCTTCATCCGGCATCCGCCTGTTCCCGTCGCGCATCCCGAGGAGGATGATCGGTGACGGAAGGGAACGATCATGGACGACCTCACCGGTTCATCGGTCGAGCGCGCACGCCGCCTCGCCGCCCTCGACGCGGAGGGCCCGCTGCCACCGGACTGGCTGCGGCGGCAACTCGACCTCGCGCTCGCCGCCTGGGCGGAGGACGAGAAGACACTGGATGTGGATGCGGAAGGCCGCGAGGACTTCTAGGCTCGCGCCCTCGGCGGCTGGATGAGGTCCCACGGCATCCCGTACAGGTCCTCGAATACAGCGACCGTTCCGTAGCTCTCGTGCCGGGGTTCTTCGCGGAAGCGCACGCCGTGCGCGACCATCCGCTCGTGCTGCGCGGCGAAGTCGTCGGTCTCCAGGAAGAACGCGACGTCGCCGCCCGCCTGGCTGCCGGTGGCGGACGCATCCGGGTGCAGGGCGAGCACGAATCCCGTGCCTCCGTCTGCTGGGCCGACCACCACCCTGCGCCAGCCGCCGTCGAAGGTGTCGTCCTGGCGCACCGCGAAGCCGAGCGCGTCCACGAAGAATGCGAGCGCCTCCTCGTGGTCGCGGACGAGATAGGTGACGTTCTGAAGGCGGAGCATCGTCGCAGACTATCGCGCGCCGCCCGCCTCATACCCCTACTCCCGCAGCAGCACCCGCAGCGTCTGGATCGTGTCGGCCTCCGTGGCGTCCTTGTCGTCGCGATACCGCTTCACGCGCGCGAACCGCAGAGCGATCCCGCCCGGGTAGCGGCTCGAACGCTGCACGCCGTCGATCGCGATCTCGACCACCGTCGTCGGCGTCACCCACACCGTGCCGGCCGTGCGGCGTGTCTCGATCTGCTGGAAGTGCTCCGTCTGCCAGCGCAGCAGCTCGTCGGTGAGGCCCTTGAACGTCTTGCCCACCATCACGAACCCGCCCGGCTCGCCGAACTCCCCGGTCGGGTCGAGCGCGCCGAGGTGGAGGTTCGAGAGCCAGCCCTGCCTGCGCCCAGAGCCCCACTCGCAGGCCAGCACCACCAGATCGTAGGTGTGCACCGGCTTGACCTTGATCCACGACGAACCGCGCCGACCCGCCGCGTACGGAGAGTCGATCGCCTTCACGACGACGCCTTCCTGCCCGGCGGCCAGCGCATCCTGGGCCACGCGCTCCGCGACAGCCGGATCGTCCGTCACCTCGCCCGGGATGCGGTGCTCGCCCGCGATCCGCTGCAGTTCGGCCAGGCGGGTCGAGAGCGGTTCGTCGAGCAGGTCGCGGCCGTCGACGTGGAGCACGTCGAAGAACCAGGGGTGCAGCACCGTCTCCCTCGCCGCCTCCGCCCCGAAGCGTGACATCGTCTCCTGGAACGGCCGCGGCGCTCCGTCCTCGTCGAGCGACAGCGTCTCGCCGTCGAGGATGACGTCGTGCACCGGCATCCCGCGCACCACCTCGACGACCTCGGGCACGCGCCGGGTGATGTCGGCGAGGTTCCTGGTGAACACGCGCACGTCGTCGCCCACCCGGTGCACCTGGATGCGCGCACCGTCCAGCTTGAACTCCACCGACGCCTCGCCCGTCGTCGCCAGCGCGGCCGACGCGCTCGCGGCCGTCGCGGCGAGCATCGGCTGCACCGGACGCCCCGGCACCAGCCCGACCTCGTCGAGCTCGGCCGCCGTGCCGGTGATGGCGAGCCTGGCGGTCTCGCCGAGATCGCCGGTGAGCATCGCCGCGCGCCGCACCGCGTCGCCCGGCCGGTCTGCCGCCCGCGCGATGGCGTCGGTGAGCACGCCCTCCAGGGCGCCCGTGCGCATCTCGCCGAGCAGTGCCCTGGCGATGAAGTCCTGTTCTTCCGCCGTCGCGCGCTCGGTGAACTCGCGCAGTTCGCGGGTGCGGTCGCCCGCCGACCCTGCACCGGACAGCGCGGCCAGGCGGTCGAGCAGCGCATCCAGGTCGTCGACGGTGAGGCTGGGCTGTGCGGCCGGGGTGCCCATCGCGGCCGAGAGCCCGCGCCAGCCGACGCCGACCCTTCCCTGGCGCGGCTTGCCGACGAGCAGCCCGACGGCCGGGGCGATCTCCTCCGGCGCGAGCTGCGCGAGCAGAGCGGCCAGCGCATCCACTTTCGCCAGCCGCGACCGCGTGCCCGCGACCGCACTCGACGTCTTCACCAGCTCATCAACCAGCACGCCCACATCCTCCCACCGACCCCCGACACCACCCCAAGCAATCGAACCGGGACTTATGCACGCTCCCGCCCGGCGTGTCGCGTGCATAAGTCCCGGCTCGATTGCTTGGGGAGGGGCGGCAGGGAACGGTAGCGTCGGGGTGTGAGCCGGCGAGTGTTGCGCTTGGGGGCCGTCGCCGTGGTGGTGGCGGCGGTGGCCGTGCTGGCCGGATGCTCGTCCAGCCAGCCCGTGCGCATCGAGGAGGATCTGGGCGCGAGGCCCTATGTCGGCGACTTCTACACGGTTCCGTCCCCGCTGCCGAGCGGCGCGCCCGGCACCCTGATCGCCACCGAGCAGGCGCCCGGCCAGCCGGACGGCGCAGCGGCCTGGCGCATCCTGTTCCGCTCCACCGACCTCACCGGCAAGCCGGTCGTGAACAGCGGCCTTCTCGTCGTTCCCGATACGCCTGCTCCGGCGGGCGGGCGAACCATCGTCTCCTGGGGCCACCCGACCACGGGCAGCGCGGAGAAGTGCGCGCCGTCCCGCTTCTTCGACCCGTACGTCTTCGTCGAGGGGCTCACCGACCTCCTCGACCGCGGATACGCCGTGGTCTACACCGACTACACCGGGATGGGCGTGCCGGGCCCGGACTCCTATCTCGTCGGCGAAACCGAGGGACGAAACGTGCTCGACGCCGCCCGCGCGGCTCGGACGGTGCTCGGCCCCGAGGCCAGCGAGCGCGTCGTGCTCTGGGGCCACTCGCAAGGCGGCCAGGCCGTGCTCTTCGCTGCGCAGCTGGCCGCTTCATACGCGCCGGACCTAGACGTGCGCGCCGCCGCGGTCGCCGCCCCGGCCACCGACTTGGCCAGCCTCATGCGCGCCGACATCGGCGACGTCTCAGGGGTGAGCATCGCGTCGTACGCCTTCGCGGCATACGCGGCGGTGTACGACCAGCCCCTGCAGAGCATCCTGACCCGGGCGGCAGTGGATGCGCTGCCCACCATGAACACCTTCTGCCTCCTCACCCAGAACTCGGCCCTCCACAAGATCGCGAAGCCGCTGATCGGCGCGTTCCTCTCGGCGGATCCGGAGACGACGGAACCGTGGTCCGGCCTCCTCGCCGCGAACACGCCGGGCGCATCCCGGATCGCTGTGCCGCTGTTCGTCGCGCAGGGTCTCTCCGACAAGCTGGTGCGCCCGTCGGCCACGGATGCGTTCGTCGCGCGCGAGAAGGCGGAGGGCACCGCGGTGACGTACGACAGGATCCCCGGCGCGACGCACGGGACGGTGGCGGACAAGGCGATTCCGCGCGTGCTGGAGTGGCTGGATGCGAACGGGGGCGGGGCGGCGGGGTGAGGTCGTCAGCGAGATAAACCACAGTACCGACACCGTTACTGTGCTTTAATGACCATAAACCACAGTAACGCGAGAGGTACTCCGGCTTATGACCTCCTGGCCAGCTCACGGCAGCGAGACGCTTCCGTGGCGCCAGACGCAGCGAGCGGGCACGCGCGACGACCGGATGATGACCGAGGTGGCCGCGACCATCCCGCCGCACATCGCCGCGCTCAGTTACGAGCCGTCGCTCGACATCGTGCGGGACAGCGAGCGGGCGCTGCTCGCCGCCGCCGTCGCCGACACCGCGGCGGAAGGCCACAGCGCAGCGCTGTCCCGCTTCATGCTGCGCACCGAGTCCGTCGCCTCCTCCAAGATCGAGAGGATCGAGGCGTCGGCGGAGGACTTCGCCCGCGCGATCGCGGGCGGGCGGGGCAACAGCAGCGCCACGAGCATGGTCGCCGCCTCCGTCGCCCTGCACACGCTCGTGCGCGACGCGGGAGAGTCCGGCACGATCACCATCGACGGGATGCTCGCCGCTCACAGTGCCCTGATGGAGGAGGACGAGTACGAGGCCCGGTATGCGGGCCGTGTACGCGACATGCAGAACTGGATCGGCGGCAGCGACCACTCGCCGCGCGGCGCACTGCACGTTCCTCCTGCGCCCGAGCGCATCCCGGAGCTGCTGGAGGATCTGGTCTCGTACCTGAACCGGGACGACGTGCCCGTGCTCGTGCAGGCGGCCATCGCGCACGCGCAGTTCGAGTCGATCCACCCCTTCACGGACGGCAACGGGCGCATCGGTCGCGCGCTCATCAGTGCGGTGCTGTGGCGTCGCGGTGTCACGGCGAACACCGTCATCCCGCTCGCGAGCGGGATCCTCGCCCGCAAAGACGACTACTTCGACGCGCTCACCACCTACCGCTCCGGCCACCCGACCGACATCATCCGGATCATCGCGACGGCGACGCGGGTCGCCGCAGTGGAGGCGCGCGTGTCCATCGGGCAGCTCTCGCTGCTGCCGGACGAGTGGCATGCCGAGATGGACACCCGCAGAGGTTCGGCCATCTTCAACCTCATCCCGGCGTTCTTCGACCATCCGGTGATGACGTCGGAGGATGCGGAGCGGCTGTCCGGCTCCGGGGAATCGCAGACGTTCAAGGCGCTCGACCGTCTCGCCGGTGCCGGGATCATCCGCGAGATCACCGGCAGGAAGCGCGGCAGGGTCTGGGTCGCAGCCGACCTGATCGCGGAGCTCGACGACCTGGACCGCCGCATCCAGGCGGCGATGCGGCGCACCCGCGTCGCGTGAGCCCGCGCGCGCCGAGCCTGGCCAGCGCGCCCTCGGCTGTCACCGGCCCGTGAGAGGCTGAGGGCATGCCCGACACCCCCGCCTCCTCCGGGTGGAAGGCGAGCGTCTCCGGGCTCACCCGCTCGGCCCCGCGACCCGCCACCGGCGCGACGCGCATGGGGCTGCAGTTCGAGCTGCGGGAGCGGACCCGCGCATCCACCGGCCGATGGGACGCGCCCAAGTCGCGCCCCGCGACGGCGGCCGCGGCCGCGACAGCCACTACCGGCACAACCACCCCCCGCCTCCTCCGCCTCGGCGTGCGCCCGGTCATGCTCAGCGCCACCGGCAACTGGGTGCGCGGGTCGCTCACCTGGTCTGCCCTGCCGCACCTGCTCAACCGGCTCGCGCTCGATCCTGCGCAGCATGCCTGGTTCGGGCAGTTCGCCGCGCTGCACCGTGCCGGGCGCGACGTGTACGTGCCGGGGGAGGCCGACTGGTTGTTCGTCGACGAGTTCGCCAGTCCGCTGCTCTGGCCGCTGCTCGACGAGGCGGAGCGTGTCGGTGTCGCCCTGGTCACCGGCAAGCGGGAGACGGACGTGCTCGTGACCGACGGCGCCCGCGTGGCCGTCGACGCCACCAAGCTTCCGGATGGCGGGCTGCGGTTGCGCACGGTCGCCGTGGTGGATGGCACCGCGCATCCCGGATCGACGGCCGGCGCCATCGGGGATCACGGCGTCTACCTGTGGGCGCTGAAGCCCGAGCCGCGGTTCACCCTGGCGCGTGCTGCCGCCCCGCTCACGGCCGAGCAGCGGCGCCTGCTCGCAGCCGGGGACACCATCGAGGTTCCCGCAGAGGAGACCGACGAGTTCCTCGGGCAGTACTACCCGCGGTTGCAGAGCCTGGTCAGCGTGACCAGTACGGACGCCTCCGTCGTGTTCCCCGAGGTCCTGCCGCCCGTGCTCGTGCTCACGGCCACGTTCGGCGCGAACGACAGGCTGGAACTCGACTGGGGCTGGGTGTCCGCGACCGGCGCGGAGCCGCTCGGCGCGCATCCCGTGCCGGATGCGGTCACCAAGATGCTCGGCTGGCGGCCGCATCCGGCAGAGCTGTCTGGACTGGATGCCGCCGAGTTCTCCGCCACCACCCTCCCGGCCCTCGAACGGCGAAGGGATGTCCGCGTCGACATCGTCGGCGAGCGCCCGGACTACCGCGAGCTGGTGGATACGCCGAAACTCGTGGTGACCACCGTGGAGACCGACAAGCGCGACTGGTTCGACCTCGGCGTGCTCGTCACGGTGGAGGGGCGCACCATCCCGTTCACTCCGCTCTTCACGGCCCTGTCGCAGGGGCGGCAGAAGCTGCTGCTGGTCGACAAGTCCTATCTGTCGTTGCAGCAGCCCGTGTTCGACAGGCTCCGGGCGCTCATCGACGAGGCGAAGTCGCTGGACGAGTGGGAGCCGGGCTCGCTCAGGATCAGCCGGTACCAGGCGAGCCTCTGGTCCGAGTTCGTCGAGCTCGCCGACGAGGCGCACCAGGCGGAGTCGTGGCGCAGAACCGCCGACGGGCTGCGCGCCATCCGCGACGGGGAGTCGCCCGGCGACCTGGCTGTCCCGGATGCGGTCACCGCCACCCTGCGGCCGTATCAGGTCGACGGGTTCCGCTGGCTGGCGTTCCTCTGGGAGCACGGGCTCGGCGGTGTCCTCGCCGACGACATGGGGCTCGGCAAGACCCTGCAGACGCTCGCCATGATCGCGCACGCCCGCAGCAGGCGCCCGGATGCTCCGCCCTTCCTGGTGGTCGCGCCCACCTCCGTCGTGCCCAACTGGGTGAGCGAGGCCGCCCGGTTCACGCCAGGGCTCACCGTGCGCGCCGTCACCGCCACCCAGGCGAAGAGCCGCCGCCCGCTCAGCGACATCGCAGACGGGGCGGACGTGGTCGTCACCTCGTACGCGCTGTTCCGGCTCGACATCGCCCGCTATCACGCCACCGGATGGGCGGGGCTCGTGCTCGACGAGGCGCAGCTCATCAAGAACCGCACCTCCAAGGCGCACGACGCCGCGAAAGACCTGCGGGTGCCGTTCAAGCTGGCGATCACCGGCACCCCGATGGAGAACGACCTGCTCGACGTGTGGTCGATCTTCCGGGTGGTCTCGCCCGGCCTGCTGCCTCCCCGCTCGGCGTTCACCGACCGGTACCTCAAGCCGCTCGCCGCCGGAGACAGGCCGGACCTGCTGCTGCGGCTGCGGCAACGGGTGCGCCCGCTCATGCTGCGCCGCACCAAGGAGGCGGTCGCGTCCGAGCTGCCGCCCAAGCAGGAGCAGGTGCTGCGCGTCGAGCTGGCGCCTCGCCACCGCAAGCTCTACGACCTCGTGCTGCAGCGCGAGCGCCAGAAGATCCTCGGCCTGGTCGACGACCTCGACCGCAACCGGTTCATCGTGTTCCGCTCGCTGACGCTGCTGCGGATGCTGGCGCTCGACGCCTCCATCGTCGACGAACAGTATGCGAGCATCCCGTCGGCGAAGATCGACGTGCTGCTGGAGGAGCTGGACGACGTGGTGGCCGGTGGGCACCGCGCGCTGATCTTCAGCCAGTTCACCAGCCTGCTGCGGAAGGTGGCGCAGCGGCTCGACGAGCGCGGCATCGCGTACAGCTACCTCGACGGGTCGACGCGCCGTCGCGCCGAGGTGATCGACGGCTTCCGCGACGGAGACGCCCCCGCCTTCCTGATCAGCCTGAAAGCGGGCGGCTTCGGCCTCAACCTGACGGAGGCCGACTACGTCTTCCTGCTCGACCCGTGGTGGAACCCGGCGGCGGAGTCGCAGGCGATCGATCGCACCCACCGCATCGGCCAGCGCTCGAACGTGATGGTCTACCGGATGATCGCGGACGAGACGATCGAAGACAAGGTGATGGCGCTGAAGGAGCGCAAGGCGCGCCTGTTCGAAGCGCTGATGGACGACCCGGGCGGCGCGTTCGATGCCAGCTTCAGCGCCGACGACATCCGGGGGCTGCTGGACGGGTGAGCGGTGGCGGTCCGCGGTTGCGGCGGCCCCAGCCCTCACGCTTCCCGCCGCGACCGCCACAGCAGCCACAGGAAGTACGGCGCCCCGATCACGGCGGTCACCAGCCCCACCGGGATCTGCGCGGGCGCGATCAGGGTGCGGCCGACGGTGTCGGCCACGCACACCAGCAGCGCGCCCAGGATCGCGGCGACCGGGATCACCCGCGCGTGTCGCTGTCCGACCAGGGCGCGGGCGGCGTGCGGCGCGACCAGCCCGACGAAACTGATCACGCCGACCGCGGCGACGGAGGCGGCCGTCAGCACGACCGCGATGCTCAGCAGGGCGAGCCGGGTGGAGCCGAGGCGCACGCCGAGCAGGCGCGGGGTGTCCGCATCCAGCCCGATCAGGTCGAGCCTCCGGCTCATCGCGGCGAGGATCGGCAGTGCGCAGACCAGCGCGATCAGCACCGGGAGCACCTGCGGGAACGTGCGCCCGTATGTCGAGCCGGACAGCCAGACCAGCGCCTTCGCCGCGTTGTACGGATCGGTGAGCACGATGAGCAGGCTCACGATCGAGGTTGTCCCCGCCGAGATGCCGATGCCGATCAGCACCAGCCTGTTCTGTTCGAGGCCGCGCCGGGCCGCGAGACCGAACACCACGGCCGCCGCAGCGACCGCCCCGGCCAGCGCCGCCGAGCCGATCAGCCAGAAGCTCGCCAGCGGGATCGCGGTCACCACCGCTACGGCGCCGACACCCGCCCCGCCGACCACGCCCAGGATGCCGGGCTCGGCCAGCGGGTTCCGCGACACCGCCTGCACCACGGCGCCGGCGACCGCGAGCGCCGCCCCCGCCAGCAGTGCTGCGGCCACGCGCGGCAGGCGGGTGTCGAGCACGAACGTCACCACGCGTCCGGCCTGACCCGTCGCCCAGTTGGCGATGTCGCCGAGCAGCAGCCGAGCATCCCCCAGCAGTGTCGCCGCGACGATGGCGGCCAGCAGCGCAGCCGACGAGATCACCAGCGTCAGGATGAACGCCCTGCGGCTGCGCAGCCGGGTGAACGCAGTGGATGCGGTGTTCGAGCTGGTGTCCCGGGACCGGTACGCCAGCCACACCAGCACCCCGGCGCCGAGGATCGTGGTGACGATGCCCGTCGGCACGGCCACGCTCGCCTGCGCCCCGAACACCGCGCGCAGAAGCACGTCGGAGCCGAGCACCACGATCACACCGGCCACCGCGGAGGCCGGGATGAACGCGTAGTGCTTCATCAGGCCGGGCACGCGGGTGGCGACCAACCGCACGATCGCGGGAGCGCACAGCCCCACGAACCCGATCGGACCGGCGAGGGTCACAGCGACCGCGGCGAGCAGCACGGACAGGACGACGGCGATGCTGCGCGTGAGACGCGGATTGATGCCCACTGCGGCAGCGCCGTCGTCCCCGATGGAGAGGATGTCGAGCCGGCGTCCGAGCACCAGGAGCCCGGCCAGTGCGACCAGCGCGACCGGCGCCAGCTGCTGCACGCCCTGCATCCCGATCTGGGCGAGCGAGCCGTTGCCCCAGGCGAACAGTCCGGTGGTCTGCTGCTGGCGCAGGAGCAGCAGCATCCCGCTCACCCCGCTGAACGCCAGCGTCAGCGCCGAACCGGCGAGCACCAGCCGGATCGGTCCAGCCCCGGCGCGCGACAGGCCGAGCACGATCCCGGCGGCGATCAGGCCGCCGAGGAACGCCGCCCCGCCGGCGGGGAGGGCGGGCAGCGCGATGCCGAACGCCGCGACGGAGACCACCGCCAGGTACGCTCCCGCGTTCACCGCCAGCGTGTCCGGCGATGCGAGCACGTTGCGCGAGACCGACTGCAGGGCGGCACCGGATGCGCCGAGCGCGCAGCCGACGACCAGGCCCACCACGAGCCGGGGCAGCCGCGAGCTGATGAGCACGGCGTCGGCCTGCGCATCCACTGTCCCTGCACCCGACCCCGTCAGCGCCCTCCAGAGCGCCGACGGGTCGATGGATGCGGTGCCCTGGCCCAGGTGGATCACGGCGAGGACGCCGATCGCCACCACAGCGATGCCCGCGAGGACGGGGAGGCGGCCGCTTCGTTGGGAGCGGACGTTCACGGTCAGTTCGTCAGAGCCTTCACGACGGCGTCGACGTACTGCTGCGCGGAGGCCGTGCCGCCGAACATCCAGATGCCGTCCGGCAGGCGGTAGACGGTGCCCTTCTGCACGAACGGCAGGGACTTCCAGACGGCGTTGTCCTTGAGGCCGTCCGCGAACGGGTCTCCTCCGTCGGAGTCGTTGGCGATGTATGCGAAGCGCACGTCGCCGAGCTTCGTGAGGCCCTCGACGTCGGTGGCGGCGAGGCCGTACGCCTTGTCGCCTTCGAGCTTCCACGGGTCGGTGAGGCCGAGTTCGGTGTTGATGTCGGCGATCAGCGAACCGGTGACGTACGGGCGCACCGAGACCTGGTTGCCCTCCTGCCAGCCGTCGGCGAACGCGAGCGGCGTCCCGCCGAGACCGGCGGCCTCCAGCTTCGCCTTGCCGTCGCTGACCGTCTTCTTGAAGCCCGCGATCTCGGCCTTCGCCTGGGACTCGGTGCCCGTCGCCTCGGCGATCAGCTCGGTGTTCTCGATCATCTGGTCGATCTGCTTCGACGCGTCCGCCGACCGCACGACGATCACCGGTCCCACCTTCTCGAGCTGCGCGATGGCCGAGTCGGTGAGGTCGGTGGTGGCGACGATCAGGTCCGGCTTGAGTGCGGCGACCGTGTCGAGACTGGGCTCTCCGCGGGTGCCGATGTCCTTCACGTCCTTGGGCAGCGGCGCGGCCGTGTCGTACGCGGTGTACCCCTTCACGTCGGCGACGCCGACCGGGTCGACGCCCAGGCTCACCAGCGTCTCGACGACACCCCACTCGGTCCCGACGACGCGCTTGGCCGGGCCGTCGAGCTTCACCTTCTCGCCGCGCGCGTCGGTGATGGTGAGCGCGCCCGCTGCTGAGCCGTTCGCCGCCGGTGCCTCCGTGGTGCCGCATCCGGTGAGGGCGAGCACGGTGGCGACGGCGAGCGCTGCTGCGATCCGGTGTCTGATCATGAGGGGGTGGGGGTCCTTTCGGTTCTCAGGTGATGGCTGCCCATCGGGTGTGTTCGTGGCATGCCGGTCGACGGGTTCACATCCACGTCGATCCGGATGCCGTACGTCTCGGTGAGGAGCGCGGGGTCGTAGACCTGCTCGGCGGTGCCGGATGCGACGACGCGACCGGCCGAGAGCAGCACGACCTGATCCGCGACGGCCGCCGCCTGGTCGAGGTCGTGCAGGACGACGCCGATGGTCACGCCGTGCACGTCGGCGAGCTCCCGGATGAGGTCGAGGATCTCCACCTGGTAGCGCAGGTCGAGGTAGGTGGTCGGCTCGTCGAGCAGCAGCACGTCGGTGTCCTGCGCGAGACAGCACGCCAGCCACACCCGCTGCAGCTGTCCGCCGGACAGGCTCTCGACGCCGCGCTCGGCGAACTCGGAGACGCCGGTCAGCGACATGGCGCGCTCGACGGTCGCCGGGCCGTCCTGGTCGGTGCCGCGGAACCGCTGCCGGTGCGGGTGGCGGCCGAAACCGACGACGTCGCGCACGCTCAGGCCGGCGGGGGTGGGGCGGCTCTGGGCGAGGAGGGTGATTCGGCGGGCGAAGGCGGTGCGGGAGAGGGTGAGGGCGTCGGTCGGGTCGCCGTCGCCGTGCAGCGTCACGCGACCGGCGCGGGCGGCGTGCAGCCGGGCGATGGCGCGCAGCAGCGTGGATTTGCCGCTCCCGTTCGGGCCGATCAGCGCCGTGACGCGCCCGGCCGGGAGGTCGAGGTCGGCGCCGTGGACCACATCCACCCCGTCGTACGCGACCGTGACGGCGGTGGCACGAAGCCCGGCGTGATGCTCGGGATGCGTCGGGCGGCGGGAGGTCACGATGCAAGAGCTTAGGGCAGCCTTACCTAACTCGGCAACCGGGAATTGTTCCGCCGCGCGTGTCACACGTCCGCCTCCACCGGTGTCTCAAGGGGCAGAGAGTCGAACGAAGGAGATCTCATGACCACCCCGATCCAGGTCGTCGTCATCGGCGGAGGATACGCAGGAGTGACAGCAGCAAACCGCCTGACCACGCGCGGCGACATCGCCGTGACCCTTGTCAACGCGCGACCCGTCTTCGTCGAGCGCATCCGGCTGCACCAGCTGGCCGGTGGCTCGGACGACGCCGTGGTCGAATACGCGAAAGTGCTCGCCGACGGCATCCGGCTCGTGGTCGACACCGCCGACCGCATCGACCGGGATGCGCGGACCGTGCAGCTCGCATCCGGTGCCGTGCTCGGCTACGACTACCTCGTCTACGCCCTCGGCAGCGGGCGCGCGGTGCTGGAGGTGCCGGGCGCGGCTGAGTTCGCTCATCCGATCGCCGACCTGGCCGACGCCGAACGGCTGCGGGATGCGCTCGCGGCAGCAGGTGATGCGGCTCCCGTCACCGTCGTGGGCGGTGGCCCGGCGGGCATCGAGACCGCGGCGGAGCTCGCCGAGCAGGGCCGCGACGTCGTACTGTTCTGCGCCGGTCCGCTCGGTCCGACGCTGCACCAGCGCGCCCGGCGGACAGTCGAGCGACGGCTGACGGCGCTCGGCGTCCGCATCGAGGACGGCCAGGGCTCGCGGGTCACCGCGGTGACATCGGATGCGGTCCAGCTGGCGGACGGACGCAGCATCCCGAGCGCGGTGACCGTGTGGGCGACCGGTTTCGGCGTGCCGCAACTGGCGCGGAGCAGCGGGTTGACCGCGGACGCCATCGGCCGCCTCGTCACCGACGAGACGCTGACCAGCGTGGACGACGACCGCATCGTGGCGGCGGGAGACTCGGCCGCCCCGTCGGGGCTCGCGGTGCGGATGAGCTGCCAGGCAGCCGGCCCGCTCGGCGGTTCGGCGGCGGACACGGTACTGCGCCGCATCGCCGGAGGGCAGCCGGCGCCGTTCGTGCTCGGCTTCGTCGGACTGTGCATCAGCCTCGGACGGCGCAGCGGCATCTTCCAGTTCGAGCACAGGAACGACACCGCGACGGGGGTGTACATCTCCGGGCGCGCGGGAGCGAAAGTGAAAGAGGTGGTGTGCTGGGGAACGGTCGAGTCGCTGGTCATCGAGGCGCGCCATCCCGGGGCGACGCGACTCCCGGCGGCCTTCGGAGATCGGGAGCGCCGCCGTATGCTCGCAGAAGCGGGTGCGGGTGTGGGTGCCGCGTCGGGTGTGGGTGCTGGTGCGGTTTCGGGTGGAGGGGAGCTGGCGTGAGCGACGACGAGGCGGAGGATGCGGACCGGCAGGACGGCCCGGCGGGCGACGCATCCGGTGACGCCACCGAGTTCTTCGTCGCCCACCGGAACCTGCTGTTCACCGTCGCGTACGAGATGCTCGGCTCGGCCGCCGACGCGGAGGACGTGCTGCAGGAGACCTGGCTGCGCTGGGTGAGGGTCGACAGAGCGGAGGTGCGCAACGAGCGTGCGTACCTGGTCAGGATCGCGACCCGGCTCGCCCTCAACCGCCTGCGTTCCGTGCAGCGCCGCCGCGAGGCGTACGTGGGCCCGTGGCTGCCCGAGCCACTGCTGACCGCCCCGGATGTGGCCGACGACGCCGAACTCGCCGAGTCCGTCTCGATTGCGCTCATGGTGGTGCTGGAAACCCTCGGCCCCACCGAGCGGGTCGTATTCGTGCTGCGCGAGGTGTTTGGTTTCGGCTTCGACGAGATCGCCGCCGCCGTCGACAGGACCCCGGCCGCCGTGCGCCAGATCGCCCACCGCGCCCGCGGCCACGTGGAGGCGCGGCGCCCCCGCGTCACCGTCACGGCCGGCGAGGCCAGAGCGGCCCTCGAAGCCTTCCGGGTCGCGGTCGAGACGGGAGACACGCAGGGCGTCCTCGCCGTGCTGGCCCCGGATGTGGTGCTCGTCAGCGACGGCGGCGGAGTGAAACAGGCAGCCCTCCGCCCGATCGTCGGCGCCGACAAGGTCGCCCGCTTCATCGCAGGAGGCATCCGCAAGACGGGCGCATCCGTCACCGGAGCGGCGACGACCGTCAACGGCAACCCAGCCCTGGTCCTCAGCGTCGACGGCGAGATGGACGGCGTCCTCGCCGCCCAGGTCGCCGACGGCCGCATCGTCGGCCTCTACTTCGTCCGCAACCCCCAGAAGCTGACTCGCGTGGGCGAGGAGACGATGCTGTCGCGGCGGTGAGGGGGATGCGCGATGCCCGCCAGCCCCCCTACCGCCCCAGCGCCCGCACCGCCACCTTCGCCGCCTCCGCCACCAGTGCGTTGTCCGGCGTGGCATCCGGCGTGTCCTTCCGCGTCAGCACCACGACGATCACCGGCGCCCTGCCTGCCGGGTACACCACCGCGATGTCGTCGCGCACGCCGTATTCACCCGTGCCCGTCTTGTCGGCGACCGGCCATGCGGGGTCCACTCCGGCGCGGATCGTCTCGTCGCCTGTCGTGTTGTCGAGCATCGTGTTGCGGAGCAGCGTCCGATCGGCCGCCTCCAGCGTCTTCCCGAGAACGACCGTGCGCAGGTCGGCGGCGAACTGGGCAGGGGTGGTCGTGTCGCGGGGGTCGCCGGGTAGGGCCTCGTTGAGGTCGGGCTCGACGCGGTCGACGTTGGTGACTCGGTCGCCGATGCCGCGCATCCACTGTTCGACCGCATCCGGGCCGCCGAGCCGGGCGACCAGCAGGTTGGCCGCGGTGTTGTCGCTGAAGCGGAGCATCGCGTCGAGGAGCTCGCGCACCGTCATGCCGGTGTCGACGAAACGGCTCGTGATCGGCGCGTAGTCGAGCAGATCCGCGCGCGTGTAGTGGATGACCGTGCCGAGGTCGGCGGTGGTCGTGCGCTGCAGGGTGGCGGCGGCGATGAACGTCTTGTTGGACGACGCGAACGGGAACCGCTCACCCGACCGGTAGCCCACCGCACGCCCGTTGCCGGTGTCGACGGCGGTCACTCCGAGGGTGGCGCCGTGGGTGCGTTCGAGGGCCGCGAAGGCGCGGCTGGTGGCGGTGGATGCGGCGGGGGCGGCGGGGGTGCCGGGGATGCCGGATGCAGCGAGGGCGCCGGATGCGGCAGGCGCCCCGGCCGTGCCGTGCACCCCGGACGCCGCCGCGGACACCCCCACCCCTGTCGCGGCGAGCGCCGCCTGGCACCCGGACAGCAGCACGGTGGCGGCGACGGTGGCGGCGGCCGCGCGGAGGACGATTCGTGTTCGAGCGTTCATGCCTCCAGCCTCACCGCCGCCACTTATCCCGTCCAAGACCGGATCGCGCCGACTCATGCGCAAACAGCATGACGTTAGGCTGCTTGGCGTGGACCTGATCGCGGCGTACCGGGTGCTCGTCGAGATCGACGAGCGCGGCTCGGTGACGCGCGCCGCGGCAGCCCTGGATGTTGCCCAGTCGGTCGCGAGCCGCCGCATCCTGGCACTCGAACGGCAGCTCGGCGCCCCGCTGCTCGAACGCAACGCCCGCCACGCCGTGCTCACCGCGTTCGGGCGCGACCTCGTGCCGTCGGCCCGTCGCCTCGTGCGGCTCGCCGACGAGGTCGAACTGGATGCCGAGCGCGCCAGACTGCGGCCGGTGACGGTCGCCGTACCCACCGGATGCTCGACACGCGACCTCGCCGTCACCGTCGCGGCCGGGAGCGCGGCCGGCCTGCGCCTCGAGTTCCGCGCCGCGCCGCCGCCGCGCAGAGCAGAGCTCGCCAGCACGCTCGCGGTCCGCGTTGCCGTGCTCGCCGTCCCCGTCGACGAGGCGGAGTGGGTCGCCGAACTCGGAGCAGCCGGACGTCGCCCCTCCGACCGCGCCCTCCGCCTCGAAGCGCTCCGGCCGAGCCGCCGCGGGCGCAGCACCAGAGATGCGGACGCCGGCGCCCGCATCCGGATCGCCCCCGAGGACGACCTGCCGCACCTCCGCGACCCCCTCACCAGGGCGGCGTACGCGGCGGGCCTGCTCCCCGGGCAGCTGCCGGTGGATGCGTCGGTCACGTCCGCGCTCGCCGCGGTGCTCGCCGACGGCGACCTGCTGCTGTGCACCAGCGCGGAAGCCCGCGACCTCGGCCTGCACTGGCGGCCGTTCACCGGCCTGCCGCTCGCACGCGGTTTCGCGCTTGCCGGCGACAGCGCCCACGACGTGGATGCGGTGCGCACGGCGGTCGCCGACGAGCTGGCGGCAGCGCTCGGGGCGGAGGCGTCGCGTGGCTGACCACCGCCTCCTCTCCGCCGTGCGTGCCGACCTCGCTGCCGCGGGGCTGCGCGCATCCATCGTCGTCCGGGACATCGACGCCGGCCGCGAGGTCGCCATCGACGCCGACGTCCCCACCCCGGCCGCCTCGCTCGCGAAGGTGCCGATCGCGCTGTCCGTCCTCCTCCGCATCGCCGACGGCCGGATCGGCGGCGCTGCGCCCGTGACCGTCCCGCCCGGCGACCCGGCGGAGGGCACCCCGGGCACCGGCCGGTTCCGTCACCCGTCGACCATCGCCGTCGACGACCTCGTCTCGCTCGCTCTCACCATCAGCGACAACGGAGCAGCCGACGCCCTCCTCGCCCTGGTGCCCGCCGCCGACGTCATGGCCGACCTGGATGCGCTGGGCATCCGCGGCATCGCCGTCCGCCACCCGTTCGCCGACCTGTCCGACACCCCGCTCGAACGGTTCGCGCCCGACGACGCGCACCTCGCCCACACCCTCGCCATCCGGGGCAGCACCCCCGCCCACGGCCATCCCGTGCGGCAGCTCGACGTCGCGCGCACCAACACGGTCACCGCCGCCGGTTTCGCCGACCTGCTCGAAGCGATCTGGCGCGAGCGCGGCATCCCGCCCGTGGCCGCGTCACGGCTGCGCGAGCACCTGCACGGCAACGCGATCCGCCACCGCCTCGCCCCCGACCTGGCCGCCGACGACGCCCGCTGGGCGTCCAAGACCGGCACACTCCTCAACCTGCGGCACGAGGCCGGTGTGCTCGAGAACGCGGACGGCTCCCGCTTCGCGATCGTCGCGCTGAGCGCATCCACGGTCCCCGCATCGGTGCAGCCGGCCGCCGAGGCCGCCCTCGGCGCCGCTGCCCGCGCCCTCTACGAGCACCTGCGCGGCTGACGCCCCCCACGCGAGACACCAGTAACTGTCGCGAAACGCCCGGGATGCGCGACAGTTGCTGGCATCTCGCGGCCAGCGGGGCGGCACGCGGGCGGCGCGGTCTAGCCGGCCGCGCCGTAGTCCGCCACCAGCGTCCGCGCCGCACCGTCCAGCTCCACCACGCCGCCGTACGGCAGTATCCACTGCGGCCGCGTGTGCCCGAAGGGCACGCCCGCGCAAACCACCGCATCTGGGTTGTACCGCGCGACCTCGTCGATGACGGTCGCGCTCTGCTCGGCCCGGTATGCGGCCCGGTCCGCCGCGGGCGGAACGTCGCCGAACTCACTTGCGGCCGGCCGCGCGACGATCACGCCCGCCACCGCGCCGAGGATGCCGCGCTCGCCGAGGGCGCGCATCCATCGCCGGATCAGTCGCGCGGGTGGCACCTCCTCACTCGTCTCGAGGATGAGCACCGCGCCGCGCAGCGCGTCGAGTGCGGGGAGCCGGTCGGCGACCGCCAGCTGGTCGACCACCTCGATGCATCCGCCCCAGGTGCGTCCGGTGACGCGCGCGGCGGGTCCGGCCCACACCCAGGGTTCGGTCGTCTCGCGGTCGCCGTGGTCGGTCAGCGCGCGCGGCGAACGCCAGTCGATCCCGAAGTCTTCGGAGTCGCCGGGATCGGTCACGTCGAGGCGGCCTCCGTCGAGCAGTGCAGCCCGCAGCGACGCCAGGTGGATGGGGTCGATGCCGGGACCGGGGCCCAGGTGCACCTGGGTGGAACCGCCGTAGTACGCCTCGATCCCGAGGTGCCACATCCAGTTCAGGATGTTCGTGTTGTCGCTGTAGCCGAGGAAGAGCGTGGGGTTCGCGGTGGGGAGGGCGGCGTCGAGATGCGGGACGACCGTGATCTGGTCGTCGCCGCCGATCGTCGCGATGATCGCCCGGATGTCCGGGTCGCCGAACGCGGCGTTCAGGTCGGCGGCGCGCGCCTCCGGTGTCGCGCCGAGCATCCGGGTGGTCGGGTATTCGACCGGCACCAGCCCGGTCGCCTCGGCGAGCCGCCGCATGGCCTGTTCGTGCACCTCCGGCGCAAACCCCGGCGCGGCGAACGACGGGGACAGCACCGCGATCCTGTCGCCGGGTCGCAGCTTCCCGGGCGAGCGGAGCGAACTGATGACGCGATCAGCCACGGCGCACCCAATCCACTTCGTCCATCAGCAGGTCGATCCCGCGCCCGACCGGCGTGTAGCCGAGCGACGTGGATGCGGTCGTGTCGAGCACGATCGGGTGCACCGTGCGCCACGGGTGGTGCCCGCGCTCGCCGTCGTCCGGCGCATCCACGAGGTCGAGCACTCCCTGCCAGCCCACCCGCACGCCGATCGCCCGCGCGATCTCTTCCGCCGTCGGCGTGTCCGGGTCGGCACTGTTCAGGATGCGCGTCCCCGGCGTGCCCGCGATGGCCTCGATGAGCGCGGCCGTGTTCGCCGCAGCGGTCAGGTGGTCGACGGACCGCCCACCCTCGGCCAGGTCGATCCGTTCGTCTCCGCGCAGCATCCGCTCGACGAAGTGCCGGCTGCGTGCATTGCGCGCCCAGCGCCCGTGCACCTTCGACGGCCGGACCACCGTGACGGGCAGTCCGCTGCTGAGCGCCGCCAGCTCCACGGCGACCTTCGACGGCGCGTACCCGTCGCGCGTGTACGGGTCGACGTCGTCGCCGGCAGGGGGAAGCGTCGGATTGTCTTCGCGCAGCGGAACGGCGAACCGCGGCGGCTCGTCGCCGTTGATGTGTCGCCCGTCCGCGTCGACGTAGACGGCCCTGGTCGAGATGACGACCGTGTGCGCGACCGAGCCCATCACGGGGAGCAGGCTGCGCACATCCCGTGCTGAGTAGGCCACCAGGTCGACCAGCAGGTCGGTGTCGTCGCCGACCAGCCGTCCGATCCCGGATGCGTCGGTCCGCGGCAGCGCATGGAACCGCACCCCGGCCTCGGCGAGTTCGGCGGGCATCGCCGCCGCGTCGCGACCGGTGACGTCGACCGTCCAGCCGCTCAGCGCGAGCCTCTCCGCCGTCGCCCCTCCGATGGCTCCCGTCCCGCCCAGCACGACCGCGCGCATCCACGTCCCCCGTTCGTCTCTGCACTGCAATCTACCGGTGCGCCGCGGGAGTCGGATGCACGTCGCATTGGATAAGTGAAAGCGGCCCCACTTCTCACACAAAACGTTGCATTCTTATAGAAAAATTTTAGATGCGCGCGACCCGCATATACCGTGTTGGTATCGCGATGAAGCGCTCAGGCGGTCGATGGCGATGT
The DNA here is from genome assembly GCF_012317045.1 of Leifsonia sp. PS1209. Taxonomy (NCBI): domain Bacteria; kingdom Bacillati; phylum Actinomycetota; class Actinomycetes; order Micrococcales; family Microbacteriaceae; genus Leifsonia; species Leifsonia sp. PS1209. Next base: position 3,807,449 of record NZ_CP051154.1, on the reverse strand, counting down.
ATCGAGATTGGAGTCAATTCATGAAAAAGATGGCAAAGACAGCTATGGTCGCGGTCCTCTCGATGGGCTCGCCAGGGCCGCGGGGCTCGTGTGCTCCCATCTCCGGACGATCTGCCCGCGGATGTCGTCGCCGCCATTGATGCCCTCGTCAGGGGTGCAGCAAGGCGGGGCGTCTCGCTCCCGCAGCTGGTCAGGTATCTGGAGGAAACGTCGACATGAGTGTTAGCCCCGTGGTTCGGTTCGATGGTGCACGAAGAGGTTTCGCGGCGATGTTGGTCACGGCCACATCCGTCGCGATCGTGTGGTCGCTCGTTGTCTGGGGCGATTCTCTGCCCGCTGAGCTGCCTTCACAGTGGTCGGGAGCAGAGGTGGTCTCGCGACTTCCCACGTGGGTGTTCGCTGGGATGGCAGTCGTGATTTCCGCTGTAGCCTCGGCCTTTGCCTGGCACGCTGCAGTCCGGCCCGAACACTACGACCGCCCCCGGCGGGTCTTCCTCATCGCGGGGTCGGTCGGGGCAGTCACCGCCGCGGCGTGGCTGATCAGCGCAAGCGCCGCTCGTACGTCCGGCCAGGAGATCGGTGCCGCCGGGCTCGTGGCGGTGGCTGCAGTGTTCTACGGCTTCATCCCTTTCGCTTTCGCACCGTCTCGCGCTCAGGCGGACTCCACCGGTGAACCTGCTGAGATCGTGCTGAAAGCCAACGAGACCCTTGCGTGGTCGCGAGCGCAGTTTGTACCGCTTTTTGCCTGGGCGACTGCGATCAGCGGTCTGGTGGCGATCGCGCTCGGCTACCTGCCGATGGTGATGACAGGAATCGTGGCGTCCAATCTCAGCGTCGCGATCGTGGCGTCGAGCCTCGCTGCAATGTTCTGCGTATGTGCTCGAGTGCGCGTATCGGTAGACCTTCGAGGGCTTCGTGCACGGTCCGCAACGCTAGGAATTCGGCTCATGTCGGTTCGATTGAACGAGATTGACAAGGCGGTTGTGACCCGACTCGAACCCTCGCGGTGGGCTGGATGGGGCTATCGCGTCGGCCCTCGAGGTATGGCTCTCGTTCTTCGGGGCGGTCCAGCTATTGTCGCGACACTTCACAGCGGGGCCGAGATCGCCGTCACCACCCCGGATGCGGACGAAGCTGTCGGTGTGCTTCTTGCTCTGAAGAGCCAGGAGCTCGGCCGCGGTCCGCAATAGTGATCCGCGAAGCCACCCGCCCCCACCGTCACCGCGTGAGCTCGATCACCAGCTCCCGATGCGTCGCCACCCGCAGCCCGGTCTGTACGAACCCTTCGCGCTCCAGCGGCAGCAGCCCCCAGCTGTCCGGCTGCTTCGGGGTCTCGGCGTCGACGTATTCGATCAGCCAGATGCGTTCGACGCCCTCCAGGCGGTCGCGCGCGTCCGCCTGGTCGACCGAGTACGCGGCGTCGTGCCAGGTGTCGTTCTGCTGGTACGGGGTCTGGAGGGTCACGTCGACCAGCCCGGCGAACCCGGCCGGGTACGTGTGCATCGCCAGCCGGGGGCGGCGGGAGGGGCGGACCGATTCGTCGAAGATCACGCCGTCTCCCGGGTGCGCGTGGGCGCCGACCACCGCGCTCAGCTCGGCCCAGTCGCTGTCGTTCTTCGCGTATGCCGTCCGCTGGCCGACGTAGACCGGCACGATCAGGGCGAGCAGCAGCGCCCCCGCCGTGATCCCGGCCCACGCCCGCAGACGGAACAGCGAGCGCACCCCGCAGGCGATCAGGATCGCCGCCGCCGGCGCACAGAACGAGACATACCTGGCCGTGAAGCCGGGGATCACCGCCTGCGCGGAGACGAGGATGACCGTCGGCACGACCAGCCAGGCCACGGCCAGGGCGAGCGGCGTCGGGGTGCTACGGGTGAGCATCCACGTGTTGCGGACGCCGGACCGCACGCGCAGCAGCCACGGGATGCACACCGCGGCCACCATGAGCGCCCACGCCGCAGTGGCCACCCACCACGACCCGAACCAGAGCGAGCGGAACATCGTCTCGAACGAGGACTGGTCGGTGGTCGCCAGGTAGGAGATCTGGTTGCGTTCCAGCAGGCCGACGACGCCGAGGGGAACGGCGGCGAGCATCGCGCAGGCGACGGCCGCCGCCCAACCGATCAGGGTCGCACGCCGGACCCGGAGGGTGGCGAGGATCACCGCATGCACCGCGACGAAGAGCGCCACGTAGAGGAACACGTACGTGCCGACCGCCAGGAGGGCCGCGTAGCCGACCCACCAGCCCGTCCCGACCTCTCTGCGGTGCAGGATCTCCACCAGCAGCACGGTCAGCCAGGCGACGACGGCCGCGCTGAACGCGTACGACCGTGCTTCCTCTGCCATATACGTCACGCGCGGGAGGATCATGCACACCGCACCGGCCAGCACGGCCAGTCGGCGGCCGTCGAGGCGCCAGACGAGCACCACGACCGCGGCGGTCGTCAGCCCGACCGCGACGGCGCTCGGGAAGCGGAGGGCGAACGGCGAGGTTCCGAACACACTGATCCACCAGTGCAGGCCCAGGTAGTAAGCGCCGTGCACGGCGTCCACGTGACCGAGCATCGTGGCAAGCGACGGCAGGGAGCGCTCGGCCGAGAGGAGACTGGCCGCCTCGTCTCCCCAGAGCGACGGGATCCACGACCCCGCAGCGGCGAGCAGCGTCGACAGGAGCCCGGCGACGGTGGCGACGAACCACACCGAGCCGGTGAGCGGCCGCGCTCGGAGAGGCGCTTGGCGCGTCGCGACGAGTGACACGGGGCGACCTCCCCTCTCACAGGCGAACCCTCACAGGCGAACTCTTCCCCTCAGTTCATCCTGTTGAGTCCCAGAATCCTCCAAGATGGAGGAATGCGCTACGAACCTGAGCGGATCGGCAGGGTGTTCAGGGTTACAGCGTCGGCAGGGTCAGTCTGAGCACTGTTCCCGCGTCGCTGGTGGCGGCGACATCGACGCTGCCGCCGGACCGCGCCGCGATGTCGCGCACGAGGGCGAGGCCGATGCCGAAGCTGGGACGGACGGGGGTGGGGCTGGTCCCCGACGCGCCCGCGCCCGCCGCGCCCGCCGACGCCTGCGGCGCCCGAGCGAACCGGTCGAAGATCCGCCGAGGGTCGATGCCCCGGATGCCCGTCCCCTGGTCGGCCACCGTCAGCGTCACCGTCCGCCCCTGCACGCGCACGGCGACGGTGATCGTAGACCCGTCCGGCGAGTGCGCGAGCGCATTGTCGACCAGCGCCGTCACGCAGCGTTGCAGGCTCGCGGCGGGCATCGCGACGAGCGCGTCGTGCCCGGCAGGAGCATCCAGTCGCACGTCGATGCCGCGCGGCTCGGCGAGCACCCGCATGGCGTCGGCCGCGCGGTCGACGGCGGCGAGCACCGGGGTGGGGTCTCCGTGGGCATCCTGGACTGGCTCTGCGGCAAGCAGCAGGTCGTCGACGATGTCGATGAGGGCGCGCGCGTCGGTGCGCAGCTCGGCGACGACCGGCGACGACGGGTCGTCGGGCGGCAGCGTGCGCTGCAGGATCTGCAACCGCGCGTCGAGCACGGCGAGCGGGGTGCGCAGCTCGTGGCTCGCATCCTGCACGAACGTCCGCTGCATCTGCAGTGCACGGCCGAGCGGACGCACGGCCCGGCGGGTGATGATCAGGCTGGCCGCCCCGGCCACCGCGACCGCGAGCACGCCGACCACCACGAACGCGATCATCGCCTCCGTGGTGTCGATGTAGATCTTGTGCTCGCCCGGCCGCGGCTTCTCCGCCAGCTCGGCGGGCCGCAGCTGATCGAGCACGAAGAAGAACGCCACCCCGATGGCCGCGACCACGAGCGCCCCGGATGCGATGGTCAGCTGCACCCCGACCACACGGGATGCGCGCCGCACGGCCGTCGCGTCGACGTCGGTCGCATCGGCCCCGGCCCGACCGCCGCGCACTCCGCGCCCGTCGCGCCCGCCGCGCACTCCGCGCTTCACAGCGCCCCCAGTCGGTATCCCTCGCCGCGCACCGTGCTGATGAGGTCTTTGTCGGTCTTGCGCCGCACGTAGTGCACGTAGGTGTCCACGGTCCCGGGCTGTTCGTCGTTCTCGAACACCTCGCTCAGGATCTGGCGACGGCTGAACGTGCGCAGCGGGTTCTCCGCCAGCAGGCGCAGCAGAGCGGTCTCCCGCGCGGTCAACTGGATGCGCCCGTCGTACGGCGAGTAGATGCAGCGGCTCTCCGGGTAGAACTGCCAATCGCCCACCGCGATCACCGGCCCCTCGCCCGTGAACGTGCGCGTGATGGCGCGCAGCCGCGCGAGCAGTTCGTCGAACTCGAACGGCTTCACGAGGTAGTCGTTCGCCCCGGCATCCAGCCCACCGACGCGGTCGGCGAGACCACCGAGCGCCGTCAGCATGAGAATGGGCGTGACGACGCGGCGCGCCCGCAGCGTCTCCACGATGGTCACCCCGTCCGTGCCGGGCAGTCGTCGGTCCACCACGATGGCGTCGAACGTCCCGTCGAGCCCGGCGCGCAGCCCGGCGTCGCCGTCGGCGATCAGCGTCACCTCATAGGTCTCCGCGAGCACCTGTTCGATCAGCGGGCCGAGGCGCTGGTCGTCCTCGACCAGCAGCACGCGCTGCCGTTCACGCTCCATGAGCGCTCCGCGCCCTCCTCACGGCGAGGACGACTCCGGTCAGCAGCAGAGCGACCCCGATGACGCCGATCACGATGCCGATCCACATGCCGGAGTAGTCGGCAACGGGGATGACCGGCATCGAGGTCCCGGCTTGGGTGTACTGGGTGTACGTGTTCACGGGGAGCGTCGGGATCGGGCCCTTCGAGATCACCACGATCGTGTCCACCGGTCTCGCCACCCAGGTCACGATCAGGCCGCCGATGGTCGCCAGCGCACCCACCACCAGCAGCGCAGTGATGCCCTTGTTCCCCCGCACGGCTTCGATCATGCAGCGAATCTACATGCCCACCGTCCGGTCGCGCTCCCACGGGGTGAAGGGCGATCGACGGTAGCGTGATGGGATGGGCATCCACTTGGTCGGCGGCGGCAATGACCCGCGCTACGACATCGACGTGTACACAGGCTTCGTGATCGAGGCGTCGCAGCGTGCCGCGAGACGCGAACCGGATGCGACGGCCAGAATCGCCGTGATCACGGTCCGCGAGGGTGGCGAGGCCGACCACGCCGCCCGGCTCGCGGAGGCGCTGACGACCGCAGCGGCGTCGGAAGCGGCCGGTGGCGTGAGCATCGAGCCGGTGATCGGCGCCTTCGCGGAGGGCCAGCTGGTCGACCCGAGCGCGCTGGAGGGCATCGACGCCCTGGTGGTCGGCGGAGGCCTCACGCCCGCCTACCTCGACGCCCTGCTCCCCTCGGCCGAGACCATCCAGGCGGCCGTCGTCGACGGGATGCCGTACCTCGGCTTCTCCGCGGGCGCGATGATCGCGCCGGATCGCGCCCTCATCGGAGGCTGGCGCATCGGTGGCGTCGAGGTCTCCCCGGAGGACGGCTCCGAGGAGCTGGACGAGGTCACCGTCGTCCCCGGACTCGGGCTCGTGGACGTGACCGTCGACGTGCACGCGGTGCAGTGGGGCAACCTCTCGCGGCTGATCGCGGCAGTGGATGCGCAACTCGTCGACGGCGGCGTCGCCATCGACGAGCACACGGTGCTGTCTGTCGGGTCCGGTCCGCTGCGCGCGGCCGGCGCGGGAACCGTGTGGGCGGTGACGCGGGGGACGCCGCACGTGCAGGTGCAGAGCATCCATTGATCGGGAGTGGCGCCGCGACGCGTGTGATCCCCGCCTCTTAGCGATTTCTGGGAACCGCAGCGCCAGAGTGTCCTGGTGCTGCGCAACAAAGTCCCCGAAGTGACCGCCCTGTTCTGGGTGGCCAAAGTGCTGACCACCGCGATGGGCGAGACGACCTCCGATTTCCTCGTGCACCGGATCGACCCTCCCGTGGCGGTCGCCGGGGCCGCCGTCGTGCTGGGGGTCGCCCTGGTGCTGCAGTTCGCGGTGCGCAGGTACATCTCGTGGGTGTACTGGTTCGCGGTGCTGATGGTGGCGGTGTTCGGGACCATGGTCGCCGACGTCATCCACGTGCAGTTCGGGGTGCCCTACCTGGTGTCGACGACGGTGTTCCTGGTGGTCCTCGCCGCGGTGTTCGCGCTCTGGTACGCGACGCAGCGGACCCTCTCGGTGCACAGCATCAACACGCGGCCGCGGGAGTTCTTCTACTGGTGCGCCGTGCTCACCACGTTCGCGCTCGGCACCGCGGTCGGCGACCTCACCGCGGTCACCTTCGGGCTCGGCTACCTCGCCTCCGGGGTCGTCTTCCTGGTGCTGTTCGCACTGCCGGGCGCCGGGTACCGCTGGTGGGGGCTCGGCGCCACGGCCGCGTTCTGGGCGTCGTATGTACTGACCAGGCCGTTCGGCGCATCCATCTCGGACTGGCTGGCGGTGTCGCACGCGCGCCACGGGCTGGGCCTCGGCACCGGCCAGGTGAGTCTGGCGCTGTTCGTCGCCATCATCGTGGTGGTCGGCATCAGCAGCGGCCGCAACCGGATGCGCGTCACTGGGCTAACCCATAGCAACCCCGCAGCCCCTCCCCAGGAGAACTAAGAATCCGGCAAGAATCAGCCGCGATCGTTGGAAGCATGGAGATCAGACCATGACCGCGATCGCGACACCGCCCCCGGCGGCCGCTGCGGAGACGAGCCGTCCGGCCAGGCGCCACGGTTCGGTGACCGTGCGCGTCGTGCTGGCGGTGGGCCTCGTCGGCGTGCTCTGGCTGTGGTGGGTCGGCGTCCCGGCGGGCTTCACCGCAACGCCCGCCAGCGTCGCCACCACCGTCGGCGAGCTGAGCGGGCTGCTCGGCGCATACCTGGTCTGCGCCCAGGTGCTCCTGATCGCGCGAGTGCCATGGTTCGAGCGGGCGGTCGGGCTCGACCGGCTGGTCTCCTGGCACCGGTCGCTCGGCGCATCCGTCGTCCTGCTCGTGATCACGCATGTCGTGTTCATGGTGCTGGGCGCAGAGATCCTGTCGAAGACGATGCCGTGGGATGCGTTCGTCGCGATGCTGCAGGACTACCCGGACATGCTCACCGCCTTCGTCGGCACCATCGCGTTCCTCGCCGTTGGGCTGAGCAGCGCCCGGCTGGTGCGCGCGAAGCTGTCCTACGAGGTCTGGTACTGGCTGCACCTGTCCACCTACGTCGCGATCTTCCTCACCTTCCTGCACCAGCTGAGCGGAGGCACGCACTTCGTCGGGCAGCCGTTCGCGCGCATCCTGTGGATCGCGCTGTACCTGGGGACGGCCGCCGCCGTGCTCACCTGGCGTTTCGTCCTGCCGACAATGGATGCGTGGCGGCACAGGATGCGCGTCGCCGCCGTGGTGCCGGAGGGCGAGGGCATGTCGAGCGTCTGGCTCACCGGCAACCGGATGCACGAACTCGGCGTGCGCGGAGGCAACTTCCTGAACTTCCGCTTCCTCGCCTGGGGTCACCTGCTCACGGCGCACCCGTACTCGGTGTCGCGCCTGCCCACCGACGGGTATCTGCGGATCACGGTCGGGGCGCTCGGCGACCACTCGACGCGCCTGTCCGGGCTGAAGAAGGGCACGCTGGTGTTCGCGGAAGGCCCGTTCGGGCACTTCACCGCGGACAGGGCGACCAGGCCGCGCATCCTGCTGATCGCCGGTGGTGCGGGCATCGGGCCGATCAGGGCGCTCGCCGAAGAACTCGTGGCCCGCGGGGCGCAGCCGGTGGTGCTGTACCGGGCGCACTCGACGGCGCACCTGGCGCTGGCCGCCGAGCTGCAGGCCATGCCGGGGGTCACGGTCGTGCCGGTGCCCGGCCGCCGCAGCGAACTCGGCTACGACCCGCTCGACGTCGAGCCGATGCAGCGGTTCATCCCTGCGCTGCGCGACTGGGAGGCGTTCATCTGTGGACCGCAGGGGATGGCCGACCGCGCAGAGCAGACCCTCCGAGAGCTCGGGATGCCCGGGCGCTTCATCCACCGAGAAGAACTGAGCATGTCATGAGCCAGAAGAAGTGGCGAGGAACCATCCTGTTCACGATCATCGTGGTGGTGATGGGCGGGACGATCGGCCTCAAGCTGTACGGGCTGGGGGAGACGCAGACCGCGACCACGGCGGCGGTGGCGGGGCGGACGAGCGCGGGTGCGAGCACGGGCACGGGCTCGTCGGGAACCACCGGCACTGGCAGCACCGGCACCTCCACCACCTCGTCCCCGTCCGCGACCTCCACCCCGGCGACCGCGCCCGCCTCCGCCAGCACGGTCGTCACCGGCAGCACCGTCGACACCCGCTACGGCCCCATCCAGTTGCAGGTCACCTTCTCCGGCACGACGATCACCGCGATCACCGCCCTGCAGACCCCCGATCAGGATGGCCGCAGCGTCTCCATCAACGAGCAGGCGGTGCCGATCCTCACCCAGGAGGCGCTGGCCTCGCAGTCGGCGTCGATCGACACCGTCTCCGGCGCCACGTACACGTCCGAGGGCTACATGCGGTCCCTGCAATCGGCGATCGACCAGCGGTGAGGTTCGTGGAGACGGTGATGGGCATCCCGATGTCTATCGACCTCCGGGATGCGGAGGACAACGCGGCGGCGGATGCTGCCACCGGGGCCTTCGCGGTGCTGAGGGAGGCGGACGAGCGGTTCAGCGTCTACCGTCCGGACTCCGAGGTAAGCGCGGCCAACCGTGGCGAACATCCATCGTCCGCGTTCAGCGACGAGCTGACCGCCGTGATTGCGCTGGGCGACGAGGCCGAGCGGGCGTCGGGCGGTGCGTTCCGAATCCGGAAGCCGGACGGGACGCTCGACCTCGACGGCGTCGTCAAGGGATGGGCGGCGGAGCGCGCGGCCGAGGCGTTGCGCAACCACGGGATGCGCCGCTTCTGTCTGAACGCGGGCGGCGACGTGGTGGTCGGCGACGCTCCGGATGCCGCGCCGGCCTGGAACGTCGGCGTGCGGGCACCGAGCGATCCCGACGCGATCCTGGCCGTGCTCGCCGCGGAGAACGCCGCGGTTGCCACCTCCGGCGCGTACGAGCGCGGAGCCCACATCGTCGACGGTCGCACGGGCGCGCCCGCCGCGGGGTTGCTCAGCGCCACCGTCGTCGCGGGCGACCTCACCACCGCCGACATCCTCGCCACCGCGGTCTTCGCCCTGGGCCGCCCCGGCGTCGACTGGGCGGTCGGGCACGGCGCCACCGGCGTGCTCGCACTCACCGACAGCGGGCAGCTCCTCGTCTCCGGCACCATCCACTTCGCGCGGCCGGCGGCATGACCGAGCCCGCGACCTATACTGCGACAGTGAGCGGGATGCCCCGGGTGCTGGTAGCCGAGGACGACGCGCGCCTTGCCGGGATGCTGACCGAACTCCTCACCTCGGAGGGCTACGAGGTCGTCGTCGCCACAGACGGCCAGCGCGCCCTCCACCTCGGCCTCACCGAGGAGGTCGACGTCGTGATCCTCGACCGCGGGCTGCCCATCCTGGACGGCCTGGATGTGCTCGGCCGCCTGCGCGACAACGGCGTCACCGTCCCCGTGCTCATCCTCTCCGCCCTCGGCAACGCCGCACACAGGGTCGAGGGGCTGGACGGCGGCGCGGAGGACTACCTGGCCAAGCCGTTCGACATCGACGAACTGCTCGCGCGGCTGCGGGTGCTCCGGCGGAGGAGCGCATCCACCACCCCCGCTGTGCGGTTCCCGGGCGGGATGCTCGAGGTCGGCAACCGCACGGTCGTCACCTCCCAGGGCGACCGCGTCGTGCTCTCCGAGCGCGAGTCCGCCCTGCTCGAACAGCTGGCGCGGCGGCCGACCCAGGTGTTCTCGCGCGCCGTGCTGCTGGACACCGTGTTCGCCGACGCCGACGACCCGGGAGTGGTCGACACCTACGTGCACCACCTGCGCAAGAAGTTCGGCCGCGACCTCATCGAGACGGTCCGCGGCCTCGGCTACCGGATGGGCCCGCTGTCGTGACGGGTGCAGCGTCGTGACCTCGCCCGAACGCACGGAGGCCCGCTCGGCGGCGACCAGGCTCGCGCTCCAGTTCACGGCGACCATCCTGGTGCTGTTCGTGGTGCTTGGTGCCGTTGTCCTGCTGGTCGTGTCGGCAGGGCAGGCCGAAGCGGCCAAGCGCACGCTGGCCGACGCCTCCCAGGTCGACTCGGTGCACGACGCACCGCGCAACCTCCTCGTCACGGTCATCTCGCCGCAGGGCAGGGAGAGTTCGCCCGGGCTGCCGGACGGGCTGCCGGACGAAGCGGCGCTCGCGCGCGTGCAGGCGGGCGGCCCGGCGGAGACCTCCACCGTCGAGGCCGGAGGACAGAGCTACCTCACCGTCACCGACGTCCGCCGCGGGAAGGTGGTTCAGGTGTCGTACGGGCTGGGCGAGCAGGCCGAGGAGTTGGGCCGCCTCGTCGGGGCGCTCGTCATCTCGGGCGTCGTCGCCGTGGTGGCCGGTGCGTTCCTCGCCGTCTTCTTCGCGCGCCGCGCCATGCGGCCGCTCGCTGACGCCCTCGCCCTGCAGCGCCGGTTCGTCGCCGACGCGAGCCACGAACTGCGCACCCCGCTGACCCTGCTCAGCACGCGCGCCCAGCTGGTGCGCCGCCGGGCACGGGATGCGTCCTCCGCCGTCGACCAGGAGGTCAGGTCCGGCATCGACGAGATCGTCGACGACAGCAAGGCGCTCACGGAGATCGTCGAAGACCTGCTGATCGCGGCCGACCCCCGGCAGGCGGCGGGGGCGGAACGGGTGGACCTCGCGGTTGTCGCGGCAGCGGTGGCGCGGGCGGCGGAGGCGCGGGCCGCAGAACGCGACGTGGTGATCGAGGTCGGCGGCGCGGGGGAGTCCGCCGAGGTGTCCGGGACCCCGGTGTCGCTGAGGAGGATGGTGGTGGCGCTGGTCGACAACGCCGTCGATCACGCCGCATCCCGAGTGGTCGTCGACGTCGGGCGCGCAGGAGGGGACGTGGTGCTCACCGTCAGCGACGACGGCCCCGGATTCGCGGACGGCGCCGATCGCCGCGTGTTCGAGCGGTTCGCGTCGACGCGCACCGCCGACCAGGCGGGCAGGCACTACGGCCTGGGTCTCGCCCTCGTCGCCGACGTCGTCGCCAGGCACGGCGGCACCGTCGCGGTGGCGAACGACGGGAAGGACGGCGGCGCAATCGTCACCGTCCGGCTCCCGGCCGACCTCAAAACGCGAACACCTGACCGAACACGATCACCAGGATGAGGAACACGCCCACGATCCCGCCGATCACGCCCAGGGTGCGCTTCGACAGCTTGGCGATGCCGAACCCGACGAGGAACGGCAGGGCGAGGCAGCCGAGGGCGAGGATCCACCAGAACGCCTGAAAGCCGAACTGAGACGCCGATTCGAGGCGTCCGCCGAACAGCTTCTGCGTCGCGGGATGCGTGGCGAACGCGATGCACGCGGACAGCGGGTATGCGATCAGCACGGCGACGATCAGCCCGGCGAAGGCGCCCCACGCGCCCCGACCGACACCGGCACTGATGTCGAGCGTCTCTTCCTTGTGGGGTCCCTGCCTGCTCTTGGTGCTCATGCGCACAGCATAGGGGTCGGCGTCGGCGGCCGGGAAGGGACCTCCTGGCGCAGAGCGCACGGCAGGATTAGGCTCCGAAATGTCAGCCGCTTCGTCGAAGGAGGCCGGACATGGCTCTCGGCTCACCTCTGCACCACCCGCACGGCCCGTTCACCGACGGGTTCTTCCACAACCACGACTTCGATTACGACCTCCGCGTCGTGCTCGGTCACGCGTTCTCCGGGGCGGCGGACACCGGTGAGGTGCTCGCCGCGGTGGAGTCCGTCGGGGAGCGGGACCACGAGGCCTGGTTCGCCGCGTGGCTGGCGCTCGGCTCGCGGCTGCGCGCCGCCGGGGACGATCAGGCGGCTGCGGGGAACGACATCAGCGCTTCGCGGTCGTATCTCCGCGCATCCACGTATCTGGGTGCGGCGCTGAACGCGGTCGCCTCCCTGCCGTCGTCGGATGCGCTGCTGCCGACGTTCCGCGAGCACCGTGCGGCCTGGGACCGTTTCGTCGACACGACTCCCGTCTCGATCCACCGGGTGAACATCCCGTATGAGGGCACGTCGCTTCCCGGCTACTTCTTCCGGCCGTGGGGCACGGCGGGGTCGGGCCGGACGCTCATCATGAACAACGGCAGCGACGGTGCGATCAGTTCGATGTGGGCGAGCGGCGGCGCTGGAGCGTTGCAGCGCGGATACAACGTGCTGATGTTCGACGGCCCGGGCCAGCAGTCGATGCTGTTCGAGCGCGGGATGCCGTTCCGTCACGACTGGGAGGCGGTGATCACCCCGGTGGTCGACTACCTCCTCGGCCGCGACGACGTCGACCGCGACAAGCTGGCGATCTGCGGCATCAGCCAGGGCGGGTACTGGGTGCCGAGGGCGCTCGCGTTCGAGCACCGCATCGCGGCCGCCGTCGTCGACCCGGGCGTCGTGGATGTGTCGACCTCGTGGACCGGCCACCTCCCCAAGAGCATGCTGAAGCTCCTGGCCGACGGCGAGAGCGAGAAGTTCGACCGCGACATGGAGCTCGCGATGAAGTTCTCCCCGGATCTCGCCCGCACGTGGGAGTTCCGGGCCAGGCCGTACAGGAAGGACAGCTATTTCGAGACGGTCAAGGCGGTCCTCAACTACCGCCTGGACAACGTCGCGTCGTCCATCACCACGCCGCTGCTGATCACCGAACCGGAGGACGAGCAGTTCTGGCCTGGCCAGTCCCGCCGCCTCGCCGAGCTGACGCCCGGCGTCTCCACCGTCGTCCCGTTCACCGCGGACGAGGGCGCCAACTTCCACTGCGAGCCGCTCGCCCGCTCGCTGGTCGACCAGCGCATGTTCGACTGGCTGGATGCGCGACTCGGGTGACCCTGCGGCTCGCTACTCGAAGACCGGCGTCGTGAAGCGGCGCTCGTAGCGGCGGATGCATCCGGTGTCGCGCGCGTACTGGAACGCCGCGATGCATTCGGGGTCCGACGCAGCGGCTATGCGGTACTTCTCGTACTCGGCCAGGGAGGGGAACGTGAACAGCGCGAACGCCTCGTCGCTGTCCCCTTCGCTCGGCATGAAGTAGCCGTGGTGCTGTCCGCCCAGCTTCTCGACCAGCCGGATCCACCGCCTGCCGTACTCGGTGAACTCCTCGAGTTTGTCGGCGTCGATCTCGTAGCGCAGGTGAACGGTGATCATGCTCGGTCCTCTCGTCGGGCGTCGATGTCCAGGGTCATGAAGGCGCTGTACGGGTCGTCCGTGTACGACCCGTACGGCCCGCACTCCACGAACCCGGCCTTGGCGTACAGCCGCCGCGCCGGCACGAAGAAGTCCATCGATCCGGTCTCCAGCGACACTCTCCGCACATCCCGTGCCCGAGCGTCGTCGAGCGCGTGGGCGAGCAGTGCCGCGGCGATCCCCTGACCCCGCCGCTCCGGGTCGGTGCGCATGGATTTCAGTTCCTCGTGCCCCGGCTCGTCGAGCGTGGCGAGCGCGACCGTCCCCACCACGTCGTCGCCATCGACCGCCGTCCACATCCGCACCCGCGGCAGCTGCAGTCCGGCGAGGTCGAGCGCGTGCCTGCTCTCCGGCGGCGCGGTCGGCTCGAGGTCGTCGAGGTGCGCCTGCAGGAACGCGAGCAGGGACGGTGAGGCGAAGTCGGCGCGGGTGATCGTGAGGGCGGCGGGCATGGGACGACGCTATCGCAGCGTGGCGGGGTGGATGCTCGGCCCCGGCGCTCAGGGGTCCTGCGGCTCGGGGGCGTGGGTGTGCATCCTGACTCCGTCGTCGTTGAAGATGCTGATCACCTGCGCCGGTTTGCCGCCCGCTGCCGAGATGGCGTGCGGTGTGCGCGTGTCGAACTCGGCGGCCTCGCCGCGCGTGAGGGTGAGGTCCTGATCCCCGAGCCGCAGACGCAGTCGGCCGGCGAGCACGTAGATCCACTCGTACCCGTCGTGCACCCGCAGCTCGGGAAGCACGGCAACCGGCGGATACGTGATCTTGTACGTGTGCACGGGCGAGCTCTCGGGCGCGAGCGGCGCGATCACGAGCCCGTCCCGCCGGATCACCGGACGATGGATGCGCGGATCGCTCGCGTCGACACTGATCAGATCGTCGACCCGGATGCCCAGCTGCCTGGTCAGCGGCAGCAGCAGCTCGAGGCTCGCCTGCCGCTTGCCGGACTCCAGCCGGGACAGCGTGCTCGCCGACATGCCGGCGCGGGACGCGAGCTCATCCAGCGTCCAGCCGCGCGAGCGCCGCACGATCCTGAGCCTCGCGCCCACCTGTGCCAGCTCGTCGCGCATCCACTGTCTCCCGCCTGTGCTGCCGTTGCCTGCCTTGCTGTTTCCGCAAACCGCCTTGCCATTCTCTCACCCGTGGTCTGGACTGTCGACATGAACACTGCAGACACCCCCACCGTTCGGGATGCGATCATCATCGGCGGCAGCGCGGCCGGCCTCTCCGCCGCGCTCATGCTGGGCAGGGCGCGCCGCCGTGTGCTCGTCATCGACGCCGGCTTCCCGCGCAACCGTTTCGCCGATCACATGCACGGCGTCCTCGGCAACGACGGAACATCGCCAGCGGACTTCGTGCGCGCAGGCCGCGCGGAGGCCGCCGCATACGGCGTCGAATTCCTGGATGCCACCGTCGACAGCGTGACCGACAACGGCGCCACCGTCACGGTGACGCTCACCGACGGCCGCGAACTGCCGACGCGCGCCCTCGTCGTGGCGACGGGCATCACCGACGAGCTGCCCACCATCCCGGGCCTGGCGGAGCGCTGGGGCACGACCGTGCTGCACTGCCCGTACTGCCACGGCTGGGAGGTCCGCGACCGCCGCCTCGGCGTGCTGGCGACGTCGCCGATGGCCCTGCACCAAGCCAAGCTCGTGCGCCAGTGGAGCGACCACGTCACTTTCTTCTCCGCCGCCGCAGGCGAACTCGCCCCGGCCGACGAGGCCCGCCTGCGTGCGAGAGGCGTGATCGTCGTCACCTCCCCGATCGCGGAGGTGCTCGGCGACGGCCCACAGCTCACCGGTGTCCGCACCGCTGACGGAACGCTGACCCCCCTCGACGCCCTCTTCACCGCCGGAGCGCCCCGCCCGCACGACACCTTCCTGACCGGCCTCGTCCTGGCACGCACGGACCTCCCCGCCGGCCTCGGCTCCTTCCTCACCGTCGACCAGGCAGGCGCGACGAGCCACCCCCGAATCTGGGCGGCAGGCAACGTGATCAACCCGATGGCCACCGTCCCGATGGCCGTCGGCGCCGGGGCCCTCGCGGGCGGGGCGGTGAACGGCGCGCTTGTGGAGGAGGACTTCGACGCGGCGGTGGGTGGATGTTGACCAAACTCACTAACGCGTGTTAGTGTCCCATCACCCCCGCAGCTAACGCGGGTTAGTTTCCGGAAAGGACCACCGCGATGACGCGCCCCGTGACCATGAGCGACCTCGCTCGAGCGTTGGGTGTTTCGCGATCCGCTGTCTCCTTTGCGTTGAACAACGAGAACCAGGTGTCCGAGGAGACTCGCCGCCGCGTCGTCGAAAAGGCGGCGGAGCTCGGCTACCGACCGAACGCCGGCGCTCGCGCCCTGGCCTCGCAGACGACCGGTCTCTACGGACTGGTCACGGACATCGTCACCACCCCGTTCGCCGGCGACTTGATCGCCGGTGCCCAGGAGACCTTCTGGCGGCACGGCAAGTCCCTGATCATCGCCGGGACGAACACGCCGGATCATCCCGACCGGCGTTCCGTCGAGATGATGCTCGAGCACCGCGTGGGCGGAGTCCTCTTCGCGACGACGTGGAACCGCACGATCAAGGTCCCCAGTGTGCTGAGCGGCGTCCCCATGGCGCTGGTGCACTGCTCGGACATCGACGGGCACTATCCCTCCGTCCTCCCCGACGAGGTCGCCGGCGGATACGAAGCCGGGTCTCTGCTTGCCGACAGTGGCCGGAAGAGGATCGCCATGATCAATCTTCCCGAGGGCCTCACGGCGGCGGAGGGCCGACGCGTCGGCTTCGAACGAGCGCTGAACGACGCCGGCCTCGCCGTCGACCCCGCACTGATCGTCACCGGCGGCGCCGACGCGACCGACGGCTACCGGGCTGCTAAGCACCTACTGCAGCAGCCGCTCATCCCCGACGGGATCTTCTGCGCGAACGACCGCCTCGCGATGGGCGCCTACGACGCCATTCGCGAGGCCGGGCTGCGCATCCCCGAAGACATCGGGGTCGTCGGCTTCGACAACCAAGAACTCATCTCTAGCTTCCTTCGCCCCGCGCTGACCACCATCTCCCTCCCGTTCCGGGAGATGGGTCGGATCGGCGCCGAGCTCCTCATGCAGATGGAGCGCGGCGAGGAAGGCCCTCGCGAAACCGTCGTGGTCAACTGCCCGACCGTGATCCGAGAGTCCATCTAACACCGCAACACATCCCCCCTTCAAAGACGAAAGGCAAGCAATGAAACCCACTCGCACGCGCCGCTTCTGGCGCGCGTTAGTTCTCGGCGTGGCCCTAGCCGTCGGAGTCTCCGGCGCACTCGCCGCGTGCTCGTCCACGGCGAACAAGGGGTCCTCTCAGACCCTCCGGATCGCGGCGATCGGCAACGCGTCGTTCGTCCGCAACTTCAATCCGTTCTCGCCCACCGCCCTCGGCATGACCACACACGCGGTCTACGAGTCGATGATCGTCACCAACCTGGCCAAGGGCAACGTCGTGCCGTGGCTGGCGAAGTCGTACGACTGGAGTTCCGACGGACTCAGCCTGACCTTCCACCTCCAGCCGGACGCGACCTGGTCGGACGGCCAGAAGCTCACCGCGGAGGATGTCGTCTACACCTTCGGGCTGGCGCGCACGGTGCTCGGCCCGACCACGTTCGACTACGTGTCGGATGTTCAGGCCAAGGACCCCGCGACGGTCGTCTTCACTCTGAACCGGAAGTACACGCCGGGGCTCTACGAGCTCGGGCAGCAGGTGATCGTTCCCAAGCACGTCTGGGAATCGCAGAAGAACCCGTCGACCTGGCAGAACCCGGACCCGGTCGGCTCCGGCCCCTTCACCCAGGTGACGAACTTCTCGGCACAGTCGTTCGACCTGCTGCGCAACCCGCACTACTGGCAGAAGGACAAGGCGAAGTACTCCGGCATCCGGCTGATCGCATACTCGGGCAACGACGCGGCGAACATCGCCGGCATCAACGGGCAGCTCGACTGGGGCCTTGGCTACATCCAGGACGTCCAGAAGACATACGTGGACAAGGACCCCAAGTACCGCGGCTACTGGTTCCCGCCGGTCGGCTCAACCATCGCCCTCACCCTGAACACCACCGTGGCTCCGTTCGACGATGCCAACGTGCGCAAGGCGATCAGTATGGCCATCGACCGCAACGAGGTCGTCAAGACCGGCATGAGCGGTTACGCCCACCCCGCCGACTGCACGGGCCTCAGCGACGCATACAAGTCCTGGCGCGATGCAAGCATCGCCGACAACTGCACCTGGACCAAGAAGGACGTCGCTGCCGCCAACAAGCTGCTCGACGACTCCGGCTACCCCAAGGGCTCGAACGGCATCCGCACCGACAAGGCAGGCAAGCCGATCAGCTTCACCATCGGCGTCGGTTCGGCCTCGACCGACTGGATCTCGGTCGCCCAGGTCATCTCCCGCAACCTGAAGCAGATCGGCGTGGACGCCAAGCTGAACGTCAAGGACTGGTCGCAGATCAACACCGCACTGTTCGGCGGTACGTTCACCGGCAACATCGCCTGGAGCCAGGCGGGCGTGACGCCGTTCGAGTACTACCGCAGCGCCATGTCCTGCCAGACGGTCAAGCCGGTCGGCGAGCAGACCTCGCAGAACTTCCAGCGCTACTGCAGCAAGGAAGCCGACGAGCTGCTCAACCAGTTCGCGGCCGCCACCTCGGAGAGCGAGCAGCACTCGATCATGAACAAGCTGCAGGCCCTCTACAACCAGCTGGCCCCGACCGTTCCACTGTTCCCGGGCCCCGACTGGGGGATCTACAACAGCAAGAACTTCACCGGCTGGCCCAGCGAGAAGAACCCGTACGCGACGCTCTCCCCGGGTGAGTCGAGCACCGTTCTCGTGCTGACCACCGTGAAGCCGCGCGGCTGAACACCCGGAGTGCCGCGGTCGGCCCCCCCCCCCCGGCCGCGGCACCCTCCCCCTTCGCCCATATCGAAACAGAGAGACAACGATGACCCGCTTCTACAAGCCCGTCGGCGCCCGACTCGGAGACACCATCCCCTTCTACTGGGACGGCGTGTACCACGTCTTCTTCCTCAAGCGCTTCGCCGACGACACCCACGACCGGGTAGAAACGGACTGGTGCCACATCTCCACCACCGACTTCGTCGACTTCGTCGACCACGGGGTCGCCATCCCGAAGGGCGGCGTCAGTGACCCCGACTTCTCCGCCGCCACGGGCAGCGTCATCCGCGTCGGCGACGAATTCCACGCCTACTACACCGGGTTCCGAAAGTGGGACGGCACGAGCGCTGGACGGCACCAGACGGTTCTTCGCGCCCGCAGCACCGACCTGATCACGTGGACCAAGGACCCGGAGTTCGCGTTGCTGTCCGATAAGGACCACTACAACGCTGACGAATGGCGCGACCCGTTCGTGTTCTTCAACACCGAACGGCAGCGCTACCAGATGCTGGTCGCCGGTCAGACCCTCACCGGGCCTGTCCTGCGCCGCGGCGCCACTGTGCTCGCAGAATCCGAGACCACCGACGAATGGACCATCAGCCCTGAGCCGTTCTGGGCTCCGGGCATCTACTCCATGCACGAGTGCCCCGACCTGTTCCGCATGGGCGACTGGTGGTACCTCGTCTACTCCACACTCACCGACCGCACCGTCACCCGCTACCGCATGAGCCGCACACTCGACGGCCCGTGGATCAGCCCCGCCGACGACGAGCTCGATGGGCTCGGGCTCTACGCGGCCAAGACGATCTCCGACGGAGCCAACCGCTACCTCGTCGGGTGGGCGACCAATAACACCGCCGGTCAAGACGGCGCCGGGTGGCTCTGGGGCGGCAACCTCGTCGTCCACGAGCTCGTCCAGCAGGACGACGGACGGCTCCTCGTGAAGCAGCCAGAGATCAGCCGCGCCGTGCTCGAGAGCCGGGCGCAGTCACGGACCCCGATGCCTGCGAAGCAGGTCGGTTCGGCGAACGGGTTCGCGACCAGCACGATCGCCCGGCTGCCTCACGCTGGGATGATCGACATCACCCTCACCGCCGAGCCCGAGACGAAGGCCTTCGGCATCGAGTTGCGCACTACACCGGAACGAAACCACGGCTACTCCGTCACCTTCGAACCGCCGCTCTCCCGACTCCTGGTCGACCGCCTCGACCGGTTCGGCGCCGATCGCCCATACGACATCCGCCCATACACCGGCGGCTCGGAGGTGCAGCTGCGCATCGAGACGCAGGGCGAGCTCTACGTCATCTACATCAACGACGAGCAGGCGATCACGCTCCGTGGCTACGACCGCACCGGCACCGAGTTCGGTGTCTTCGCCACCGAAGGCGAGGTGGCCGTCTCCGACGCGGAGCTGACCGTCATCCAGCAGGACGAGGAGGTCCAGCGATGAACAACGACTGGGTCAATGACATCCAGGAGCGGATCAAGCGTGGCGAGCAGTCCGCGTCGATCACCGCCGAGAACCCCACCGGTGCACGTGGCGCCGGTGGGCAGACATCCTCCCCGCTTGGTCCCGGTCGCAAAGGACGTCCGTGCATCACCCTTCCCGCCGGGGAGACCACCGAGCTCGCGAACATCGAGGGAGCAGGCACCATCCGCCACATCTGGATGACCGTCGCCACCCACACAGAGGCCGTCGGATTCGTCCTCCGGGACCTCGTGCTGCGGATGTACTGGGACGGATCGGAGA
Organism: Leifsonia sp. PS1209; assembly: GCF_012317045.1. Classification (NCBI taxonomy): domain Bacteria; kingdom Bacillati; phylum Actinomycetota; class Actinomycetes; order Micrococcales; family Microbacteriaceae; genus Leifsonia; species Leifsonia sp. PS1209. The sequence continues at coordinate 3,787,486 of NZ_CP051154.1, read as the reverse complement.
CCCCCTCCGTCGAAGTCCCGCTCGGCGACTTCTTCTGCAACGGCAACGGCGAGCGCGCCCTGGTCACGTCCGACCTGGTCGTCGTCGCACCGACCGGCGGCATGAACGCGTACTTCACCATGCCCTTCCGCGATGGCGCCAGGATCACGATCGAGAACCAGCACCCGGCGGATGTGGGCGGCCTGTTCTACCAGATCGACTACCTCAGCAGCCCGGACCCCGAAACGGTCGCCGACCTGCGCTTCCACGCCACCTGGCGGCGCGAGAACCCCACCACGATCGCTGAGGACTTCACCATCCTCGACACCGTCCACGGCCGCGGCGCCTTCCTCGGCACCTATCTGAACATCGTCGCCCTCGAGCGGTACTGGTACGGCGAGGGCGAGGTGAAGTTCTTCATCGACGGAGACGCTGAGTACCCGACCATCTGTGGCACCGGCACCGAGGACTACTTCGGCGGCGCCTGGGCGTTCCAGGACCGGCTCTCCTCCGAGACGGAGCCCGAGGTCCTGACATTCTCGGCTCCGTACTGCGGCTACCCCACCTATTCGACCAACGACACCTCGCAGCAGGCGGTCTACTCCACCGCGATGGCGCCCGTTCACGGGATGTACCGCTGGCATGTGCAGGACCCGATCCTGTTCAGCGAGAACCTCCGTGTGACCGTCCAGCAGATCGGCCAGGTCGGCCCGGACATCGTCGAGCGCTCCGACGACGTCGCGGCCGTCGCCTATTGGTATCAGACGCCGCTCGCCACCGACCGCACCCCCATCGCCTCGAGAGAACTGAGGAGGCCGCGATGATCTTCGTGCTCCGCCGATTGGGCTACTACCTGATCGCCTTCTGGGCGTCTCTGACGCTGAACTTCCTGTTGCCCCGACTGATGCCGGGCGACCCGGTCGGCAGGATGCTCTCCTCCATGAAGGGCACCCTCGACGACTCCCAAGTCGCCGGCTACCGGCACCTGTTCGGCCTCGACAACACACCGGTCTGGCAGCAGTACTTCCGCTACATCGGCGACGTCTTCACCGGCAACCTGGGCATCTCGATCTCCAAGTTCCCCACCCCGGTGAGCACCGTCATCGGATCGCAGATCGGCTGGACCATCCTCCTGGGCGGCACAGCGCTGATCATCGCGGTGGTCCTCGGCAACCTGCTCGGCGTGTTCGCCGCGTGGCGACGCGGTGGCGCCCTCGACTCGCTGCTGCCGCCGATCCTGGTCTTCGTCGGCTCGTTCCCGTACTTCTTCGTCGCCATGGCGGCGCTCTACATCTTCGGCGCAGCCCTCGGCTGGTTCCCGATCGGGCAGGCGTTCACCCTCGGCACCACCCCCAGCTTCTCGTGGGACTTCATCGGAGATGTCCTCTACCATCTCGTGCTGCCGGCGGCGACCATCGTCATCGTCACCATCGGCGGGTGGATGCTCGGCATGCGCAACACCATGATCGCGACCGCCGCCGAGGACTACATCACCATGGCCCGTGCCAAGGGCCTCAAGGAAGGCCGGATCATGTTCCGGTACGCGGCCCGCAACGCGATGCTCCCCTCGGTCACCTCCTTCGGCATGTCGATCGGCTTCGTCGTCGGCGGCGCCCTTCTCACCGAGGTCGTCTTCGCCTACCCCGGCATCGGCTACCAGCTGCTCACCGCCGTCCAGGCGCTGGACTACCCGCTCATGCAAGGCATCTTCCTCAGCATCACGGCCGCCGTCCTCGTGGCCAACTTCCTAGTCGACATCGTGTACGTCCGGCTCGACCCGCGCGTGCGAGTGAGGTGAGATCATGACCATCCCTGACCAGCTCCAACCCCTCATCGACGAGGAGATCTCGGAGTCCGAGACCAGCCGGGACGCCCCGGCGGCCCAGCGTCGTCGCGGCAGCCTGGTGCACCGGCTCCTGCGGGACAAAAAGGCGATCTTCGGCGCCGTCGTCATCCTGATCTTCGTCCTCCTCGCCCTGCTCGCACCGGTGCTCTTCCCCGGCGATCCGACCAACCCTGTCGCGAGCGGGTCCAACCCGCCGTCACCCCAGTACCTGCTCGGGACCACGGCCAAAGGCGAAGACGTCCTGGCACTGACCTTGTGGGGATCTCGCAGCTCCCTGGCGATCGGATTCGCAGTCGGACTCGTGGCGACCCTGGTCGGCCTGATCGTCGGTCTCGCTTCTGCCTACTTCGGCAAGGCCGTCGACGACGTCCTCTCGGTGGTCACCAACATCTTCCTGCTGATCCCCGGCCTGCCTCTCCTGATCATCCTCGCCGCGTTCCTCCCTCCCGGCCCCGGGACGATCGTCCTGGTCTTGGTCGTCACCGGCTGGGCAGGCTCCGCCCGCGTCATCCGGTCCCAGGCCTTATCCCTCCGCGGTAAGGACTTCATCGACGCCGCCATCGTCACCGGCGAACGACCCGGCTACGTCATGTTCCGAGAGATCCTCCCCAACATGGCCTCCGTGGTGATGAGCACCTTCCTCGCCTGCGTCATCTTCGGCATCGGCGCCCAGGCAGGCCTCGAGTTCCTCGGGCTCGGCGACCTCGCCTCCGTCAGCTGGGGCACCGACCTCTACTGGGCGAACAACGAAGGCGCTCTCATCACCGGCGCCTGGTGGACCTTCGTCCCGGCCGGTACCTGCATCGCCCTCGTGGCGTTCGCGCTGGCGATGATGAACTACGCCGTCGACCAGATCACCAACCCCCGCCTCGCGCGACACAAGAAGGCGAAGAAGGCATGACCACCCAACACGACGGCGTCATCCTCGACGTCCAGAACCTCTCCATCGCCTACGACACCGACGACGGCCAATTCCTCGCTGTCGACGACGTCTCGTTCACCATCGGACGCGGTGAGACCTTCGGCCTCGCTGGGGAGTCCGGCAGCGGCAAGTCCACCATCGCCAACGCCATCCTCGGGCTGCTCGCAGGAGGCCGGGTCACCTCCGGCCGCATCCTGTTCGAGGGCACCGACGTGTCCACGCTGACCGGTGAGAATCTGCGCAACTTCCGCTGGAAGAGTGTGTCGATGGTGTTCCAGAGCGCCATGAATGCTCTCAACCCGGTCATGACCATCGGCGACCAGATCGTCGATGTGTTCACCACGCACACCGACCTCTCCCGCAGCCAGGCCAAAGCAAAAGCCCGCGAGCTGCTGACGCTGGTCGGGATCGACCAGAGCCGGATCAGTGCATACCCGCACCAGCTCTCCGGCGGCATGAGGCAGCGTGCCGTCATCGCCACCGCACTGGCGCTCAACCCTGCGCTGCTGATCATGGACGAGCCAACGACCGCGCTCGATGTCGTGGTCCAGCAGGAGATCATCCAGGAGATCCAGGATCTCCAGGCGAAGCTCGGATTCGCCATCCTGTTCATCACGCATGACCTCTCCCTCATGGTCGAAGTCACCAAGAACCTGGGCGTGATGCGCACAGGCCGACTGTTGGAGATCGGCCCATCGCGGACGGTGTACCGCGACCCGCAGCACCCGTACACGCAGCAACTCATCGCCGCCTTCCCTCCCGTCAGCCGCGGCACCGCCGAGCACAATCCGGCGCGGCGGCCAGAGAGCGGAGACGATCGCGATGTCGTGATCTCGGTGCGTGGGCTCTCCAAGAGCTTCCACCAGGGCGGCCTGTTCTCGCGCAGCGAGAACGTCGCCGTGAACGACGTCAACTTCGACCTCCATACGGGAGAGATCCTCGCCCTCGTCGGTGAATCGGGCAGCGGCAAGAGCACAGTCGCCCGAATGCTGGCACGGCTGGAATCGCCGAGTGCCGGCTCGATACTGCTCGACGGGACCGACATCCTGCAGTCCGAGCCCAAGCGCGCATCCCGCCGCTACCGCGGCGCGGTCCAGATGGTGTTCCAGGACCCTTTCGGCTCCCTCAACCCCTCCCACCGCATCCGCCACTTCCTGGAGAGGGCCGTCCTGATCCACTCCGGACGGAAGCCGCGCAAGGACATGGACGCCGTACTGGCCGACCTGATGACCTCCGTCGAACTGGATCCCGCGTTCCTCGACCGCTACCCGCACGAACTCTCCGGTGGCCAGCGACAGCGCGTCTCGCTCGCCCGTGCCCTGGCCGCGGAACCGCAGGTGATCCTTGCCGACGAGCCCACCTCGATGCTCGATGTCTCCGTGCGGATGGGGGTGCTGCAGCTGATGAAGAAGCTCCGCGACGAGCGCGGCATCTCCATCCTCTACATCACCCACGACCTCGCATCGGCCCGCTTCATCGCCGACACCACGATCGTCATGCTGCGCGGATCCTTCGTCGAGGGAGGCGCGAGCGGCGTCGTGATGGACAACCCCATCCACCCGTACACCCAGCTTCTGGTCTCCGCGGCCCCCGACCCCGAACGCACCACCCGGTACGAGAAGGACGAGCGCGCGCAGACGCGCGCGACCATCGCTGAGCTCATCGCCAACCGCACGCCCACGGCGTGGGTGAAGGCCGTGAAGACCAGCCCCGACCTCGACCGCACCCGAATCAGCGCCGACCACTGGGTTGCCACCAGCGACCTTCCGGCCACCCAGACCACCTCAGGAGCAACCACGTGACCGACAGCGCCCTCGTGCCCCGCCGCCTCGCATACGACAACGACCCCGCCCGACCGCGCTTCCACTTCGGCGCGCCGACCGGCTGGCTGAACGACCCGAACGGGCTCTCCCAGTGGGACGGCACCTACCACCTCTTCTATCAGTTCAATCCCGATGCGCCTCGCCACGCGAACATCCTGTGGGGGCACGCCACCAGCACAGACTTGGTGAACTGGCAGGACCGGCCGATCGCGCTGACCCCCGACGCCGACGGCCCCGACCGTGACGGATGCTGGTCCGGCGTCCTGGTCGACGACGACGGCGTGCCGACCATCGTCTACTCCGGTCACGCCGGCGACGTCCAGCTGCCCTGCCTCGCCATCGGTGACAGCACCCTCGACACGTGGACGAAGGACCCGGCCAATCCGGTGCTCTCCGGCCCCCCTGTCGGGACCGACGTCACCGCCTTCCGGGATCACTGCGTGTGGCGGAAGGGAGACACGTGGTTCCAGCTGATCGGCAGCGGATTCCGCGGCATCGGTGGTGCGGCGCTGCTCTACGAATCGCCGGATCTGCGCAGCTGGACCTATCGCGGCCCGATCCTGGTCGGCAGCGCCTCCGACGCCGAGCCGCTGTGGACCGGCACCATGTGGGAGTGCGTCGACCTGTTCGAGCTCGACGGCACCCACATCCTCGTCGTGTCCGTCTGGGACGAAGGCGACACCCACTATCCCATCTACTTCACCGGCAGCTACGCCGACGGCGTGTTCACTCCGCAGGAGGTGCGCCCCCTCGACCTCGGGCTGCGCCACTTCTATGCACCTCAGAGCTTCCGCGACGAGAGCGGCCGCCGCATCATCATGGGCTGGATGCAGGAGGGCCGCGACGACCGGCAGACCGGCGAGGCCGGATGGTCCGGAGTCCTCAGCGTCGCCCGCGTGCTCAGCCTGACCCCCTCCGGGAGGCTGCACCACGCTCCGGTCCCCGAGCTCACCGGGATCCGAGCTGCGCACACGAGCGTCGCCGCACAGTCTCTGACCGCCGGTCAGGACATGGTGCTGGATGCCGCCGGAGCCGCCGACCTGGAGCTGGAACTCGCCGTCGAGCCCGGGACCATCGTGCAGGTCGACCTGCTCCGTAGCCCCGACGGCGCCGAGGTCACCAGCCTCACCATCGACGTCGACCGCCGGACGATCGCCCTGGACCGCAGCCGGAGTTCACTCACCCCGACGGACAGCACGCCTCTCGGCGGAGAGATCGAGATCGAAGACGGCGCGCTTCACCTGCGCATCCTGATCGACCGGTCCGCCCTGGAGATCTTCGCCAACGGCACCCCCCTTGCCGCTCGGGTGTACCCCACTCGCCACGATGCCACCGGGATCCGGCTCGCCGGCGTCCGGGGTGACACGCTCGTCCGGCGGTTCGACTTCTGGGAGATGGCGCCAGCCGCCTCCCACAACGCCGCCTCCCTCTCCCTCACCACCGAACGCTGAAACGAGAAGCCATGCGCTATCGCACACTCGGCACCTCCGGAACCGTCGTCTCCGAACTCGCACTCGGCACGATGACTTTCGGCGCCGAAACCGACGAAACCGAGTCTTGCGCCATCCTGGATCGCTACGTCGACGGGGGTGGCACGTTCGTCGACACCGCCGACGTGTACGCCGGCGGCCGTAGCGAGGAGATCATCGGCCGCTGGATGAAGGCGGACCCGGGACGGGCAGACCGGATCGTCCTCACCTCCAAGGCACGATTCCCCACCAGCGATGACCCGAACGACGTCGGAGTGTCGCGACGACACCTCGCGCGCGCACTCGATGCCTCGCTCCGACGCCTTGGCGTCGATTACATCGACCTCTACCAGCTCCACGCCTGGGAACAGGTCACCCCCGTCGAGGAGAGCCTGCGCTTCCTCGACGACGCCATCCGTGCCGGGAAGATCGGGTACTACGGGTTCTCCAACTACACCGGCTGGCAGATCGCCACAGCCGCGGGAGTGGCGGCCCGCCACGGCTGGGCACCACCTGTCACCCTCCAACCTCAGTACAACCTCCTCTCGCGCGGCATCGAGCTGGAGATCGTGGACGCGGCCTCGGAAACCGGCCTCGGAATCCTTCCCTGGTCGCCGCTGGCCGGAGGCTGGCTCACCGGCAAGTACCAGCGCGGCGTCCTCCCCACGACCGGCAACCGGTACGCCAAGCCGCAGGACCAGGCGGCCCGCGAGGAACGTGACCGCGACGACCGGGTGTGGGAGATCCTCGACGTCCTCGCGCGCGTCGCTGACTCACATTCAGCCACCCAGGGGCAGATCGCACTCGCCTGGCTTCTCAGCAGGCCCATCGTTACCTCCGTCATCCTCGGTGCCCGCACTCTCGACCAGCTGACGCAGAACCTCCCGGCATCCGAAATCGAGCTCAGCGACACCGAACGGGAAGAACTCGACCGCGTCAGCGCGCCGCGGTTCGACGAGTACCCGTACAGTGGCTGGGCTCGGCAGGACCGGCACCGGCCGCTCGAGGGAGGGCGGTGACCGCCGCGCCCGCGTCCGCCGCTGCGGACGTCCTCGTCATCGGCGAAAGCGTCATGGACATCATCCTGACCCGGGACGAGGAGCTTCATCGTCCCGGCGGCAGCCCGATGAATGTCGCCGTCGGTCTCGCCAAGCTCGGAAACCGTGTCGAACTCCTCACCAACCTCGGAGCTGACCCCGCCGGTCATGCCATCACGCGGCACCTCGAACTGGCCGGTGTCCGTGTTCTGGACGCTTCGTACACCGCCGATCCCACCTCCCACGCCCGCGCCACCCTCGCAGCCGACGGCTCCGCCACCTACGACTTCGACATCGTCTGGCGGCTGCCGGAGACCAGCCTGCGACCGCAGCGCGTCATCCACACCGGCTCGATCGGCGCCATCCTGGAGCCCGGTGCACACCGCGTCCATCGGATCATCGAGAGCCAGCCCCAGGCTCTCATCAGCTTCGACCCGAACATCCGCCCCGGCATCATGGGAACCCGCGACAAGGTCCGCCGGATGGTCGAGGCGACGAGCGCCGTCGCCCACGTCGTCAAGATGAGCGAAGAGGACGCCGAGTGGCTCTACCCCGGCGCCGGCGCTGACGTCGTCTGCCGCGCACTTATCGCCGCCGGCGCACGGCTCGCGATCGTCACCCTGGGCGCGGACGGCAGCATCGTTCACACCCCCGACTTCGCGCTGCGGCTCCCTGCGTTCTCCGCGGTCGTGGCCGACACGGTCGGCGCGGGCGACTCCTTCACCTCCGCGTTGCTGGCCGGGATCATCCGCCGCGACCTCGTCGACACGCTTCGCGAGGCAAGACTCGGCCGAGGAGAGGCGACCGATCTGGCGACGGAGGCAATGGCAGCCGCAGCCATCACGGTGAGCCGGACGGGCGCGAATCCGCCTACCGTCGAGGAATTGGAGGCTTATCTCACCGAAGCTGGGCGCCACACGGCAGACACCGAACACTGAGCACCAGCTCCGCGCTCGGCAACGAAGGCCCACAGTGCTCAAGAAGTGAAAGACAGAGCGAGTGACGGGAATCGAACCCGCGCTATCAGCTTGGGAAGCTGAAGTTCTACCATTGAACTACACTCGCATGGCCTGGAATCCCAGATAAACACTGGGAAGTGAGGCTACGGCCCAGACTACCCGGTCAGTGGTTTTTGGCCAAACTCACCGTTTACTCCCCGCTTTGGGATTTATGCGCGCGGCTGGTCGCCCTCACCGATACGGGGGACGCGGCCTATTGCGGAGTTCTGCGATGCTGATGGGGGCGAAAGCCTTCGCGATTCATACGAGCTGAGGCCGCCGGGCAGCAAGCCGGTCGCCATTGGTCCGGCGGCGCTGGCCTCACCCGGTGGTTGCGCGCAGGATGTCGGCGGGCGCAAGCCAGCCCACGAGGGCGTCGCCGGAGACAACGGGCGCCCCGTCGGTCGCGCCGGCTTCGACGACGCGGTCCAGGACGTCGGCGACGTGGTCGTCGGCGGATACCGTCGACGCGACCTCCATCAGTTCCTCGACGCGGCGATCGGTCGCTGCGTCGTCGGTGCGGACGGCTTCGGTCGCATCGGCCGAGGTGAGGATTCCGACGAAATGGCCGTCGCGATTCACCACCGGGGCGGCTCGGAGGCGCGAGTCCGCGAGCCACGCGATCGCTTCGCGCGCATCCGCGTCGGCCGTGACCGTGGGCGGGGCCGCCGACATCACCGAAGCGACCGTGACGCCCTGGAGTGCCGGAACGGCAGGTGCGGACAGGTCGACTCCTCGACGGCTGAGCTTCCGCGTGTAGATGGTGTCGCGACTGAGCAGCCGCGAGATGCCGGTGGCGACGATGACGGCGAGCAGCAGGGGCAGGATGATCGTGTACTCGCCGGTCAGCTCGAAGAGGATGATCCCGGCCGTAATGGGCGCGCGGGTCGCCCCGGCGAACACGGCGGCCATTCCGACCAGGGCGAATGTCCCGGCCTGCCCGGAGAGACCGGGGATCACCAAACCGATCGCCTCTCCCGCAGCAGCACCGAACGCTGCGCCGATGACGAGGCTGGGCGCGAAGACTCCGCCGGAGCCGCCGATCCCGATGGTGAGGCTGGTCGCGGCCATCTTGGCGACGACGAGCAGCAGCAGGAACGCGATGGTGTACTTCCCCGCGACACTCGCTTCGAGCACCGGGTATCCGACACCGTACAGCTGCGGCATCGCGAACAGCAGCAGGCCGAGGAGGAGGCCGCCGACGGCAGGGCGCAGCCACTCGGGTCCACGCCAGGCCCAATCGCAGACATCTTCGATCAGATAGAGGATCTTGCTGAACAGCACCCCGACCGCGCCGGCGAGCAGCCCGAGGCCGGCGAAGAGAAGGTATTCGCTCGGCTGGCTGACTCGGAAGGCGGGCAGGACGAGGAAGGGGTGGTCGCCGAGGATCGCCCGTCCGACGACGGACGCGGTGATGGAGGAGAGCATCACGGCGGCGAAGGAGCGGGTGGCGAAGTCGCGGAGGATCAGCTCGAGGGCGAAGAAGACGCCGGCGATGGGCGCGTTGAACGTGGCGGCGATACCGCCGGCCGCACCGCAGGCGACGAGGGTGCGCAACTGGGACTCCGACATGCGGGCGATCCGCCCGAGGGTGGAGCCGAGAGCGGAGCCGATCTGCACGATCGGCCCTTCGCGTCCGACCGAACCGCCGGAACCGATGGTGATCGCGGAGGCGAGCGCTTTGACGACCGCGACGCGTCCAGGGATATGGCCGCCGCGTCGTGCCACGGCGTACATCACCTCGGGCACGCCGTGTCCACGGGCCTCCCGGGCGAAGCGGTGCACGAGCGGGCCGTAGATCAGGCCGCCGATGGCGGGGGCGAGGATGACGAACGCGCCGCCGAGCCAGGGCACCCACGGGTTCGCGGGATGCCCGGTGGTGGCGGAGTAGTCGGTCGTGCCGGTGAAGATCAAGGTGGCAGTCTGCACGAGCCAACGGAAGACGACGGCGGCGAGCCCGGCGCCGGCTCCGACCACGACCGCTGCCGCGATCAAGGGTGCGGGCGTCGCGAGGACGCGCCGCCACCAGTGCGTCATGCTGTCACGTGAACCGTCGACGATTCCACGGATGCTCGTGGTGATGGCGGACACCGAATTCCAATCGTGTAGAGATGCAACTGTTGCACAAGTGCATCAAAAGCGTAACACTGGAGGCACTATGCAGAATCACGGATTCCCCCACGAGGCCACCGAGGCGACGTTGCGCGCGTCCCGGGCGTTGCTGGGAATCGTCGCCCGGTCCGTGTCCGATGCGCTGGAGCAGGTGACGCTGCCGCAGTTCCGTGTGCTCGTCGTGCTCTCCGGCTCCGGCGCGATGAGGATGGGGGCGCTCGCGGCACGGGTCGGGGCCGTGCCGTCGACATTCAGCCGCACGATCGACCGGATGGTGGACGGCGGCTGGGTGCTCCGGCAGGAGAGCCCGCAGAGCAGGCGGGAGATCCTGGTCGATCTCACGGACGATGGCCGCCGGCTCGTGGACCAGGTCACCGAGCGGCGTCGCCGTCAGGTGGCGTCCGTGCTGACGTCGCTCACCGGCGAGGAGCAGCAACAGATCATCGACGCCATGGAGGTCTTCTCCACTGCTGCGGGGGAGCCGACTCCGGAGGACTTGCTGACGCTGGGCCTCTGACCCTGGCCGTGTGGGGACGCGGCTTTCACCCACCAGAAAAGAGATGCGATGGCGGATCCGGATACGGCATCGGCCGTAACGCAGGCGAGCGTTCAGAACTCCGTACGTCGCGGCCGCTCGATGGAGCGCGGCCCGGGGCTTTACCCGGATCCGGTGTGGTTCAAGGTCGACGATTCCGGTGACCTTCAGGAGGTCGGCGATGAATACGCCTGAGACGAGCAGCGGTCCACGCGCTGTGCTGACCGGTGCCGACATTCTGGGCGCCGCTGCCTTTCTGGTCTTCGGCCCGATCTCGGTGGCGTCGCCGGCACGGGCGTGGCTGGTGGTGGCGTTCTCGCTGGTGTATGTGCTGCGGGTGCTCGTCACCACGTATGTGACCGTGCAACGTCCGGTGACCTGCGCGGAGGCCGGGCTGGTGGGTGGCTGGATGTTCGTCATCCACGCCACGATGGGGTTCGTCGCCGCGCACGTGAGCGCCGTTCTGGACGGCTGGACAGTGTTGGGCGTCGTCCTCTACGTGTTCGGGTCCTGGATGAACACCAACTCCGAACTGCAGCGGCGGGCGTGGAAAGCGCGTCCGGAGAACGCCGGGCACCTGTACACACGGGGGCTGTTCCGCTGGTGCCGCCACCCCAACTATCTGGGAGACACTCTACTGTTCACTGGTTTCGCGGCTGTCACCGGCTCGTGGGTCGCCTTGGTGATCCCGGCGATCATGGCCGCCGGTTTCGTGTTCGCGGCGATCCCAGCTTTGGACCGACGGCTGCAGGAACACTACGGCGAGGAGTTTCTCGCCTGGGCGGCGAAGACGAGGCGGTATATCCCGCTCGTGTGGTGAGGGTAAGGCGGCGAGGAGGTCGTCATGAAGATATTGATCGTTGGAGCCGGGATCGCCGGCCCGACGTTGGCGTACTGGTTGCGGCGTAGCGGGCACGATCCGGTGCTGCTGGAGTCTGCGCCCGAGTTGCGGCGCGGCGGGTACTTGGTCGATTTCTGGGGTGCTGGGTTCGAGGTCGCCGACCGGATGGGCATCGCGGACCGTGTCCAGGCGGCGGGCTACCGGATGCGGGAGGTGCGCGACGTCGACGAACGCGGGCGCCGAATACTGTCACTGGACCCGGTGAAGCTGATCGGCCGGCACGGGGCCCATCATGTGAGCGTCGGCCGCTCGGATCTGTCCAGGATCATCATCGACGCGCTGCCGGATGACGTCCAACAGGTGTTCGGCGACACGGTCGAGGAGCTCCGCGACGAGGGCGACCATGTCGCGGTGCGATTTGCCCATGGCGGCGATCAGCATTTCGACCTGGTGGTCGGCGCCGACGGGCTGCACTCTGCTGTCCGTCGGCTGGCGTTCGGACCGGAGTCGGAGTACGAGCGCAGCCTGGGTATCGCCGTGGCGGTGTTCGACGTCGCCGGCTACCGGCCGCGGGACGAACTGGTCGCGGTCATGCGAACTCAGGTCGGCGCGCAGACACTGCGGCTGAGCCTGGACGACGACGTGTCCATGTTCGTCTTCACGTTCCGTCACGAGGGTCAGATCCCACTCGATGATGTCGACGCCCAGAAGGCGCTGCTCCGTGACCGGCTGGGTGGGCTCGGCTGGGAGGTGCCGGCGATCCTGGCGACACTGCCGCGGGCGCACCTTCTACTTCGACTCCGCCAGCCAGATCCGGATGCCGTCGTGGAGTCGCGGACGGATCGTCCTGGTCGGCGATGCCGCCGCGGCGCCGTCGCTGTTGGCCGGGCAGGGCACGGCGTTGGCGATGATCGAGGCGTACGTCCTGGCGGCGGAGCTGGATGCGGCCAGGGGCGACCACGTCCCGGCATTCGCCGCATACCAGGAGCGGCTGGGCGCGTTCATCGGTTCCAAGCAGCGCGGTGCGACCCGGATGGGCGGCGCATTCGCGCCGCGTACTCGAGCGCTGCTACGGCTGCGGAACACGGTGATGCGGCTGATGACGCTGCCCGGAGTGCCTGACCTCGCGGTCGGCCGCAGCCTGTACGACCGGATCGAGCTGCCCGACTTCCGGCCGTGAACGAGCGCCCGGTCCCGTCTTACTTCGTGGCGGGCGGAACGAGCGAGTCGAGCACGTACTCGAGCTGCTCGGCGGTGAACGCCCCGGGGTGGCGGATGGCGACGCGACCGGTCGGGTCCAGGATCACCGTGTACGGGAGCCCGGAGATCCGGTACTGACCAGCGACCGAACCGTTGGCGTCGACCGCGAGCGGATACCCTGTACCGGCTTGCCGCGTCGTGGCGCGGGCGGCCGTCGTATCGTCGGAGACGTCGATGCCGATCAGGTCGGCTCTGCCGGTGAACTCGTTCGAGATCTTCTGAAGGTCGGCAAGCTCGCCGATGCAGGCGGTGCAGGTGCTGGCCCAGAAGTTGAGCACCGTGTAGCGGCCGGCAGGCGCGGCGGCCCCGACGTGCCCCGACCCATTCAGGGCCGGCAGGGAGAACGGCTTCGGCTTCGCGCCGACGCCGGTGCCGTCGGCGGAGAGGTCGACCGCGGCGGACCCCGCCACGGTTCGACGCTGAGCGGCGGGCAGTAGGTCGACGGCCTCCTGCGCCATCGTGTGCGCGAACGGTGCGGTGCTGGCGGAGTCGGTGCCGAACTGGCCGAGGGCACGCTCGACTCCGGACGGGTCGATGAAGAAGATCTCCGTGCCGTGCACGACCGACTGGTCTGCCGCATCGAGCTGGATCGGCACACCGTAGGCCTGGGCCGCGGCGGCGAGAGTCGCTGGGGAGCCGGTTCCGAAGTACCAGTTCGCGTCGTCGCCGAGCCCGTGGGACGCGCTCCAGGAGGCGACGTCGGAGACCGCCGGATGGTACGGGTTGGCGTTGATCGAGACGAACGCGACCCGGGAGGCCGCAGCGCCGAGGTCGTGGTCGGCCAGCGCGACGTCCTGGGCGAGGAGGGTGCAGAGGTCCTGGCATTCGTCGTCGTTGAAGGTGAGCACGACGCTCCGACCACGGAATGTGTCCGGGATCATCGCGTTTCCGTGCTGATCCGTGAGCGAGTAGGCGGGGGCTTTGGTCGCGGCGTTCCCCAGCGGGTCGAGCTGCAGCAGGCTTGCCGCCGCGGTCGAGATGCCGGGGGCGGCGGGCGCCGACGAGGGGGCGACCTCGCTTCCGGACGGCGGCTGTGCCGCGGCTACCAGAACGGCGCAGAAGCCGACCAGCACGACGGTCGCGGCGGCCACGATCGGCCAGGTGCGTGGGTTGCGACGGGTCATGGCTCCTCCGGAGGGTGGCGATTCGATTGGACGGTCACCGCAGCGATGGCCGATGCTGTGAGGACGACGAGGGCGGCCCCTGCGCCGACAGCGAGCGGGTGGGCGGACAGCGCCGAGGTGAGCCAACTGCTCGCTTGCGAGACGAAAACCCCCAGGGAGGGCTCCTTGCCCGGTTCGAGGATCAGCCGCATTCCGTACGCGAGGAGGTAGATCCCGACGAACAGCAGGAGCGCGGACGCGGCCTTCGGAAGATGCCTCGCATATCTCCCGGCGGCGCGGACCGCTTCGGCGCCGATTAGGGCAGCGAGGATACTGCAGGCAGCGACGAACAGACCCATCCCCAGGGCGTACGAGAGCGCCGAGATCGCTACGTCGAGTGGAGCGGAACCGGCCGTGGCGGACGGCGCGACGGCAGCGGCGAAGAGGGGAAAGGCGCAGCCGAGCGAGGTGGCCGCGAACGCCGCACCATAACCCGCCATCGCCAGCACCCCGCGTCCGGACCTGAACGGGAGGGCGATCGTATGCATCCGAAGCTCACGGCCCGCCACTCCGAAGACACCGGCCACGAGAAGCACCATGCCGAGTGCCGCGGTGAACCAGGGCACCCACGCCACCGCGAGACGCACCCCCGTGGCGACCACGATCCCGACGACCGCGAACACTGCGACGAAACCACCCGTCATCGCCACCGACGCCCGGAACGCCCGGAGCAGCCGCATCCCCACCGGAGCCGGCTCGGACCCCAGGAACGCGGCGAGGTAGGCCGGCAACAGGGGGAATCCGCACGGGTTGACCGCCGCGGCCAGCCCGAGTGCGAACGCGTAGACGATCGCTGGCCCTATCATCGGGGGCCACCTCGGTCGTGAGCTGCCAGACGTTGGAGGTACTCGTTGTAGGCCAGCCGCTCCCCCTCGGCGCGCGCCGCCGATCGCTCCTCCCGTCGCGTGGCCCGCTCGTCCGAACGCTGCCACTGCAGGAACAGGACACCGAGCACAAACAAGGTGGGCAATTCGGTGAAGCCCCAGGCGATCCCACCGCCGACCGCCTGATCCGCCAGCGGTGCGATTTCCCAGCCCGGGATCGGCACACGGTAGAACCCGACCACGAGACTCACCGCCATCATCAGCATCACGCCGAAGAAGGCGTGGAAGGGCGCTGTCGCCGCCAGCTCCAGGATCCGCACCGTCGGGGCCGCATACTTCCGCAGCCCGCGGGAGGCCCGGCGTGGCGTGGGGTCGACGCCGAGCACACACCAGAAGTAGAGGAACCCGATGGCGATGAAGTGCAGCAGCATCAGGTTGTGGCCCCACATGGTGCCCATCAGCCAGTCGAAGATCGGTGTGAAGTACAGGCCGTACAGGCTGGCGAGGAAGAGCACCAGCGCCGTGGCGGGGTGCGCGACGAACCGCGCCGGGGGGCTATGGAGCACGGCGAGCAGAACCGATCTCGCCGACCGTTTACCTGCCGGCCGGGCTGGTAGCGCGCGGAGAGCGAGGGTGATCGGGGCGCCGAGCACGAGGAAGATCGGGGCGAGCATCGACAGCACCATGTGCTGGATCATGTGCGCGCTGAACAGTTCCATCCCGTACCCGTCGATACCGGTGGCCGTCATGGCGAGCACCGTCAGGATTCCGAGCGACCAGAACGCGATCCGGCTCACCGGCCAACGGTCTCCTCGGCGCCGCAGAACGACGGTGCCGGTGACATAGAGTCCCGCCAAGGCGAGCATCAGCACGGGGATGACCGGGATGGGTTGCGGATGGAGTGCGACCATCCGAGCGAACGTGGGCGGCGCCATTGGCATCCACATAAGACCGCTCATGGCGTGCACGGATGGCGGGTCGACGGGAGGCGTTGACCCGGAGAGCAGCTGGGGTACGGTGACTGATGCATTCATGCAACAGTTGCAACTGTACACGACTCGGTCGCGGCGACGAAAGGATCCGATCAAGCCACCGCGCGCACACGTGACCTCGGTCCTCACCGGTCTCGAATGTGAACCGGTGCCACAGCGTCTCCGTCCAGGATCGCGCCATCCGCCAGCAGTCTTGCAGCGTCCGGGAGAAGGCTGGCGGGGGTATTATGTCGTCTGGTGTGCCGGGAAGTCTGGTCGGCGGAAGACCTGACTGGTCGTCCTCGTGAAGGACGGAGCACCCATGCCCCCGGTTGCAACCTCGACAACAGCCACTCGCGCGATTTCCCGACGTGTCCGGTCCGGCCCGACGTGGCGTGAGCGCCGGATCGGGTCGCTGCGGCTTAGTGCTGCGGAGGCCGAAGAAGAAGCGGACGAGTGATGTCGAGCGGCATGGTGCTGTCCGGAGTCACCCGGACCTATGCGGGCGGAGCCGGCATCAGCGGTGTCGATCTGAAGGTGGCGCCGGGACAGGTGCACGCCTTGGTCGGATTGAATGGAGCTGGCAAGTCCACTCTGATGAAGGTGCTGCTCGGCATGATTCGGCCGGCGTCAGGGACCATCCGGATCGGCGACTACCCGGTACGCTCGGCGCCCGCCGAGGTGTGGTCGCGGGTAGGGCATCTCGTTGAGGGCGCGTTGATCTATGGTGAGTTCACCGTTGCCGGCAATCTGCGAATGTCGGCCGCCCTACACGGTGTCCCCAGGAGCAGGCGGGATGCGCTTGTCGGCACGAGCATCGAAGAGTTCGGGCTGTCGCGATACGCGCGCCGCCGTGCACGTACCCTTTCATTCGGTAACAGGCAGCGGCTCGGCCTGGCTGCCGCCCTCCAACATGATCCGGACTTCGTGGTCCTGGACGAGCCGACTACCGGTCTCGACCCGTCGGGGACCATCCTGCTCCGGGAAGAGCTTCGACGGCGTGCCGGAGCAGGCGCAGCCATCCTCATCTCCAGCCACCATCTCGACGAGGTGTCTCGCGTCGCCGATCGCATCACCGTCATCAATGATGGGCGCATCATCGGCCGCTTGACGCCCGGCGGTTCCGAGCTCGAGCGGGCCTTCTTCGCTCTTGTCCTCGCTGACGATGAACAGCGCCGGTCGCGTGCAGAGGAAGCACCATGAGCGGGGTGTTCGCGACGGCCATCGCGGTCGAGGTGGGCAAGTCGGTCCGTGCTCGCGTGCCCATCGTGGCCGCCGCGCTCCTAGTCCTCGGCGTCGTTGCCATCAGCGCCTCGGTCATCGTCGCGGTCGCGGACGGGCCGCCCGAGGTCGTCGCGAAGCTGGGCCCCGTCGTCCGGGGTGGCGGATGGGCCGGCTACGTCGATACCGCGCTGCAGGTTACCGGAGCGGCGGGAGCCGGCGCTTGTGGCATCCTGATCAGCTGGAGCTTCGGGCGCGAGTTCGCCGAAGGGACCATCCCGGGACTGTTCGCCCTCCCGGTCTCCAGGATGTCGCTCGCCGCAGCCAAGCTGACTGCCTTCTTCGTGTGGACGGTCTGCGTGGCGGCCGGCCTCGTTGCAGCCCTGCTGGCCGCGGGTTTCCTGATCGGGTTAGGTGCTCCGCGGGCGACAGATCTGGAGACGGTGGTCGGGCGTCTGCCGGTGCTGCTGCTGACGACCGCAGGCATGACCGTGCCCGCCGCGTGGGTGTCCACGCTCAGTCGCGGGCTGATGGGCGGTATCGCCACAACGGTCGTCCTCATGGCGAGCGCCCAGGTAATCGTCTTCTCTGGCGGAGGCAGCTGGTATCCACCGTCGGCTCCAGCGCTTTGGGCCCTCGCGCCCTCCCCCTCGACTGTCGGCACCCTGCTCTGGTCGCTCGTGCTCCCCGGTGCGGGTATCGCTGCGACCATCGTCAGTTGGCATCGCCTTCAGCTCGATCGGTGAGGCCGTGCCGGATGCGAGCCGACCGGGCGGCGGTCTGTGGCCAAACCTCTGCCTCCCGACGCATCCGGCGTGTGTCAGGCCAGGGTCAGGAAGAGCTTCTCCAGCTCTTCGACCGTGATCGGGTCCGTGGTGTCGTCCGGGTCGTTCAGGCACTTCTGCATGGCGGTGGAGATGATCTGGAAGCCGGCCTTGTCGAGTGCGCTGGAGACCGCGGCGAGCTGGATGACGACGTCGCGGCATTTGCCGCCGTTCTCGACGGCGGCGATCACCGCGTTGAGCTGGCCCTGGGCGCGGCGCAGCCGGTTGAGGACGGGCTTGATGTCGGCGGGGGTGGGGTTCTCGGCCACGGTTCCTTCTTTCTGCAGTAGGGAGGGGAGTGCTCAGCTTTTGCCGAACAGGCGCGCGAAGAAGCCACTGGTGGGTGCCGCCGCCGCCTTTTCCGCGTCGGTGTGGGTGCCGTTGCACCACTCGTTCGCCGGGACGCGCTTGCGGACCTCGGCGACGTGCTGGCCGCAGCCGTTCCAGGTGGTCTTGCCGCAGGTGGTGCAGGTGACGGGGTAACACACGGGGTGGATCCTCTTTCTCGGGTTGAGGGGCGATTTCGTATACCCCCCTCCGTATCGTACGATACCCGGGAGGGTATACCAAACCGCCCGAGGAGGCAGACAGGAATGAGAACCGTCATCATCGGCGGCGTCGCCGGAGGCATGTCGGCAGCGACCCGGCTGCGTCGGCTCGATGAGCAGCGCGAGATCGTGGTCTTCGAGCGTGGCCCGTACGTCTCGTACGCGAACTGCGGCCTCCCGTACTACGTCGGCGGCGTGATCAGTGACCGGTCGGCGCTGCTGCTGCAGACGCCGCAGTCTCTCGCATCCCGGTTCCGGCTGGATGTGCGGACCGGCCATGAGGTCCTCTTCATCGACGCCGCAGCCCGCACGGTGACGGTCCTCGATCACGCGTCGGGGGAGACCTCGACCGAGGCGTACGACGAGCTGGTTCTGGCCGTCGGAGCGACCGCGCGCGAGGCGGCGGGACATCCCGGAATCCCCACCCACACGCTGCGCACCGTGGAGGATGTCGACGCGATCGGCGCGCTGCTGGAAACAGCGGAGGACGGCGCAGGCGACCCCTCCGCGCTGGTGGTCGGCGGCGGGTTCATCGGCCTGGAGGCCGTCGAGAACCTGGTGCGGCGCGGGATCCACGTCACGCTCATCCAGCGCGGCCCGCACATCCTGACCCCGCTGGACGCCGAGATGGTGGTGCAGCTGGAGGCCGAGCTGCGCAGCCACGGCGTCGACGTGCGCACCTCGGTCACGATCGACACGGTGCAGGATGGCGTCGTCGTGCTCGACGACGGCAGTGTGCTGCGGCCCGACTTCATCGTCGACGCGTCCGGCGTGGTGCCGAGCGTGGACCTGGCGCGCACGGCCGGGCTGACGCTCGGCCCGACCGGCGGGATCGCCGTGGACGAGAGCAACCGCACCAGCGACCAGCACA
This sequence comes from Leifsonia sp. PS1209, assembly GCF_012317045.1. Taxonomy (NCBI): domain Bacteria; kingdom Bacillati; phylum Actinomycetota; class Actinomycetes; order Micrococcales; family Microbacteriaceae; genus Leifsonia; species Leifsonia sp. PS1209. The sequence continues at coordinate 3,768,242 of NZ_CP051154.1, read as the reverse complement.
TCTACGCGGTGGGCGACGGCGTCGAAAAGGTCGACGCGCTGTCGGGCGGGGAGGCGCTGGTCACGATGGCCGGGCTCGCCAACCGGCACGGCCGCTCGGTCGCCGACGTGATCGCCGGGCGTCCGGAGCGGAACACGCCCGCGCTCGGCACCGCCATCGTGAAGGTGTTCGACACGGTCGCGGCGAAGGTCGGCTGGAGCGAGCGGCAGCTGGTGTCTGCCAGGCGCGCGCATCGGGTCATCCACACGCATCCCGCGTCGCACGCGACCTACTATCCCGGCGCGCAGTCGATGTCGATGAAGCTGCTGGTCGATCCGGAGAGCGACGCGATCCTCGGCGCCCAGATCGTCGGCGGCGATGGTGTCGACAAGCGCATCGACGTCCTGGCGGTGGCAGTGGCGGGTGGCATCACCGCCTCCGGCCTCGCCCGGCTCGAGCTCGCGTACGCACCGCAGTTCGGCTCCGCCAAAGACCCGGTGAACCAGCTCGGCTACGTCGCTGACAACCTGCGCACTGGCGCCACGGCCGCGATCCAGTGGCACGAACTCGAGGATGCCGTGGCCGCGGGAGCAACGCTCATCGACGTGCGCACGGCCGGCGAGCACGCGGCCGGCGCGATCCCGGATGCGCTCAACATCCCGGTCGACGAGCTGCGGTCCCGGCTCGCCGAGCTTCCGGATGGGCCGCTCGTCGTGCACTGCCAGGTGGGCCAGCGCGGTCACACCGCCGCCCGCATCCTCGCCCAGCACGGGTTCGACGTCGTCAACCTCGACGGCGGCTACCGCACCTGGGCCGCCGGGGCGGCGACGCGCGTGCGGCAGCCCGCCGGGGTGTGACCTCGCCATATCCTCCGACGACACGGGATGCGCGCCGCACGCCCGACGCGCCCGCCGAACGGATCGAGCAGGTTTCGAGAAGCGGCCGCATCCGGCCCCGTCGTAGATTGGCGGCAGTTCACCGGAACCCTGGCAGAGGAGACACCATGGCAACCACCACGTTCAGCAAAGAAGAGAAGGCCGCGATCAAGGCCGCCGTCGCAGAGAAGAAGGCCGCGCAGGAGGGGGCAGACGCCGCAGCGGCGTGCGATGCCGCCATCGCCGCCATGACCGGCGCGGACAAGGAGCTCGCCGAGGCGTTCCACGCGCTCGTCGCCGAGAACACGTCGCTCGCCGCCAAGACCTGGTACGGGATGCCCGCGTACGCCGACGCGGACGGCAAGACGGTCGTCGCGTTCAAGCCGGGCTCGAAGTTCAAGATCCGTTACGCCACCATCGAGTTCCAGCAGGCGGCGAAGCTGGACGACGGCAACCTGTGGCCGGTCGGCTTCGCCGTCACCAGCATGGACGACGCGGACAAGGAGCGCATCGCCGCCATCCTGAGGATCGCGGTCGGGCGCTGACGCTAGCGCCCAGCCGCCGTCACCTGTCCGCCGTCACCCAGCGGCCGTCGCACCGCCGAGGCATCGTCGCCGCCGAAGACCTCCTTCGCGACCGTCATCGCCGTCATCGCCTTCGGCCAGCCGCAGTAGAACGCGAGGTGCGTGATCGCCTCGACCAGTTCATCCCGGGTCACCCCGTTGTCGCGGGCGAACGGCAGGTGGAAGCGCAGCTGGTCGACGTTGCCGCCCGCCACGAGTGCGGCGACGGTGATCAGGCTGCGGTCGCGCTTGCTGAGATCCTGTCGCTCCCACACCTCGTCGAACAGCACACGGTCGGTGTAGTGGGCGATGCCGGGGGCGAAGTCCCCGAAGGCGCGCTTGCCGCCGGTCCAGCCGGTCGTCTCGTCGTTCACGGTCGCCGTCCTTCGTACTCGTCGTCGGTGATGTGCTCTTTCCAGGTGGTGGTGTCTGCAGGGTCGTCCGCGGACTCCAGCAGCGCGATGTGCTCCATGAAGCATCCGGGGGCTGCGGCGTGCCAGTGGTCCTGGCCGGGCGGCGTGTAGAGCGTCTGGCCGGGATGCACCTCGATGATGGTGCCGTCGCGGTCGCCGAAGCGCGCGACGCCGGCAGTGACCCGCAGGTACTGGCCTCTCGCGTGCGAGTGCCAGGCCGTGCGGGCGCCCGGCGCGAAGCGCACGAGGGCTGCGGTCATCCGCTGGTCCGCCTCGTGCGGCGCGGCGATCGGGTCGACCCAGACGTCGCCGGCGAACTGCTCCGGCGGATTCTTGACGGTGGAAATGGTCGGTTCGATGTTCATGCGTTCTCCGTTTCCAGCAGCACTTTGGTGGCGCGGCGCTCATCCATCGCCCGGTATCCCTCTGCCGCCTCCTCGAGCGGCAGGGTGAGGTCGAAGACCGCTCCTGCGTCGATGTCGTCATTCATGATCAACCCGATCAGCTCGGGGAGGAAGCGGCGGACCGGGGCGGGACCGCCGTGCAGGTGCACGCCGGAGAAGAACAGTTCTTCGCCGGGCAGTTCCACCCCGTGCGAGACGCCGACGTAGCCGACGTGTCCGCCCGGCCGGGTGGCCCGGATGGCCTGCATCATCGACTCCTGGGTGCCGACGGCCTCGATGACCGAGTGCGCGCCGAGCCCGTCGGTGAGTGCCTGGATCTTCGCGACGCCGTCGTCCCAGCGCTCCTCGACGATGTCCGTCGCTCCGAAGCGGCGAGCGAGCGCCTGCCGGTCGGCGTGGCGGCTCATCGCGATGATGCGGTCGGCACCGAGCTGCTTCGCCGCGAGCACGCCGAGGAGGCCGACCGCGCCGTCACCGACGACCGCGACCGTCTTCCCAGGACCGGCCTCGGCAGCGACGGCCGCGAACCATCCGGTGCCGAGCACGTCGGAGGCGGCGAGCAGTCCGCGGACCTGCCGCGGGGTGGGAGCCGTCGCGGTGGCGACGAGCGTGCCGTCCGCCAGCGGCACCCGGAGGAGTTCCGCCTGGGTGCCGAGCGTGCCCATCGGCACCCGATGGATGCAGTGGGACTGGTATCCCGCCCGGCAGAGTTCGCAGGTGTTGTCGGAGGCGAAGAACGACCCGACCACGAAGTCCCCGACCTTCACGTTCTTCACGTCGTCGCCGAGCTGCTCGACCACTCCGACGTATTCGTGCCCCATCGGTGTCGGGCCGGTGAGCTCGTCCGTGCCGCGGTACGGCCACAGGTCTGAACCGCAGATGCAGGCGGCGGAGACGCGGATGATCGCATCCGTCGGCTCCTGGATGGTGGGGTCCGCGCGCTCTTCGACGCGCACATCCCGGGGTGCGTACATGACTACTCCACGCATGTTGGGGTTCCTTCCGTTGCGGGGTGGGTGATGCCGGCGCTCGCTCGCGCCGGACGGAGGAGGAAGACGAGCACGGCGGCCATCGCCAGGACGATCGACACCGAGGTGACCAGGCCGAGAGGCAGGATGCTCAGGGCGCCGGCGACGCCGACCAGCGGAGCGGCCACGCCTCCGAACGCGAAGCGTGCAGCGCCCAGGACAGAGGATGCGGTCCCCGCGATCTGCGGGTAGTCCGCCAGTGCGATGGTCGTCGACGGCGGGCTGGTGATCGCGGTCCCCGCCGCCAGGAGGAAAAGCGAGACGACGACCACGATCAGCGGGACGTGCGCCAGTCCGGCGACCAGCAGCCCTGCGGCCCCGAGCCCGGCCACCGCGAGGCCGGTGACCAACGTGCCCAGCACGCTCCACGTCTCGCTGGCGCGTCCGGCCAGATACCCGAAGACCATGAACCCGGCCGAGTTCAGCCCGAAGGCGGCCGCGTAGCCCTGCGGGGACAAGCCGTAGACGCCCTGCAGCACGTAGGTCGCTCCGCTGAGATACGCGAACAGAGCTGCGTAGACGAAGCCCTGCGCGATCACGGCGCCGACGAAACGGCGGTCGGCGAACAGCAGCCGCAGGTCGCGGCCGATGACGGAGAAGCCCGCCGCCGTGCGTGCATCCGGGTGCAGCGTCTCCGGCAGCCGGAGGGCGACCCAGCCGAGGATGACGGCGCCGATCGCGGCGAGCACCAGGAAGAGCCCGCGCCAGTCGAGCACCGCGGTCAGCGCCCCGCCGAGCAGCGGCCCGACGATCGCGGCGAACCCGCCGACCACCGTCAGTCGCCCGTAGAACCGGATGAGCCTGCCGCCGTCGTACACGTCGCGCCCGGCTGCCTGCGCGATCACGATGCCGACGCCCCCGGCGATCCCCTGGACCAGCCTGGCGGCGATGAGGGTCTCGACGGTGGGACTCACCGCGCAGAGCAGCGACACGATCACGTAGGCCGCGACGCCGATCAGTGCGGGGCGCCGCCGCCCGAACCGGTCGGACAGCGGCCCGGCGATCAGCTGCCCGGCCGCCAGCCCGACCAGGCAGGCCGTGACGGTAAGCTGCGCCGTGGAGGTCGCCGCCGCCAGCTCGGTGGTGAGAGCGGGGAGGGCGGGAAGGTAGAGGTCCATCGAGATCGGGCCGAAGACGGTCAGCACCAGCAGAAGCGTGGCGAGTCCGCGTCCTGCCGGAACCCGGGAAATGGTCGGGAGAGAAGCTGTCACGACATCAAGCACACTCCCGTCGTGCGGCGCGAGGGAGTCTCTGACGAGAGGTGTACTGGCAGGGCACCCGTCCCGACCGGATCCTGGCCTACCCTCGACTGCATGGACAATCGAGACGAGGTGCGTGAGTTCCTCATGTCGCGCAGGGCGAAGCTCGCGCCGGAGCAGGCGGGGCTTCCTGCTGGAACCGGGCGCAGGGTGGCCGGACTGCGCCGCTCGGAAGTGGCGATGCTCGCGGACGTGAGCGTGGAGTACTACGCCAAGCTTGAGCGCGGGGTCATCGCGGGGGCGTCGGCTGCGGTCCTCGACGCCGTGGCGCGGGCGCTGCAGCTCGACGACACCGAGCGGGCGCACCTTTTCGACCTCGCTCGTGCGGCAGACGGCATCCCCCTCTCCGGGCGCCAGCGCAGGCGGTCGGGCACGAGTCCGGCTGCGCGTCCGAGCCTGCACTGGGCGCTGGAGGCGTTCACGGACGGTGTCGCGGTCGTGCGCAACGCCCAGTCGGACGTGATCGCGTTCAACGCTCTCGGGCGGGCGTTCTACTCGCCGCTGATCGGCGACGGAGGGCGGACGCCGAACCTCGCCAGGTTCCAGTTCCTCGATCCCGTGTCCCGCGACTTCTATCCGGACTGGGACCTGTTCGCCGACATGTGCGTCGCCATGATGCGCGCAGAGGCGGGCAGGGATCCGCACAACAGGGCGATGCAGGATCTCGTCGGCGAGCTCTCGACGCAGAGCGAGACGTTCCGTCGGCTGTGGGGTGCGCACAACGTCCGCACGCACGGTGCAGGCACGAAACGCTTCCACCATCCGGTCGTCGGCGAGCTGACCCTCGCCTTCGAGGAGTTCGCGGTGACGGCGGAGCCGGGCCATGTGCTCCTCGTCTACACGGCGGAGCCCGGCTCTCCGTCGGCCGAGCGGCTGCGGCTGCTCGCCTCGTGGGCCGCCGAGCACCCGGACGCCGCGGTGGATGCTGCCGATGCGTCCGCCGACGCCGGCCGCTGACCCCGCGCCCGGTTTCCCTCTGCGCGCCACGCGCATCCCGGTAGGCTGATCCCGTGCTTCTCTCAGACCGCGACATCAAGGCCGAGCTCGGCTCCGGCCGTATCGCTCTCGAACCGTTCGACGTGTCGATGGTGCAGCCGTCGAGCGTCGATGTGCGCCTCGACCGCTTCTTCCGGCTGTTCGACAACCACAAGTACCCCTTCATCGACCCGGCAGAGGATCAGCCCGAGCTGACCAGGCTGGTCGAAGTGGATGCTGACCAGCCGTTCATCCTGCACCCCGGTGAGTTCGTGCTCGGCTCCACCTTCGAGCTGGTCTCGCTTCCGGACGACGTCGCCGCCCGGCTCGAGGGCAAGAGCTCGCTCGGTCGCCTCGGCCTGCTCACGCACTCCACCGCGGGCTTCATCGACCCGGGATTCTCCGGGCACGTCACGCTCGAACTGAGCAACGTGGCCACCCTGCCGATCAAGCTCTGGCCCGGCATGAAGATCGGGCAGATGTGCTTCTTCCGGCTCACCTCCGCGGCCGAGAAGCCGTACGGGTCGAGCGAGTACAGCTCGCGATACCAGGGCCAGCGCGGCCCGACGGCGTCGCGTTCGTTCCTCAACTTCCACCGCACGGACGTGTCCACGACAGAGGCGGGTCGCACCGCCGGTTGATCGCGTCCGTCCCATCCTCCCGGAGGGCAGAACCATGAGCGAGACGACAGACGCAGCGTTCGCGCGGGCACTCGTGGCGGCAGGCCCGACGCCCGTCCGCCCGCAGAGGATGCAGCTGTTCGGCCAACTGGTCGGCAGCTGGCGGGCGGAGTGCCGCTTCCTCGACGAGGAGTCGGGCGCGTGGTCGGAGTTCACGACCGACTGGCTGTTCGCGTACACGCTCGGCGGCCGAGCCGTTCAGGATGTGCTGGTCGCCCCGGCAGCGTCCGACCCGTCGATGACGGAGGCGAAGGGCACCACGATCCGCGTCTACGACCCGGTGCTCGGGCTGTGGCGGGTGAGCTGGTTCGGCGCGGTCGCCGGTGACTTCTGCACGCTCGTCGCGAGCGCCCACCACCGCGACGGGATCCGCCAGGACGGCACCCAGACCGACGGCAGGCCGATCCGCTGGAACTTCAGCGCGATCACCGCTGACTCGTTCTCGTGGGACGGCTGGGTGTCCGACGACGAGGGCAGCACCTGGTGGCTGGAGCAGCACATCGACGCCACCCGCACGGGCTGAGCGGGGCGCATCCCGCGCATCCGGCGCATCCAATAGGGTCATCCCGTGGGGACTCGTATACATAAACGCTGGTATGACAGCGTCGTCGCGGTCGTGTTCATGGCGCTGGGGCTCGCGGTGGTCACTGTCCTGGTGGTGGCGTTCTTCAACCCGTGGCCGTCTGCGCTGCTCATCCGCTCGCTGTTCGAGCGGGGCGCCGCCGACACCGTCGCGGAGATGGAACCGTACGTCCCGAAGTCCGGGGTGGATGCGCACCGCGACATCGCGTACGGGGACGCCGGATCCGACACCTCGCTGGACGTGTTCACGCCCACCGGCGCATCCACCCCGTTGACCACGGTGGTCTGGATCCACGGCGGCGCCTGGATCTCCGGCGACAAGTCCAACGTGGACCCGTACATCCAGATCCTCGCCTCGCACGGCTACACCACGGTCTCCCTCAACTACACGATCTCGCCGGAGACCACGTACCCCACGGCACTGAACCAGCTCAACGACGCCCTCGGCTTCCTCGTCGAGCACGCGGCCGAGTACAACATCGACCCGAACAGCATCGTGATCGCCGGCGACTCCGCCGGTTCGCAGTACACGGCGCAGCTCGCCACCATCGTCACCAACCCGGCATACGCCGAGCGCGTCGGCGTCACCCCGACGCTGACCGCGAAGCAGCTCAAGGCCGTCATCCTCAACTGCGGGATCTACGACGTGCGCGGCATCCCGGACGCCCCCGGCATCGGCGGCTGGGGCTTCCGCATCGCGCTCTGGTCGTACCTCGGCGAGAAGGACTGGTCGAAGACCCCGGGCGGCCGCGACATGTCCACGATCGAGGACGTGACCGCCGACTTCCCGACCACGTGGATCTCCGGCGGCAACGCCGACCCGCTCACCGACAGCCAGTCGAAGCCGCTCGCGAAGAAGCTCGAAGGGCTCGGAGTGGATGTGACGAGCGTCTTCTACCCGGCCGACGAGTCGCCCGCCCTGCCACACGAGTACCAGTTCCACCTCGACTTCGCGAAGGCGCGCTCAGCCCTGCAGTCGACCATTGCCTTCCTGGACAGAGTCAAAGCTCACTGAGCCTCCGTGACGCACGGTGAGCCCACCGACCTCGTCGGCGTCCGTCCTATGATGCGGTGATGCGAGTTCTGATCTCTGTGGACATGGAAGGCATCGCCGGGGTGGTCGACCGCGCCGACATCGCACCGGGCTCCCCGGAGTGGGCGCTGGCAAGGGAGTGGATGACCGACGAAGCCAGCGCGGCCGTCCGCGGGGTGCTCGCCTTCGATCAGGACGCTGAAGTGCTGGTGTGCGACGCCCACGCGAAGTACCGGAACATCCTGCCGCAACGGCTCGACAGACGAGCGCGACTGGTTCGCGGCACTCCCCGCCCGCACGACATGCTGACCGGCATCGACAGTGCAGTGGATGCGGTGTGCCTGATCGGCTACCACGGCCGGGCCGGCACCGCCGACTCGGTCCTGGCACACACGATCAGCGGTGCGGTCATCTCGTCCGTGCGCATCGACGGGACGGCCCTAGGCGAAATTGGCCTGAGCGCAGCACTGGCAGCGCACTACGGCGCCGTTCCGGTGCTGGTCAGCGGCGACGACACGGTGGCCGCCGAAGCCGAGGAGGTCGCTCCGGGCATCCGGGCGGTGATCGTCAAATGGGCTCGCGGAGGTCATGCCGCCGAGAACCTTCACCCGGCCGTCGCCAGCGAGCGCATCGAGCAGGCCGTGCCGGAGGCTCTCGCAGCCCGCGCATCCGTGCGGCCCCCACGATTCGCCGGGCCCGTCGACCTGGAGGTGGATGTGCGCCGGCCGGAGATGACCGAGCGTGCTCTGCTCATCCCGGGCATGGAACGCCGCGGACCCTGCACGCTCGGATTCTCCGGCCTCGGCCTCCCGGAGAGCTACGGCCTGGTGGGTGTCATCGCCGACCTCGCGGGAATCGCGTGAGAAGCATCCGCTGAGCGCGTGGCCATCTCCCTCACGACGACGCGGATGTCGGCTGGTGCGCGGCCCAAGAGCTCGGCGAGGTCGGGGGTCTCGAGGCCGAACACGCCGCGCCGGATGAGCGGAAAGAGAACGGCGAAGGGTCCGGTGTCTGCGTCGTCGACGTCCTCGTGGCTGATCGGTCTCCCGAGAGCCACCGTCAGTGCCGCTGCGAGGTCGTTGAAATCCCACCGGGGGCCGCGAAGCTCCCACAGAGTCTTCTTCGGCATGGTGAAGGAGGCCGCTGCGGCAGCTTCGCCCAGGTCGGCGATCGCTGCGGTTGTCAGGCTCTGCCCCGTGCTCGCCGACGTGATCAGCCCATCGGCGCCGGCCTGGGCGATGGCGCGCTCGACGAACGCATCCGTGTACAGCGCGTTCCGGAGAATCGCGTGATGGACACCGCTCTCGGTGAGCGCGTCCTCGGCGGCGGAGTGGCCGGGGTCGTACCGCGCTCCGATTCCGCTCGTGTAGACCACGTGACGCACCCCGGCGGCCACAGCCGACTCGATGACAGTGCGGTGCTGCATGACCCGCACTGACGGGTCCAGCACCGGGCTCGAAATGACGATGGCACGGTCCGCCCCGGTGAAGGCGGCGTCCAGGGACGCGGCATCCGAGTAGTCCCCGATGTGGGCAGCGAGGCCGCGAGCCGCGAAATCAGCTGCGGCCCGGTCGGTGCGGACGAGGACGCGCACCTCCGACGTGGGGGCGCGTTCGAGCAGGCTGCGCAGTGCAGCGCCCCCGAGGTTGCCCGTCACTCCGGTCACAAGAAAAACAGTCATTACCTACTCCAGTCGAGAGATTTTGTGTGGGTCGGATCAAGCGGGAACCCGAAGGCGGGCTCGCCCTCGAAGGCGCACAAAATCGCCATCCCTGGACGGCGTAGCGGACTACTGCGGCGAGAGTGGATGCGAGTTAGGCAACACGACGAATGAGCATTCGCCTCACTGTAGACCGAGAGCGTTCACACGCACCACCTCGGATCCGGACGGCATCACGTTGACCGGCGTGCGCGCGAATGGTCGTAGGCTTCTGGCATGCGCTCAATGCACTCTTCGTGGTGGTGGCTGCACTAGCAGCCGCTTGACGCATGTTCGCGGGCTGCACGGCAGCCCGCGAGATCCGCGGAAACTCTTCCCCGTGCGGCCCCTCATCGGAAGGGAATCGCCATGGACTCGTTCGCCGCCACTCGCTCACGCATGCCCGATCTGGAAGACCGGATCGCTGCCGATCCGGGTGCGTTCCGTGTCCTCACCGGGGAGCGACCGACGGGGAAGCTGCACCTCGGACACTACTTCGGAACCATTCGAGAACGCGTGCGGCTCCAGGCTCTCGGCGTTGAGACGTTCGTGATCCTCGCGGACTATCAGGTCATCACCGACCGCGACACCTCTGCCCATGTCGCCGACAGCGTCAGGTCCGCTGTCCTGGACTACCTCGCGGCCGGGCTCGACCCGACCACGACGACGATCTTCACTCACTCGGCCGTCCCAGCACTGAACCAGCTGATGCTGCCGTTCCTCAGCCTCGTCACCGAGGCGGAGCTGCGCCGCAACCCGACGGTGAAGGCGGAACGTGCCGCATCCGGACGCGCGCTGAGCGGCCTGCTGCTCACCTACCCGGTGCATCAAGCGGCCGACATCCTGTTCTGCAAAGGCAACCTGGTGCCGGTCGGCAAAGACAACCTGCCGCACATCGAGCTGACGCGCACGATCGCCCGCCGCTTCAACGACCGCTACGGCCAGGTCTTTCCCGAGCCGGAAGCGATGGTCACGGATGCGCCGGAAATCCCGGGACTCGACGGCCGGAAGATGTCGAAGAGCTATGGCAATGCGATCGCGCTGTCGATGACCGCAGACGAGACGGCGGACGCGATCCGACGCACCCGCACCGATGGCGAACGCGTCATCACGTACGACCCGGAGCGGCGCCCCGGCGTCTCCGGACTACTGTCGACCGCAGCGCTCTGTCGCGGCACCACGCCCGAGCAGATCGCCGAGAAGATCGGCGACCGCGGGAGCGTGATGCTCAAGCAACTCACGACCGATTCGGTGAACGACTTCCTCGCCGCCCATCGGCGTCGACGTGCCGAGCTGGAATCGGACCCCACCGTCGTCAGCGACGTTCTCCGGAGTGGCAACGAGCGGGCGAACGTCATCGCAGACAGCACACTCGCGGAAGTCCGCGATCACATGGACATGGGGTACGCGAACGCGCGATAGCCGAGCGACGGACGTGCCCTACTGAGCGACGGCGGCACCTGTCTCGCCGTGCTCGCCCTGCTCGCCGGCTGACGCGATCTCGCTGCGCGGGCGGCGGCCGGGAGTCAGCCGCTCAGGTCCGCCGAGGTATGGTCGCCCGTCGTTGTAGAGCGCTTCGCGGCGTTCCAGCTCAGCGACGAGCGCCTTCTCCATCAGGTCGGACCAGCTCCGGTCGGATTCGTGGTGCTTGGTCGCCTCGAAGGCCGCGCGCGAGCGCTGGCGCACGGACGATCGCAGATAGAACGAGACGGAATTGCGCTCGTCGTCGTCCGCCATCACTGGTACCCCCGTCCCGCTCGATGCTGTCGTGGACACGACGCTAGGGGATGCGCGAGGCTCGCCACGAGACGATTCGCGCCCGAACGGTAGCCGATTCCGGCCACCGTTTCCGGCGCCGCCGGGGGTGGGATGCATGTCCCGTGGGGAATACGGCGAGCTAGTTATCCACAGTGAATTACACAGGTGGAAATAATGAGTTCATTTCATTGTTCGGCCGGCTCAGATCAGGTCGGACGCCTCGATGCTCGTATCGGCGTACAGCGCGGGAAGCTGCAGTGTGAGCCACGGGCTGAACGCCCAGGGCGTCGCCTCGACGGCGTCGAGCAGCACGCGCGGGTCCACCCAGCGCCACTCCGCCACCTCACTCGGCTCCGGAGCAAGCTCGCCGGAGATCGTGGCCGTGTACACCGGGCACACCTCGTACTCGACGATGCTCGCCGCATCCACTGCCCGGTAGCGGAAATCGGGGAGGGCCACCACCAGGTTGTCGATCGCGGCGCCCAGCTCCTGACCAGCACGGCGCGCGATGGCGTCCTCGAAGTCTTCGCCGGGGGCCGGATGCCCGCAGAACGAGTTCGTCCACACGCCGGGCCAGGTCAGTTTGCTCAGCGCCCGCCTGGTGACCAGGATGCGTCCATCGCCGTCGAACAGGTGGCACGAGAACGCCAGATGCAGGGGCGTGTCCGTGGTGTGGACGGTCGCTTTGTCGGCGACCCCGATCGGGGTGCCGTCGTCGGCGAGCAGGACGACCTCTTCGCGGGATGCGGTCATGCATCCATTCTCGCCGATCAGGACGCGGGCACTCGCCCCCGCCGCACGGCGGAACGCGAACGCGCCCCGGTCCCTGGGGAACCGGGGCGCGCCCGCGTGGTCACGGTGCTCACTCCGCCGCGTCGGACGGCTGACCGTCCTGGGCGGGGCGCTCGCGCCAGCCGAGGTTGCGGGCCATCGCTTCGAGCGTTTGGAGCGTGGTCGTGTAGTCCTCCTCCGCGATGCCGGCGGTCACCGCATCCCGGACTCCCTGGATGCGCGCCAGCGCCGACTCGTACGCCGCACGCCCGGCCTCGGTCAGCTCGACGCGCTCGTTGCGCTCGCCGGACAGGGTGACCCATCCGCGCTCCGCGAAATCGGCGATGGTCGACTCGACGCGGGAGGCGGGGGAGTGGTGCTTGCGGGGGTGGTCGTGGTGGTGGGGGTGCTCGCCGTGAGCGTGCGGGTGCTCCCCGTGCGGGTGGTGGTCACCGTGAGGGTGCTCGCCGTTGTGGTCGTGCGGGCGCGGGTGGCCATCGGCGAACGGGCCGGGACGGTGCGGGTGCTCCCCGTGGCGCTGTGCGCGCAGCTCCTCGAAGCGCTGACGGCGTTCCTCCCAGAAGGCGGCGCGCTCGCTGTCGGAGGCGAATCGGGGGTGGTCGCCGAAGCGTCCGTGCCCGTCGCTGTCCCGCCGGGACTCGCCGCGGCCGTTCCAGCCGCGCGTGCCGCCGAACGGCATGCGGCCTCTGCTGCCTCGGTTGTCTCGGCCTGCCCGTCCACGGCGGGGCGGGAGGGCAGCGGCGACCTCGTCGACGCTGGTGGCGCCGTCGGCGATCGTGCTGAGGATGCGCCAGCTTCCGCGGCGGAGGTCGAAGTCGGAGAGCTCGTCGCGCATCCGGTGGCGGAGCTCGTGCTCGATGACGCCGAACCAGTAGGCCGGCGGGGTGGTGTGTGAATTCGTGTGGGTGTTCATTGTCGAACCCTTTCCTATTGCATGTACTGTTACAAGCAGGTGTATGATTACATACATGGAAATGGATGGTCAAGCCCCCGAATCCGATTCGCAGGATGCGGACATCGTCGCGCTCGTCGAGCAGTCGCTGATGGCCGTGCGCCACGACCAGTCGCGGCGTCGGATGCACGGAGGCCCGCCCAGCCACGGGATGCCCGGACGCCCGCCGTGGCAGGACGGCTTCGGCCGCAGCGCCCACGGCAGCCCGGGCTGGGGCGGCCACGGCGACCACCACGACCCGCGCACGCACGACCACGGTGAACATGGCGAACACGGTGGTGGCGATCAGGAGCCGGGTACTGGCGCAGGCCCCTTCCCCGGCTTCCCCGCGTTCGGCGACTCCGGTCGTCCGGGTCCCGGACGCCGCGGCCGCCCCGACGGCTCACTCGGACGCGCCGCCCGCTTCCGGATGCTCGACGTGCTCGAAGCGGCCGAGCGAGACGGCACGACGTACTCGATCAGCACCCTCGCGCCCGCCATCGGCGTCGACCAACCGCGCGCGAGCAGGCTCGTGCAGGAGGCGGTCGATCGCGGACTCGTCAGCAGGGTCACCGATCCGGCGGATGCGCGGCGCACCCTCATCCAGTTGACCGCCGCGGGACGCAAGCAGATCGGCGAGGTGCGCACCCACCGGCGCTCGGCGGTGGAGCAGGCCCTCGCGACGTTCACGCCGCAAGAGGCGCGGGAGTTCGCGGACCTGTTCGCCCGGTTCGTGCGGGCGTGGCCGCGCGACTGACCGCCGACGCCCGCTTCCCACCCCAGCGCGCAAAAGAAATTCCGAAATCTCCCCGCATTCATGTCGATCGGGGCTCGCGCCGTTCGACCTCTGGGTGCAAAGGTCGAAGAGCGACCTCAGATCAAGGAGAACACCCAATGTCCAAGTACATGCTCATCCTGCGGCCCACCGAGGCTGCTGCGGCGGCTTTCGCGAACGTCGACTTCACCGAGGTCCTGGATGCGATGGGCCGGTTCAACGACGAGCTCATCCGGGCCGGCGTGCTGCTGGCCGCCGAGGGTCTCGCCGACCCGAGCGAGGGCGTGGTCGTCGACTTCACCGGGGAGGCGCCGGTGGTCACCGACGGTCCGTACGGGGAGACGCGCGAGCTGTTCAACGGCTACTACATCCTCGACGTCGCCTCTGTGCAGGAGGCCGTCGAGTGGGCGAAGCGGGCGCCGATGACGTCCGGCAGCATCATCGAGATCCGCCGTGTGCCGTCGATCGACGAGTTCCCCCAGGACAACGAGTGGATCCAGAAGGAACGCGCCTGGCGCGAGCAGACCGGGCAGCTCTGAGCACGCCAGGCTCGCCCACCCCGGCGCCCACCCCGGCGCGCGCGGCGGTCGAGGCGGTGTGGCGGATGGAGTCAGCCCGCATCGTCGGCGCCCTCGCGCGCTACACCGGCGACTTCGCGCTGGCCGAAGACCTTGCCCAGGAGGCGCTTGCAGAGGCGCTCGTCTCCTGGGCGGTCGACGGCGTCCCCGCGCAGCCGACCGGCTGGCTGTTGACCGTCGGGCGGCGCCGGGCGATCGACTCGTTCCGCAGGAGGGCGGCCCGCGATGAGCGGTATGCGCTCCTCGCCCGCGACCTGGAGGAGGAGCTGCCGGGTGCCGACGCCCTGTTCGCTCCGGACGCCATCGACGACGACGTGCTCGCGCTCATGTTCGTCAGCTGCCACCCCGTCCTCTCCCGGGAGGCGCGGATCGCGCTGACGCTGCGGGTCGTCGGCGGCCTCACGAGCGAGGAGATAGCGCGGGCGTTCCTCGTGCCGGTTCCGACCATCCAGGCCAGAATCACCCGCGCGAAGAAGACCATCGCCGCCGCGCGCGTCCCGTTCGCGATCCCGGAACCCGACGAGCGCGCCGAACGCCTCGGCTCGGTGCTGCAGGTGGTCTATCTGGTGTTCTCGGAGGGCTCGTTCGCATCCACTGGCCAGACGTGGATGCGCACCGACCTCGCCGACGAGGCCAGGCGGCTGGCGCGGGTGCTGGTGCGCCTCGCCCCCGAGCCGGAGGTGTTCGGCCTGCTGGCGCTGATGGAGCTGACCGCCGCGCGCTTTCCGGCCAGGATGGATGCGCGGGGCGAGCCGATCCTGCTCGAAGACCAAGATAGGGGCCTGTGGGATCAGGCGGCGATCCTCCGTGGTCGCGCAGCTCTCGCGCACGCCGCATCCGCCGGTCGCGGACTCGGGGCGTACGGTCTGCAGGCCGCGATCGCCGAGTGTCACGCGGTGGCGCCGTCGGTGGCGGAGACCGACTGGAAACGCATCGTGCTGCTCTACGAGGCCCTCGGTCGGCTGGCCCCGTCGCCGGTCATCGAGCTGAACCGCGCGGTCGCGGTGGCCATGTCCGACGGCCCGGCAGCGGGCCTCGCTCTCGTCGACGCGATGGTCGCGCGCGGCGACCTCGCGGGCTCCTACCTGCTTCCGGCCACCAGAGGCGAGTTGCTGACGCGCCTCGGCCGACGGGATGCGGCCATCGCCGCCCTCGAAGAGGCGCACGCCGCCTGCCCATCACCCCCCGAGCGCGCCGCCCTCTCCCGCAAGCTCACCGCCCTCCGCGCCCCCTGACCGCCCTCGCCCCGCTCCCGCCCGGCCCCCCAAGCCATCGAGTCCGGACTTATGCACGCGACACGCCGCGCCGAGCGTGCATAACTTCAGACTCGATCGTCGGGGAGCAGCGCGAGCGCGGGGATGACGCGGTCGCGGAGGAGCGGGGCGAGGTCGCCCAGCGGGTCGGCCGGGTCCGACCAGCGCAGCTCGGCGATCTCCGCCGCGGCCACCGGCACGCCCGTGAGGTCGGCCGCGTACACCGTCGCGTCGAGCGTGTGGCCCGGTTCGTTCGCGGCGTCGGCCTCCCACGCGCCCAGCAGCCGGAGTTCGTCGATGGCAAGCCGGATGCCCACCTCCTCGCGCACCTCCCGCACCGCGGCCTCAGCCGCGGACTCGCCGGGCTCCGGCTTGCCGCCGGGCAGCATGAACCGGGATGTTCCCCGCTTGCGCACCGTGAGCACGTGCCCGTCCTCCCTGACGAACGCGACGGCGGACACGATGATCACGGGGTGCGGCATTCTTCGAGCGTATCCCGGCTGCATCCCACGTCGTCGTCCCGCCTCCCCGCCCGCGCGCATCCATCGAGTCCGAAGTTGTTCACGCCCAGCGCGGCGTGTCGCGTGAACGAGTTCGGACTCGATTACTTCGTAGCGCGCACCGGGATGAGGAGGGCGAGGCCCGCGGCCAGCACCAGCACGATCCCGAGGATGCCCCAGTACTGCGCGCCGCCGACCGCGACGAACGTCGCGAACAGCAGCGGCGCGAGGAACGACACGGCGCGTCCAGTGGTCGCGTACAGCCCGAACACCTCGCCCTCGCGGCCGGCGGGCGTGACCCTCGCGAGGAACGTCCTGCTCGCCGACTGCGCCGGCCCGACGAACAGGCACAGAACGAGGCCGCCGATCCAGAACGCCGTCGCGCCGAGGTCGTGCGCGAAGAACACCGCCAGCCCGGCGATCACGAGGCCGACCAGGGAGGTGACGATCACCGGTTTCGCGCCGAACCGGTCGTCGAACCGGCCGGACACGAAGGTGCTGATGCCCGCGACCACGTTGGCCGCGATGGCGAAGATGATGACGTCGCCGCTGCTGAACCCGAACGTGCCTTGGGCGAGGATGCCGCCGAACGTGAACACCCCGACCAGCCCATCGCGGAACAGCGCGGACGCGATCAGGAAGAGCACCGTGTTCCTGCTCTCCTTCCACAGCGTCCCGATGTCGCGCACCAGCACGCCGTACGACTGGAAGAACCCGACGCGCGGACGGCGGGAGCCGATCGGCATCTCCGGCACGGCGATGAGCACCGGCAGCGAGAAGATCAGCGTCCAGGCGGCGGCGATCAGCGCGATGATCCGGATGTTGAGGCCGGCATCCTCGGTGACGTGGAGCATCCCGCCCGTGCCGTCGTCGTTGCCGGTGACGAGACCGAAGTAGACGATGAGGAGCAGGACGATGCCGCCCAGGTATCCCGCGCCCCAGCCGAAGCCGCTGACCCTGCCGACCGTCTTCGGCGTGGAGACCTGCACCAGCATCGCGTTGTAGTTGACCGTCGCGATCTCGTAGAAGATCGTGCCGACGGCCACCAGGACCACTCCGAACAGGAAGTAGCTCGGCTCGCCGACCACGAAGAACATCAGCGCGGTCATCACCACGACCACGCCGGTGTTGATGCCGAGCCACAGCTTGCGCCTGCCGGACCCGTCGGTGCGCTGCCCGAGCACCGGCGCGATCAGGGCGACCACGATGCCCGCGATGGCGAGCCCCCAGCCGAGCCCGCTCGACAGCGGGGCCTCTGCCGCGGTGACGGCGGCGTGGGCCGGTCCTTTGAGGTCGGTCTCCGCATCCCGGGCGACGACGAGGGCGGGGTCGACGAACAGGCTGCCGGTCAGAT
The DNA here is from genome assembly GCF_012317045.1 of Leifsonia sp. PS1209. Taxonomy (NCBI): domain Bacteria; kingdom Bacillati; phylum Actinomycetota; class Actinomycetes; order Micrococcales; family Microbacteriaceae; genus Leifsonia; species Leifsonia sp. PS1209. The sequence goes on along the minus strand of NZ_CP051154.1, from coordinate 3,750,811 downwards.
AGACGGTGAACACGAATGTGGTGATGACCGCGTTGAACGCCGCGCCGCCCCAGTCCCACAGCGCCCACGACACCACTTGACGACGCGGGATGCGCCGCTCGGCCGAACTGTCCACGAACAGCGGAGAGGTCGAGGTGACCAGGGCGTCGGTGTTCACGGGCGCCGGCTGCTTGCCGCGCTCGGCGTCGCTGCCGTTCGCGCTCGGGGGAGTGCTCATGTGCTCAGCGTATGGGTTCGCGGTTGCCGGAGGGTGAACCGGGACGCCGTGGCGCGCCCGGTGCCGATGATCCGTGCGCGCACGGTTCCCGCTGTCGTCCGGACGCCGGTAGGCTCGCGGCCGAAGGTGCTCCGGATGCGCAATATGTCCGGAGCGGCATACGAGGCACGGGAGGCTGGAATGACCGCTACGGCGCACGAGGTTCGACAGTACGGCTGGGTGCGGCATCTGCTGCCCCGCATCGTGATCGGCGCGCTCATCGCCGCCGCGCTGGTCGGCGTGTACGCGGTCGTCATCGGCCGGTTCGACGAGACCTGCTGGCGGCTCATCGGCACCATCGCGCTGCTCGTCTTCTTCTCGCTGGTGTCCTGGTACGACGCGGACGTCTCCGCCCGGCGCGCTCCCTGGTTCGGGGTGGTCAGCGTGATCACGTCCGCCTACCTGCTGATGGCCGGGCTGGCGAAGATCTGGGTGCCGGTCGCGGGCGGACCGTACGATCCGTTCGCCTACCGCCCGTGGTGGGAGCCGTTCGCCTGGTTCGCGCTGGTGGCGGTGACCAGGCTCGGCCTGCTGCACATCCACCTGGTGCTGAACACACAGCGCCGGTTCACGGGCCCCGTGATGAGCAACGTGACCGTTGTGACCCTGCTGCTGGTGGGTGCGCTGACGCTCGGCCTCTCGCTGCCGCTTGCGCTGCCGGCGGTGGACTTCGGCGAGACGTACTGGCGGCTGCTGGCGGTGGTGGCGATCCTGGATGCGCTGGGCACGATCCTGATCCCGCTCACGTACTCGCTGTTCGGGCCGAAGGCGGCCCCGCAGCAGACCGCGTTCGCTCCCGCCCCTGCTCCGGCCTTCGCCCCGCAGGCGTTCCCGTCGGCGCCACCCGCTGCTCGCGCACCCGCACCTGCGCCCGCAGCACCAGCAGCACCCGCCGCATCCACCACCCCGCACCCGGTGCCGCCGACCGCTGCATACCCGCGCCTCGACGCCGCCGCCGGGCTGCGGCTGGAGTGGCCGCGCTACATCAGCGGCCAGCCGCTCCCTGCTCGCGCAGACGGTTCCCCGGACTTCACCGGCGTCGTCGGATACTGACCCGCGGGCGGCCTAGATCGCGATCGGCAGCGTGTACTGGTTGCCGCCGTGGTTGCGCACCTGGCGGTGCAGGCTCTCCATCGTGATGTCGAGCTGGTTCGCCTTCACGGCGGCGTCGGTGAGGTCGCGCAGCAGCTCATCCGGCACCTCGCCGTCGTACTTGTAGTAGATCTTGTGTTCGAGGCTCGCCCAGAAGTCCATCGCGACCGTGCGGATCTGCACCTCGACGGGCACCGCGATCGGCCCGCCGGACAGGAACACCGGGACCTCGACGATCGCGTGCAGGCTCTTGTAGCCGTTGGGCTTCGGGTGCGCGATGTAGTCCTTCACCCGCAGCACGTTCACGTCCGCCTGCGCGGAGAGCAACTCGAACACGTGGTAGACGTCGGAGACGAAGCTGCAGACGATCCGGATGCCCGCGATGTCGGTGATCGCCTCCCTGATCGCGTCGAATGACGGCTCGCACTCTTTGCGGACGATCTTCTGCTCGATGCTCTCCGCCGACTTGAGCCTGCTGTTGATGTGCTCGATCGGGTTGTAGTCGTGCAGCTCGGCGAACTCTTCGCGGAGGATCGACACCTTGGTGGAGATCTCGTCGATGCCGAACTTGTAGGGCATGATGAACCGCGCGAAGTCCGTGTTGAACGCCTGCACCTCATCCAGAGTCGCCGGGTCGATGTTCTGCAGAGCCTCGATGGCCCTGGACGACAGCAGCGGGCCGTTGTGATCGACGTGAAAGGACTCCGGAACCATGTACAGCACGCTATCGACGGTCCTTGTGGAGGCGGTGTGAATCCGCGGGCTTCGTCGTTCCCGTACGAGTCGCAGTGGGGCGACCCGCGCTGCAACGAGGCGCTGATCGTCCGCGGCGAGGACCCGGCGGCCTTCCACGACTGGATGCTCGACGGGTACGCGACCGCCGACGAGTACCGCTACTGGGCGCGCAACGTCTGCGGCCTGGCCTGCCTCCGTTCCGTTGTGAGGGTGTGGCGGCCGTCCGCCGCCGACGCGACGATGCGCGAGCTGATCGACGGGGCGATGGATGCGGGGGCGCTCGTCCCGGAGGAGCACACCGTCCGCGGCCTCTACTACCGCCCCTTCCTCTCCTGGATCGCCGACGAGTTCGGCCTGGACGGCGAGGTCGTCGAGGGGGTGACCGCGCGCGAGCACTTCTCGGCGGTGGCGCCCGGCGTCGTGGCCATCGCGTCTGTCGCGCCCGAGATCCGCTACCCGGACCGGCCCAACGAGCGGGTCGGCGGCCACCTCGTGCTCGTGCACGGCTTCGACGGGGAGACCGTGTCGTTCCACAATCCGTCCGGCATCGGGCGGACGGCGGCGGACGCATCCCTGCCCGTCGATGAGTTCGAGCGCTTCTACGCCGGGCGCGGGATGCTCCTCCGCGACTGAGCATTCACGGCTGGATGCGCCGTTCTTCCCGCCGATTCCGGGAATGAAACCCCTCTCGCCAAAGTTGAGTCTAGTGTGCTCAAGTTTAGAGCTCGCAGCTTGACAGTCTCCCCCGCGGATGCGACACTTGAGCCGTCGGGACTCAACTCTTGACCCCCAGCTTTTACAACCGAACATCCAGCAACAAAAGGAGAACAGCACATATGTCACGTGCAGTAGGAATCGACCTCGGAACCACGAACTCGGTCGTCGCCGTCCTCGAGGGTGGCGAGCCCACCGTCATCGCCAACGCGGAGGGTTTCCGCACCACCCCGTCGGTCGTCGCGTTCACGAAGGACGGCGAGGTGCTCGTCGGCGAGACCGCCAAGCGCCAGGCCGTGACCAACGTCGACCGCACCATCGCGTCGGTCAAGCGCCACATGGGCACCGACTGGACGGTCGAGATCGACGACAAGAAGTACACGCCGCAGGAGATCTCGGCCCGCATCCTCGCCAAGCTCAAGAGGGACGCGGAGCAGTACCTCGGAGACACCGTGACGGACGCCGTCATCACCGTCCCCGCGTACTTCAACGACGCCGAGCGTCAGGCCACCAAGGAGGCCGGTGAGATCGCGGGCCTCAACGTGCTCCGCATCATCAACGAGCCCACCGCAGCCGCACTCGCGTACGGCCTCGACAAGGGCAAGGAAGACGAGCTCATCCTGGTCTTCGACCTCGGTGGTGGAACCTTCGACGTCTCCCTCCTCGAGGTGGGCAAGGACGACGACTTCTCGACCATCCAGGTCCGCGCGACCGCCGGTGACAACCGCCTCGGTGGAGACGACTGGGACCAGCGCATCGTCGAGTGGCTGATCAAGCGCTTCAAGGACTCGACCGGTGTCGACGTCTCGAAGGACAAGATCGCCCTGCAGCGTCTGAAGGAAGCCGCTGAGCAGGCCAAGAAGGAGCTCTCGTCGAGCATGTCGACGAGCATCCAGCTGCCGTACCTGTCGCTGACGGAGAACGGCCCGGCCAATCTCGACGAGACGCTCACCCGCGCCCAGTTCGAGCAGATGACCAGCGACCTCCTCGACCGCACCAAGAAGCCGTTCCAGGACGTCATCCGTGAGGCCGGCATCAAGGTGTCCGACATCTCGCACGTCGTGCTCGTCGGTGGTTCCACCCGCATGCCCGCCGTGAGCGAGCTCGTGAAGCAGGAGACCGGCGGCAAGGAGCCCAACAAGGGCGTGAACCCGGATGAGGTCGTCGCCGTCGGCGCCGCACTCCAGGCCGGCGTCCTGAAGGGCGAGCGCAAGGACGTCCTGCTCATCGACGTGACCCCCCTGAGCCTCGGAATCGAGACCAAGGGCGGCATCATGACGAAGCTGATCGACCGCAACACCGCGATCCCGACCAAGCGCAGCGAGACCTTCACGACCGCGGACGACAACCAGCCGTCCGTCGCCATCCAGGTCTTCCAGGGCGAGCGTGAGTTCACCCGCGACAACAAGCCGCTCGGCACCTTCGAGCTCACCGGCATCGCCCCGGCACCCCGTGGCATCCCGCAGGTCGAGGTGACCTTCGACATCGACGCCAACGGCATCGTGCACGTGTCCGCCAAGGACAAGGGCACCGGCAAGGAGCAGTCGATGACGATCACCGGCGGTTCCTCGCTGCCGAAGGACGACATCGAGCGCATGGTGCGCGAGGCCGAGGAGCACGCGGCCGAGGACAAGAAGCGTCGTGAGACCGCCGAGACCCGCAACACGGCCGAGCAGCTCGCATACTCGATCGAGAAGCTGATCAAGGACAACGAGGACAAGCTCCCCGAAGACGTCAAGAACGAGGTCCAGGGCGACGTCGACGCGTTGAAGACCGCACTCGCGGGCGACGACGAGGACGCTGTCAAGACCGCGTACGACAAGCTCAACGCGAGCCAGCAGAAGCTCGGAGAGGCGATCTACTCGTCCGCTCAGGCCGACGCGGGCGCCGGTGAGCAGGCTCCTGCGGGTGACCAGCCCGCCGAGGAGAACTCGGACGAGGATGTCATCGACGCAGAGGTCGTCGAAGACGAGGAGAAGAAGTAAGCATGTCGGACCAGAACCCCAACGGGCAGGGCGAAGACCCTGAGCGCGAGGAGCCGGTAGTCCGCGACAAGCGGAGGATCGACCCCGAGACCGGCAAGGTTCGGCAGCCGGCGGGCCAGGACGGCCAGGACGGCCAGGAGGGCGGGGACGCCGGAAACGACGCCCCCGACCTCGCCCACGAGGAACTCGTCGATGTCGGCCCGGCCGACGGCGAGGGCCTCGGGTCCTTCCTCTCCGACGAAGACCTGGACGTGCTGAGCGGCCAGTCGACGGCGGACCAGCTCGCGGCCGAACGGCTCGCCGACCTCCAGCGGGTCACCGCGGAGTACGCGAACTACCGCAAGCGGACAGAGTCCAACCGCGAGATCGAGCGCGAGCGCGCGGTCGGCGACACGGTGAAGAGCCTTCTTCCCGTGCTCGACGACCTCGACCGTGCCGAGAAGCACGGCGACCTCGAAGAGGGCAGCGCGTTCTCGACCATCGCGGCCAAGCTCCGGACCACCGCTGAGCGACTCGGCCTCACGCCGTACGGCGAGAAGGGCGACCCGTTCGACCCGCAGATCCACGAGGCGATCTTCCAGCAGCCGACCCCCGGCGTGACGGTCGACACCGTCGCGGACGTGGTCGAGACGGGCTACAAGCTCGGCTCCACCACGGTGCGGGTGGCCAAGGTCGTCGTCGCGGTTCCGGCCTAGGCTCCGGATGCGCACGCCACGCGAAGCGGCGGGATACTCATCCCGCCGCTTCCGTGGTGCGCGCTCGCGATAGATGCAGACTTCATACACACAGACTTCACACCAACAGACTTCATACACACAGGCACACACAGGCTGAGAAAGGAGGCGCCGTGGCAAGCCAGGACTGGTTCGACAAGGACTTCTACAAGGTTCTTGGCGTCTCCAAGGACGTCACCCCCGCGGAGCTCAAAAAGGTCTACCGCAAGCTCGCGCGCAAGTATCACCCGGACTCCAACCCGGGCGACCCGGCGGCAGAGGCCAAGTTCAAGGAGATCAGCGAAGCGCACTCCGTGCTCGGTGATCCCGAGCAGCGCAAAGAGTACGACCAGATTCGCGCGATGGGCTCCGGTGCCCGCTTCACCGCGCCGGGCTCGGCAGGCCAGGGCGGCTTCGACGACGTGTTCGGCGGGATGTTCGGCGGCGGTGGCAACCGCGGATACAGCTACCAGCAGGGCGGCAACTTCGACGACGTGTTCGGAGGGCTGTTCGGCAACAGCGGCGGTGGCTTCGGTTCGGCGAGCGGCGGATTCCGCGGCTACGGCGGACCGACCCGCGGCCGCGACGTGACCGCGCACACCACCATCGACTTCATCACGGCGACCAAGGGCGAGACCATCACCCTGCAGGCGTCGGACGGCAAGCCGATCAAGGTCAAGATCCCGGCCGGCGTCGCCGACGGGCAGAAGATCAAGCTGCGCGGCAAAGGCCAGCCCAGCCCGGATGGCGGAGAGCCGGGCGACATCGTCCTCACCGTCACTGTGCGCAAGCACCCGGTGTTCGAGCGCGACGGGCTCAACCTGCGCGTCACGGTTCCCGTGACGTTCGCGGAGGCGGCCCTCGGCGCGACCATCGAGGTGCCGACGCTGGGCGGCGACCCCGTCAAGCTGCGCGTCGCTCCCGGAACGCCGAGCGGTCGCGTGCTGCGCGTCAAGGGCCGCGGGGTGCAGACCTCGAAGGGCACCGGCGACCTGCTCGCCGTCGTCCAGGTGGCCGTGCCGTCGCACCTGTCCGCCGAGGCTCAGGAGGCGCTCAAGGAGTTCGCCGCGAAGCTTCCGGACGAGAACCCGCGCGAAGAGCTGCTCGCCAAGGCCCGCACCTGATCATGGATGAGAACAGCCAGGTCTTCGTGATCTCGATCGCGGCCGAACTGGCGGGGATGCACCCACAGACCCTCCGCCAGTACGACAGGCTCGGTCTCGTCAGCCCGAGCAGGACGGCGGGCAAGTCCCGCAGGTACTCGATGCGGGATGTGGCGAAGCTGCAGGAGATCGCGCGGCTCGGCGCGGAGGGCGTGAGCCTGGAAGGGATCAGGCGCATCCTGGACCTGGAGGATCAGGTGGGAGCGCTGACCACCAGGGTCCGCGAACTGGAGACGGCGCTGGCCGACGAGCTCCTGAACCGCCCGGGCCACCGCGTGTTCGCCGCCGGCCCCGCGGGCGAGGTCGTCTCGCTGCGCGCGGGCACCCGCACCAGGCGCAGCACCCAGGTGGTCGTCTGGCGCCCGCTCGACAGAGACTGAAGCCTCTCGCCCGTCTAGGCTGTCAGCGGCGATACGTCCCGCCTCACGAGGGCGGCGCATCCCGAACAGCTTCAGCACCCCCACGAGGGGCCGTCCACAAGGAAGGTGGCGATGAAGGCTCTCTTCAAGAGCGAGGCCGGACCCGGTCTCGAACTGGTCGACGTACCGGAGCCCGTGATCGGGCAGGAGGACGTCAAGATCCGCGTGCTGCGGACGGGCATCTGCGGAACCGATCTGCACATCCAGCGCTGGGACGACTGGGCGGCCTCCGCCGTCGCCGCCCCGCTGATCCCCGGGCACGAGTTCTTCGGCGAGGTGGTCGAGGTCGGGCCGCTGGTGCACGACGTCGCCGTGGGCGATCAGGTGTCCGGCGAAGGGCACATCGTCTGCGGAACCTGCCGCAACTGCCGGGCCGGCCGCCGGCAGATGTGCATCCGCACCCAGGGCCTCGGCGTGCAGCGCAACGGTGCGTTCGCCGAATACCTCACCCTCCCCGCCACCAACGTCTGGGTGCACCACAGCACCATCGAGCCGGAGGTCGGCGCACTGTTCGACCCGCTCGGCAACGCGGTGCACACGGCCCTCGCGTTTCCCGTGGTCGGCGAGGACGTGCTGGTCACCGGATGCGGCCCCATCGGCCTCATGGCCATCGCCGTCGCGAGGCACGTCGGAGCGCGGTTCATCGTCGGCACGGACATCAGCGCATCCCGGCTCGCTCTCGCGGAGGGCATGGGCGCCGACTACACGGTCGACGTCTCGCAGGCCCCCATCCGCTCGGCGCAACAGGCGCTCGGGATGCGCGAAGGCTTCGACGTCGGCTTCGAGATGAGCGGGGCGCCCAGCGCGCTGCCGCAGATGATCGAGAACATGAACCACGGCGGCCGCATCGCCATGCTCGGGCTTCCCTCCGCGCCGATCGCGATCGACTGGGGCAACGTGGTCACCCACATGCTCACCCTCAAGGGCATCTACGGCCGTGAGATGTTCGAGACCTGGAACGCGATGGGCGCGATGCTGCAGACGTCGGCGACGCTGCGCGACGCCATCGCCTCCATCGTCTCCGACCGGTTCGCCGCGCGGGACTGGGAGAAGGGTTTCGCCGCCGCGGCGTCGGCAGGCGGAGGCAAAGTGATCCTGGATTGGACGGAGCTCTGATGTACGGAACGTTTCGGGAGACGGTCGCGACGCAGCTGAGCGAGATCGAGGAGGCCGGGCTCACCAAGCGCGAGCGCAGCATCCACGGTCCGCAGTCGTCGCAGATCGTGGCGGACGGCGCGGAGGTGCTCAACTTCTGCGCCAACAACTACCTGGGCCTCGCCGACCATCCTGCGCTGCGGGATGCGGCCAAGCTCGCGCTCGACGACTGGGGTTACGGCCTCGCCAGCGTGCGCTTCATCTGCGGAACGCAGGAGCAGCACCTGGAGCTGGAGCGGCGGGTGTCGCAGTTCCTCGGCACGGAGGCGACCATCCTGTTCTCGTCGTGCTTCGACGCGAACGGCGGCGTGTTCGAGACGCTGTTCACCGCGGACGACGCGATCGTCTCCGACGAGCTGAACCACGCATCCATCATCGACGGCATCCGCCTCTCCAAGGCGCAGCGGTTCCGCTACAAGAACCGCGACCTGGCCGACCTGCGCGCCCAGCTCACCGCGGCACGGGATGCGGGCGCCCGCCACACGGTGATCGTCACAGACGGCGTGTTCTCGATGGACGGGTACATCGCCCCGCTGCGCGAGATCTGCGACCTGGCGGACGAGTTCGGCGCCCTGGTGTTCGTGGACGACTCCCACGCCGTCGGGTTCGTCGGGGAGCACGGGAGGGGGACGCCGGAGTTCTGCGGCGTGGCGGACCGGGTGGACATCTACACCGGCACGTTCGGCAAGGCGCTGGGCGGCGCATCCGGCGGCTACGTGTCGTCGCACCGCGAGATCGTGGACCTGCTGCGCCAGCGCGCACGGCCCTACCTGTTCTCGAACACGCTCGCGCCGTCGATCGTCGCCGGCACCATCGCGGCACTCGACCTGCTGGAGCAGTCCGACCAGCTGCGGGCGCAGCTCGTCGCCAACGCTGCACTGTTCCGCTCGCTGATGACCGAGGCCGGCTTCGACCTGCTGCCGGGCGAGCACCCCATCGTGCCGGTGATGTTCGGGGATGCGGCACTCACCGCGCGCATCGCCGACGAGATGCAACGCCACGGCGTGTACGTGACGGCGTTCTCGTTCCCGGTGGTCCCGCGCGGGAAGGCGCGCATCCGGGTGCAGCTGTCCGCGGCGCACACGGAGGACGAGATTCGCCGTTGCGTGGAGGCGTTCAGCGCTGCCCGGGATGCGGTGGGCTAGCGCTCCCTGCCCGCCCCGCCACTTCTGGGGGCGGCGGTGGACTCGCGCGCGATGACGCGCACGGGCGGCGCGTCGACGCGTTCGACGCGCTCGCCCGCGCGCATTCTCGTGTACGCGTCGTGCAGGGTCGCCGCGAGGGCGTCCGCGTCGAAGGCGACCGTGCTGAGGCGCGGGATGAACTCGGCGGAGCCCGCGTGGTCGTCTGCGCCGATCACGGACACGTCGTGCGGCACGGGGATGCCCGCGTCGGCCAGCGCGCGCACGGTCGCCATCGCGAGGCGGTCGTCGTATGCGGCGACGGCGGTGGGGCGGTCCGCGTCGAAGCGCCAGCCGCGCGCCCAGTCTCGGAGGGAGGCCGCCGACGTGCCGGCGTGGGAGACGGTGAGGGTGGCGCCGGCGCGTGCTGCCGCGGCGCGCGCCCCGGCAAGACGGGCGGCGGCGGTCGCGGCGGCCGTAGGGTCTGTCGGGGCGATGAACACGATCCGGTCGTGCCCGAGCCGCGTGAGCTCGGTGACGGCTGCGTCGCCGAACGGCTCCTGCGGCACGACGAGGGTGGGGGCGTAGCCGACCGGCTCCTGGCCGTGCACGATCAGCGCGCGGACCCCGGCGAGACGCAGCAGCTCCGTCGCCTCCGCGTCGCAGCGGGCCGCCTCGGCGAGCACGGCCTCCGGGCGCAGCCGCGCCCAGAGCTGGGCGGCCTCCGCACCGGTGAGGTCGGTCTCGACGTGGCTGAGCGCATCCACTCCGTCGTCGACGGTGCGAGCGAGGAGTGCGGCGAACGCGCGTTCCAGCGTGGCTCCGCTGTCGCGCCCGGAGGCGGTGAACAGCAGCCCGGAGACCGCCTCGCCGCTGGCGAGTGACCGCGCCGCCGTGTTGGGCGTGTATCCGAGCAGCCGGGCGGCCTCGAGTACGCGGTGCCTGGTGTCGTCGGAGACCCGGGAGTTGGGCTTGTCGTTGAGCACAAAGGAGACCGTCGCGCGCGAGACGCCTGCCGCGAGGGCGACGTCTGCGCTCGTCGGGGCTTTGACGACGTGAGGGGTGAACATCCTGGTCTCAGTCTAGGCCGGAGCGACCCCGGTGGTTACGCGAGTAAGCGGAAAACCGACCAATGACTTGTATTAAGCCCGACGGTGTCCTATGGTTACGCGTGTTAGCACGCAACGTCGCCTGCTCGAAAGGACAACCCCTGTGACAACGCCGTCGGAAGAAACCGGCACCACCCCCCAGCGTCCGGTTCAGCCCACCATCCCCTCCAACCTCTCCGGAGTGCCAGAAAGCTCGGCGCTTGCGTCGACGATCACCACTGCCGGCAGCCCGTTCAGCGCGGCCCCGACCTCCGCCGTCAGCGCGCAGCGCCCGGAGAAGGTGCGCATCCGGGGCAGGCTGCTCAAGCTGATGCTCTCGATGATGGTGGGCAACATCGCCATCTTCGCCATCTGGGGCGCCGTGCCCGGCGTGCTGCTCCCCCTGCAGGTGCAGGGCATCGTCGGCGAGCAGAACAGCGGGCCCATCTTCGGGCTCGTGGCGACCATCGGCGCGTTCGCCGCGATGATCGCGCAACCGGTCGCGGGCCTCGTCTCCGACCGCACACGCAGCAGGTTCGGCCGCCGCGCCCCGTGGATGGTGCTCGGCGTGCTGCTCGGCGGCCTGTCCCTCCTCTTCATGGGCGCGGCCAACGGCATCGTGCAGCTCACCGTCGGCTGGGTGATGGTGCAGATCACCTTCAACTTCGCCCAGGGCCCGCTGAGCGCGATCCTGCCCGACCGTGTCCCGAGCGGGGCGCGCGGAACGTTCTCGTCGCTGTCCGGGCTCGGCCTCATGCTCGGCTCGCTCGGCGGCTCCATCGCCGGGGCCCAGTTCGCGAAGTCGATCCCGGCCGGCTACCTCACCTTCGCCGGAATCGCACTCATCGTCATCGTGCTCTTCGTGCTCTTCAACCCGGACAGCTCCAACAAGGGGGAGCCGAAGCCGCCGTTCAGCTTCGTCGCCTTCCTGCAGACGTTCTGGGTCAGCCCGCGCAAGCACCCGGACTTCTTCTGGGGCTTCACCGGCCGCCTGCTGCTTTACGCCGGCTACTTCATGGTCACCGGCTTCCAGCTGTTCATCCTGCAGAAGTACATCGGTCTCGGCGACAACGCCGTCGGCATGGTGCCGGTGCTCAGCCTGATCAGCCTCGTCGGCATCATCATCACCACCCTCATCGGCGGCCCGATCTCCGACAAGATCGGCCGCAGGAAGATCGTCGTCATCATCGCGGGCTCCGTCATGGCCATCTCGCTGGTGTTCCCGCTGATCCTGCCGACCGTCACCGGGATGATGCTGTTCGCCTTCGTCTCCGGGCTCGGCTTCGGCGCATACCAGGCCGTCGACACCGCCCTGATGAGCGAGGTCCTCCCGTCGAAGGACGACTTCGCCAAAGACCTCGGCGTGCTCAACATCGCTGCCACCCTGCCGCAGACGCTCGCCCCCGGACTCGCCGGGCTGCTCGTCTTCGCTTTCAGCTCGTACACGCCGCTGTTCCCCGTCGGCATCGTGCTCGCCCTCGTCGGAGCCTTCGCGGTCCTCCCGATCAAGTCAGTGCGCTGACCAGCGCATCCATCGAACCGAAAGACGCACCAACCATGACCGACCTCAGCACCGACATCGACACCGACTCCGTCGTCGCCGGCCTCGTCTCCTCCCTCACCCTCGAACAGAAGGTGCGCCTGCTCACCGGCGCCTCGTTCTGGACGCTGCACAGCGAACCGCAGATCGGGCTCGACACGATCGTCGTCTCCGACGGGCCCGCCGGTGTGCGCGGTCAGCTCTGGGACGAGAGGGACAGCTCGGCCAACCTTCCGTCGCCGACCGCGCTCGCCGCATCCTGGGACGTCGACCGGGTGTACGCACTCGGCCAGCTGATCGCTGCGGAGGCGCGTCGCAAGGGGGTCGGCGTCGCACTCGGCCCGACCGTCAACATCCAGCGCTCGCCGCGCGGCGGCCGCCACTTCGAGGCGTACAGCGAGGACCCGTGGCTGTCCGGCGTCGTCGGCACGGCGTTCGTCAGGGGCGTGCAGTCCTGCGGCGTCGGCGCGACCCCGAAGCACTTCGTCGCCAACGACAGCGAGACCGACCGCATGACGGTCAACGTCAACGTGGATGAGCGCACCCTGCGCGAGGTCTACCTCGCGCCGTTCGAGCGCATGGTCACCGAGGGCGGAGCCTGGCTGGTGATGTCGTCGTACAACTCGGTCAACGGCGTCACGATGACCGAGAACGAGTTGCTGCGCTCCCCGCTCAAAGACGAGTGGGGCTTCGACGGCGTGGTCGTCTCCGACTGGATGGGCGTGCGCGACACGGTCGCGGCCGGTGTCTCGGCACAGGACGTCGCGATGCCGGGTCCGGACGGCGTCTGGGGCGATGCGCTGGTCGAGGCCGTGCGCGCCGGTCAGGTGTCGGAGACCGACATCGACGAGAAGGTGCTGCGCATCCTGAGGCTGGCAGGGCGTCTCGGCGCGCTCGACGGTGTTGAAGCGGCGACCCCGCTGGCCGAGCCGTGGCCGGCCGAGCGCATCGACGCGCTGCTCCGTGAGGCCGCGGCGGACGGCATGGTGCTGGTGAAGAACGACGCGGCGGGCGCATCCCCCGTCCTGCCGCTCGGCACGGACCCCGGCACCGTCGCGGTGATCGGTCAGCACGCCCGCATCGCCCGCAGCCAGGGCGGTGGATCGGCGACGGTGTTCCCCGATCACGTCGTTACCCCGCTCGACGGTCTGGAGGAGGCGTTCGGCGCAGAGCGCGTGTCGTTCGCGCCAGGGGTGCGGGCCTCCGAGTCGCTGCTCCCCGTGGATGCGACGGTCGCCACCGATCCGGCGACCGGCGAATCCGGGGTGCACGTGCGCTTCCTCGGCGCGGACGGCGGCGTGGTGCTGGACGAGCACCGCGGAAGCGGCCGCCTCACCTGGCTCGGAGACCCCGTGCTCGCCGACACGGCGGTGGTCGAGGCGACCACCACGTTCACCGCGCCGGAGGACGGCGAGTACGCGGTCGGCTTCGCCGGTCTCGGGCTGTTCCGCTTCGAGGTCGACGGTGAGCTGAAGAGCGACGGCCTGTTCTTCCCCGACGGCACCGACCCGTTCATGGCGTTCCTCAACCCGCCCAAGCAGTCGTTCCCGATCACGCTCGCGGCCGGGCAGACGGTCGCACTGCGGCTCGAACACCGTCCCCAGCAGCAGCTCGGACTCGCGGCCGTGATGTTCACGCTCGGGTACGAGGAGCCCTTCGGCAGCGCGGACGACGAGCTGGAGCGCGCCGTGTCGCTCGCCGCGGCCTCCGACGTGGCCGTCGTGGTCGTCGGCACGACGGAGCAGCTCGAATCGGAGGGCTTCGACCGCGACGGCCTGCGCCTCCCGGACGGACAGGACGAGCTCGTGCGCCGCGTCGTCGCCGCGAACCCGCGCACCGTCGTCGTCGTCAACTCGGGCGGCCCGGTGATCCTCCCCTGGCTCGACGACGCTCCCGCCGTGCTCCTCACCTGGTTCCCCGGCCAGGAGATGGGCCACGCGCTCGCCGACGTGCTGACCGGCGCCGTCGAACCGGGCGGCCGCATCCCGACCACCTGGGCGGCGACGGAGGACGACGTGCCGGTCTGGCAGGTCGAGCCCGTCGACGGCCAGCTCTACTACGACGAGAAGCTCAACGTCGGCTACCGCGAGTGGATGCGCAGGCAGGCGGCGGGCGGACCGGCCCCGGCCATCCCGTTCGGTCACGGCCTCGGCTACACGAGCTGGGAGTTCGGGGAGCCGAGCGTCGAGGGCGGCGGTGCCGGCGGTGTCGGCCTCGAAGTCAGCGTTCCCGTGACCAACGTCGGCGACCGTGCAGGCAAGCAGGTGGTGCAGGTGTACCTGAGCCGGGTGTCGGACTCCGACATCGAGCGACCGGTGCTCTGGCTCGCGGGCTACGCGGTGGTGCGCGCGGAGGCGGGAGAGTCGGCGGTCGCGACCGTCGCCATCGAACCGCGCTCGCTGCAGCACTGGTCGGTCGACGACCACGCCTGGCTGACCGAGGGCGGCACGTACGCGGTGCGCGTCGGTTCGTCGGTAGCGGAGCTGTCGGAGGCGGTGGAGTTCACGGTGTGAGCGGTGCGCTGGTCACGCCGTGTGGATGCACGGTGTGACCAGCGTGGTTCAGTTCTGCCGGTTGCCGCCGGGGTGTCTGGAACTGCTGTGCTTCGACATCCCGTACACGGCCAGGACGAGCCCCACGCAGGCAGCGCAGAGCCCCGCGACGAATGCTGCGATGACGAACGGGTTCAGCTGAGCCGCCGTTCCGTTCAGGTCGGCATCGACGCCGCTTTCGAACAGCGTGGTGCCCGACCAAAGGGCTGAGACCGTGCCCACGAGGGCAAGGGCAAGTCCGATGAGACTCGTCTTCACGGTTGCCTCACTGCGGGTTGCACGCCGCGAGAACAGTGCGCGCGTAGCCGACGTCGGGACGCCACGAATCCAGGTTCCAGGGTGTCTTCCAGATCCCGACGTTGGCTGCGTGGCAGACGAGTTGGTCCCGCCATTTGTTTCCTTCGTAGGCGGCGGGAACGATCGCCTTGTAGTTCGCGTAGATCGTGTCTCCCGAGTACGCATTCCACTTGATCTGTGCAGGATAGACGCTGATGATCGTTCCCTGCGAGCTGCTGTTCTGGACGATCTTGGTGTAGAAGCCGTTGCTTCCGAGTGTCGTCGGATCGGCGACGATCGGGTACGCCGACCCGACGCCATGCTCAACTATCTGCGTGAGCGTGGTTCCGTTGATGACGTACCGCGTCGCAACATCCTTTCCTCGCGCATCCTTGGCCCACGGCAGCGCGATGGAGGCCACGAGTTCTCCCGCTCCGTCGACAGCGACAATTCCGCCGTCCGCCAACCGTCGCAACGTCACGCCACCGGAGCAGTCATAGTCATACGAGTACGACGTCGGCGCATCCGCCCCTTCGATGATGGTGTTGATCTGCACACTGCCGTCGCTTTGGACAACCGGGACCGTGCTCGATCCATTGCGGTTGTCGAATGACACCACACCCGGCTTCTGCACCTCCGCGTCCGCCGCCTGGTCAGCGAACGGGAGGCCGATCGAGACCGTGCCGCCTTCGCTGCCCAGTGTGATGCCGTTGGATGCGTCGACCGGCACCGTCACCGTCGCCCCGGCCACGGTCGCGTCGATCGCATTCTCACCGGTAGCGGTCGTCGGCACGCTAGCCGCAGACTCGATGGTCTCTGGTGTTGCGGAAGCCACCACCGCCAACGTGTCGTCCGGGTTATCCGCGAATGCGGGAACCGCGCCAGCCGTCCCGATTGTTGTACCCACTGCGAACGCGGACACCCACCGCTTCGTCACCTTCGTCATGCTGTTCCTCTCGTCATCGAGTAGAAGCCGGGATATCTAAAATTCCGAACCTAACGTCATACACTAATCCATCCTCTATGTGGCGCGCCCTGCACCGCTCACGCGTCCCCGCAACCACAACGCCCCGCGCCTCCGCCCCACCTCACCGTGTGACCGGGTAGCGTGGGGGAGCCCTCCCGGAAGGAGACCCCATGATCGTCGACAACGCCGTCTACGTCGACGGTCGGCGCACCGCTGACCCGACATCGCTGGAGCAGACGTTCGAGACGGTGCGGGAGCGCAACGGGTTCGCCTGGATCGGCCTGTACCGGCCGACCGAGAAGGAGCTGGCCGCCGTCGCGACCGAATTCGAGCTGCCGGAGCTCGCCGTGGAAGACGCCCTGAGCGGGCACCAGCGCGCAAAGCTGGAGAAGTACGGCACCACGACGTTCGTGGCGCTGCGGCCCGCGCACTACATCGACGAGACCGAGAAGGTGGAGTTCGGTGAGGTGCACGTCTTCCTCGGCGAGCAGTTCGTCATCACCGTGCGGCACTTCGAATGGCCGGACCTCTCGATCGTCCGGCACAGGATGGAGCACGACGCGCGGCTGCTCGCACCCGGTCCGATCGGGGTGCTCTACGGCATCCTGGACCAGATCGTCGACGACTACGCCCCCGTGATCGCCGGTCTGGAGAACGACATCGACGAGATCGAGGACCAGCTCTTCAACGGCGACCGCACGGTGTCGCGCCGCATCTACGAGCTGTCTTCCGAGGTGATGACGTTCCAGAGGGCGGTCAACCCGCTCGGCGGTGTGCTGCAGAGTCTCAGGGACGCGCTCGCCGCATCCGGTGCGGACGAGTCGTTGCGCGACCGGTTCCGGGATGTGCACGACCACGTCATCCGGATCGTGGAGCGGGCGGACGGGTTCCGGCAGATCCTGCAGAACGCGCTGCTGGTGCACACCACGCTCGTCGGCCAGGCGCAGAACGACGAGGTCAAGAAGATCTCGTCCTGGGCGGCCATCCTGTTCACCCCGACGCTCGTCGGCACGATCTACGGGATGAACTTCGACCACATGCCGGAGCTGCACTGGGCGCTCGGCTACCCGTTCGCGCTCGCGCTGATGCTGGCGACCGGCATCGGGCTGTACTACGCGTTCAAGCGGAACAACTGGCTCTGACGCCGGAGGCGCGGGGCCGGTTTGCATCCCGCGAGGCTGGTGGCATCCCGGGGCTGCGAGAATTGATCCCGTGTTCGAGTATGCGCGGTTGCGGCGGTGGCCGGATGTGGAAGGCGAGAACCTGTTCGCCTCGGATGCGGCCGACCGCCTGATCGCCGACCTGGCACGGGATGCGGTCGCCGCGGCTGCGGGCGGCGAGGTCGTCGTCATCGGCGACGCGTACGGTGCGCTCACCCTGGCGGCGGCCGCCGAGGGCGCCACCGGTCTCCGAGTGCGCCAGGATCCACTCACCGGAGAACAGGCGCTCGCCGCCAACGCCGCCGAGCTCGGCTACTCCGACGCATACCGTGGACTCCCGCTCGACGCCGAACTCGTCCGCGACGCGCGGGTGGTCCTGCTGCGCCTGCCGCGGAGCCTGGATGCGCTCGACGAGATCGCGACGCTGGTGGCCGCGCACGCGCATCCGGAGGCGGTCGTCTACGCGGGCGGGATGCTGAAACACATGAGCCTGGCGATGAACGACGTGCTCGGCACTGCTTTCGCTTCCGTCACGGCGTCGCTCGCCCGGCAGAAGGCGCGCGTGCTCACCGCCGAGCATCCGCAGCCGGTCGCGGTCGCGGACGACCGGTGGCCGCGGCGTTCGCACGACGACGAACTCGGGATCACGGTGTGTGCGCACGGCGCCGCGTTCGCGGGCACCTCGGTCGATATCGGCACCCGCTTCCTGCTCAGCGTGATCGACGCCGCCGCTCCGGATGCGCACACCGCCATCGACCTCGGCTGCGGAACCGGCGTGCTCGCGACCACGCTCGCCCTGCGCAGGCCGGGCCTGCGCGTCATCGCCACCGACCAGTCCGCCGCGGCCGTCGCCTCGGCCACGGCCACCGCAGTGGCGAACGGCGTCGCCGACCGCGTCACGGTGGTGCGCGACGACGGTCTCGCCGGGCAGCCGGATGCGAGCGCCGACCTGATCGTCCTCAACCCGCCCTTCCACATCGGCAGCGCCGTGCACACCGGGATCGCCCACCGGATGTTCGCCGACGCCGCACGCGTCCTCGCCTCCGGCGGTGAACTGTGGACGGTCTGGAACTCGCACCTCGGCTACCGCTCCGCGCTGGAACGTGCGGTCGGGCCGACCAGGCAGGTGGCGCGCAACGCCAAGTTCACGGTCACGGCCTCCCGCCGCGAGTGACCGTGGCGGGCGGGTGACCAGCCGAGTGGCTGACGTCGCCCTTAGCCGACCACGTCGTCGCTCGCGTGGCGGGCGCGGCCGAACGGCGAGAGCGCGAGGAAGACGGTGACCACGACGATCCCGGCTATCGCGATCCAGAGCGTCGGCCGGTAGCCGATGACCGTCGCGGCGAGGCCGCCGATGGGCGCCCCGACGACGATCATGGCGCGGTTCGCCGACCGCATCGTGGTGTTGGTGCGCGCCTGCAGCTCGTCCGGGGTGACGGCTTGCCGGTAGCCCATCTCGTTGGCGTTGCTGAGTCCCAGCCCGAGCCCGTAGAACCCTTGGCCGACCGTGAGGACCGTCACCACCAGCCAGGTGGCTGCGTCGCCGGGCACGGTCGCGATGAGGACCCAGCCGACCGCCATCAGCAGGTTGCTCGCGACAACCGCGACGCCCGCTCCCCAGCGGCGTCCGACGCGGATCGACACCGAGCTGCCGATCAGCCCGGCGACCCCGGCGCCGGCCAGGGCGATCCCGAGCTGGAACGCGCTCAGGTCGAGCGCGAGCAGCGCGAACGGCACGAAGACCGTGCCCAGGATGCTGTTGAAGAAGAACCAGCCGTGCGAGCCGAACGCCATCGGACCGAGCACGGGATGGCGGTAGACCCACCGCAGTCCCTCCGCGATCTCGCGGCGAAGGCTGCGGGCCGGGGTCGCCGTCGCCGGTGGTTCGTCCACCCTGACCCGCCAGATCGCGACCGCGGAGAAGAGGTAGGACACCGCATCCACGACGATGGCGGACGCCGCGCCGACGAGCGACACCAGCGCACCGGCGACGAGCGGCCCAGAGGTCTGCGCGACGGCGTCGCTCTGATCGGTGCGGGCGTGCGCGGCCAGCAGGGCGCCTCGGGGCACGATCCGCGGCACCAGCGACTGGGAGGCGGCGTCCCCGAACAGCGACAGCAGGCCCACGGCGCAGACGATCGCGAGCAGAACCGGGATGTTCAGCACGCCGAGAACGAAGAACAGCGGGATCAACGCCAGCAGCACCGCCCGCCCGAGGTCGCTCCCGATCAGCACCGGGCGCCGCCTCCGCCGGTCGACCAAGGCCCCGACCACGAGGCCGAGCACCAGATACGGGAGCCACCTGGCCGCGTTGAGCAGCCCGATGTCCGCGGCGGTCCCGTGCAGCGACACCAGCACGAGCACCTGGAGGGCCAGCGTCGTGACGTACGTGCCGAACCCCGAGACGGTGTACGACGCCCAGTACGCGAAGAATCCGCGAATCCTGAAGACGTCGCGTCGCCCCGGTCCCGACATGCCGCTCCTCCGCTTGTGTCTGCGATCAGGCTAACGAATGGGGCGCGTGTGCCACGATGAGGCAGGGGGGTCCCATGGTTTCGGAGAAAACAGATCCAGTCGTCGTCCGCGTCGGCCGGGTTGTCGGCCGCGCGTTCAAGCGGGTCGTGGATGCGTTGATGGTCGTCGGCTCGTCGCTCGGGCCAGCGCGTGGTGCGGGTGATCCGGAGGCTAGAAAAGGCTACGAGCAGCCGAATCGTGACTACCGGCCGTAGAGCACGACCGTGCCGCCAGCCCTCGCCCCAGGAATAGCGCACCCCCTCGCGCTGTTTTCGCGAGCGTGACGATCACCGCGATGACCTCCCCCGCCACGCTCGACGAGTTGCTGTCCACGCTCGAGTGGCGAGTGGATGCGTCGCGTCACGTCGCACTCGGGCCCGGCGACAGGGCGACCTTCCCCGGTGCGACGTTCGTCTATCTGCTTGCGGGGTCCATCCGGGTGCGTTCGCGCGGCCCGCAGGGGGTACAGCTCGCCTTTCACGCTGGCGACGTCGTCTTCACGACGGGGCGCAACGCGGTCGACCTGCTGGCGGACGGTCTCGGCGAGGTGATCGTCAGCGAGCTGCGGCCGGTGGGCGGCACCCGCGCGCTCGACGCGCTGCCCGACGTGGTGGGCGTGAACCAGCTGGCGGAGCTCGATCCGGCCATCGCCCTCCTCGCCGCGCAGATGGGCGGCTCGCTGAAGCCGCGCCGCGCCGGCGACGACGTGATCTGCGGCCGGATGGCCACCACCATCGTCTCGGTGGCGATCCGGGCCTGGGCGGAGGGCGACTGCGCTCCCGAGAACTGGCCGTCGGTGGTCGAGGACCCGTTCGTGTCCCGCGTGCTCGACGCGATGCACGAGAATCCCGGGCACCCGTGGACCGTGGGCGACCTCGCTGCGGTCGGCGCGATGTCGCGCACGATCTTCGCCGAGCGTTTCCGCGAGCAGGTCGGGCAGTCGCCCGCCAGCTATCTCGCCCAGGTGCGGATGGATGCGGCCATGACCTACCTGTCGCAGGACGGTCTCACGGTCAGCGAGACCGCCAGGATGCTCGGCTACGAGTCGGACGCCGGCTTCAGCCGTGCCTTCCGCCGCCACACCGGGTCCGCCCCGTCCGTCTGGCGGCAGCGCGCGAGCTAGCCGCGCGCGCCCCCCAGCCGCCCTCACCCCTGCAGCGCCCGGCGCCTCCCCGCGCTGCCGAACAGCACCACGCCCACCGCGACCACGGCCACCGCCACCAGGTACGTGAACCGCACATCCACGCTGTCGACCAGGATGCCGCCGAGCCCGGCGCCGAGGGTGATCGCCAGCTGGAACCCGGCGACGACGAGGCCACCCGCCGCTTCGAGCCTGTCCGGGATGTAGCGTCCGGCCCAGGTGTTGATGACCGCCGGCCACGCCCCGAAGCCGAAGCCCCAGACCACGATGGCCGCTGCCACCACGATCACTGAGCCCTGGCCGAGCACCGAGAGCAGGATCGCCCCGGCGATGAGCGCCGGCTGCAGGTAGCGCAGCAGTCCGAGGTACCGGTCGGCGAGCGCGCCGACCACGAGGTTCCCGACCACGCCGCCCACGCCGAACACCACGAGCAGGCCGGCCGCGAAGGCCGTGTCGAGTCCGGGCACCTGGTCGAGCGCGAGCCGGATGAACGTGTACGCCATGAAGTGCCCGAACACGATCAGGATGTGGCCGGCGAGGCCTTGCCGCACGCCAGGCCGCTTGAGCGTGTCGACCAGGATGCTCAGGCTCGACGCCTCGGCCGGGGCGATCCGTGGCAGCGTCAGGCGCAGGGCGACCGCGACGACGGCGGTGAGCACGGCCGCGCCGAGGAACACGCCCCGCCAGTCGACCAGCTCGGTGAGGTACACCCCGATCGGCACACCGGCCACGACGGCCAGGGTCATGCCGGCGCTGACGATGGTCATCGCCCGCCCGAGCCGTTCCGGGCTGGCCAGCTGCGCGGCCACCGTCAGCGACATCGACCAGAAGCCGCTGATCGCCACGCCGATGAGCAGTCGCGCCACCAGCAGCAGCCACAGCGACGGCGCCACCGCCACGGCCAGGTTGGACACCGCGGCGAGGATCGCGACGAGCACCAGGAAGGTGCGCCTGTCCATCCGGGGGATCAGGATGCCGAGCGTCGGCGCCGCCAGGAACCCGACGAACGCGGTGACGGTGACGGTCTGCCCGGCCTGTCCGGGCGTCACCCCCAGCTCGGCGGCCATCGCGGTCAGCACACCGGACGGCAGGAACTCGGCCGTCACCAGCACGAAGCTCGTCAGGAGCATGACGATGAGGGCGGCCCAGCGCGTGCGCTGGTGCGTGGGAGCGGCGGGGGAGGTGGCCCGGATGGGAGAGGTGTCTGTCGTCACTGTTCCACCCTGGCGGATCGCGGAGGGGCGCACCTGATCCTCCGTCCGGGACAGGCGACCATCCGTCCGGATCGTCTGCGCGGTCGGTCAGACCGCCGACCGGCGCCGCGCATCCCGCGCCATCGCCACCCGGGGCCAGTCGCTGAGCGCGAGCCCGGCAGCGGCCTCCTCGCGCACCCGCTCGCGGAGCGCGTCGTCCCGCTGCTCGTCGGGAAGCAGCGAGAATCCGAGACGGGCGTAGTACGGCGCGTTCCACGGGACGTCCGCGAACGTCGTCAGCGTCAGCTCGGTCAGCCCGCGCTCCAGCGCCCAGGCGTCCGCAGCCTCGATCAACCGCGCGCCCAGCCCCTGCCTGGCGTGCGATGGATGCACGGACACCTGCTCGATGTGCGCCCGGCTGCCGAGCGTCTCGACCAGCAGATACGCGACGGGGGTGTCCGTCCCGTCGACCGCCACCAGCGCTCCGCCGCTCCGGATGCACGCCGCCAGCTCGTCCGCGCCGGGCGGCTCGTCGTCGGCGATCTCCGCGAGCCCGATCCCGCGGAAGGGCTCTCCCGCTGCCCGTTCGATCTCCTGGATGGCCGGGATGTCCGTGGTCCGTGCCGCTCGAATCGTCACCGTCCGAGCGTATAAGAACGGGGAAGGTCGGGCAGGGTCAGCTTTCCGCGCCGGCGACCACGGTGCCGATGCCGAGGGCCGCGAGGATGCCGGCGGACACCCGTTCGAGCGCGCGGGTGACCCGCGGGCGCTTCAGCCAGGCGACCATGCGGGAGGCGAGCAGCACCACGACGCCGAGGTAGGCGACGGAGACGAGCGCGTCCACCGCGCCGAGCAGCATGGTCTCGCCCAGACCGGCGTTCGCCGGCACGAACTGCGGCACGACCGCGAGGAAGAACAGGCCGACCTTCGGGTTGAGCAGGGTGGAGAGCATCCCGGCCAGGAGGCTGCGGAGCGACCAGCCGCCGGTCGCCGGAGCCGCGGGGGACTCCGCGCCATCCTCCGCCGAAGCGTCAGCGGCGGCGGCGGCAGCCGCAGCGCGGGCGCTCCTCCGCGTCGCGACGAACGCCATCACGCCGAGGTAGATGAGGTACAGCCCTCCCACGATCTTCACGATGCGGAACACCTCCGCCGACTGCTCCATCAGCGTCGCGAGCCCGACCGCGACCAGCCCGGCCCAGACGAGCGAGCCGAGCGAGCAGCCGACCGCCGCCGCGAAACCGTCGCGCGCCCTGGCCATGCTGTAGCGGAGCACCAGGAACGTGTCAGGTCCCGGCGTCAGCGCGAGCACCAGGCAGAGCCCGGAGAAGGCGAGGATCGTGAGCAGCGACATGCGACGATCCTAGGGCCGGTCAGAGCGCGAGGGTATAGGTCTGCGACGCCTCCCCGCTCAGTGGATGCGCGTGAGCCGCCCCGCACGCCACCCACCCCCGCGACGTGTACAGCCGCACGGCCGCGGCGTTGGACGCGAGCACGTGCAGGAGGAGAGCGGTGTGGCCCGCGTCGCGCGCATCCCTGGTCGCGGCGCCGAGCAGCTGAGCGCCGAGCCCGGCGCCCTGGTGGGCCGGGGCGACGGCGAGCAGGGCGAGGTAGACGGCGTCGGGCGGATCGGCGGGAGTGCCGGTGCCTGGCGCGGTCGCCAGGACGAAGCCGGCGAGCGCGTCCCCGTCGCGCGCGACGCGGAACGAGACGGTGTCCTTCGCGAACTTGGCCGCGCAGCGCTCCGTCGTCCCGTCGGGTGCAGCGTGTCCGTCGCGGGCATGGAGGGCGTCCAGCCACAGCCGGATGCACGCCTCGCGGTCATCCGCGAAGCCCGCCGCGATCACGGGGCGGCCTCAGCGTCCGGCGCCGCCGCATCCGCTGCCGCGCGCGCCGCCAGCGCCCGCTCCCGCATCGCGAGGAACAGCGGAAGCGCGAACGCGAGCGCCACCAGCGGGATGAGGACGATGTAGACCCACACCCGCCGCATCCCGAGCCGCCTGCTCTCGAAGACCATGAACGCGATTGCGGCCACGGCGGCGATCAGCACGTCGACCGTGAGCGACGAAACCGCCGGGCCGCTCTGCAGCCAGTCGCCCACGTAGTCGCGGTGCTGCAGGATGGCGGCGATGTTGAACGCCCAGGTGCCGACGAGCCCGAGGAGGGCGACGACGAGGAAGAAGACCGCCCTGCCGTTCCAGCGCGGCCCGGTCATGCCGTCGCCCCCGCGTGCATCCTCGGCCGCGAGCCGGAGTGCGTTCCGACCGCGACGACAGCGACGGCGGCGATCACTCCGCCGACGGCGATGATCCATCCTCCGGCCAGGAAGAGCCCGTCCGGCCGCACGATCGACTGCCCGGCGAGCGCCTGGAACGTCACCAGGACAAGCACGGCCGCGTACACCGCGGTCGCCACCACGACGAGCCGCAGCCGCACCCTGTCGTCGGCGACGGCGCGCCAATGGCGGCCGAGCCAGCCGAGCGCGATGGCGAAGAGCGGCAGCAACTGCAGCGCGTGCATCCCGATGAAGTGCGGGATGCGCAGATCGCCGCCCACCGTGCTCCAGCCGAGCAGCGGCAGCCCGGGGCCGCCGTCCGCCAGCCCGACCGTGTGGGCGCCGGCGATGCCCTGGAAGTCGTGGAGCTGCGCCGCGGTCGGGCCGGTCATCAGGTAGGCGAGGCCCATCCCGACGAGCGCGATCAGAGCGCCCGCCCGCACGGCGATGGTGGTGGATGCGGTCGGCAGCCGCAGGAAGAACACCGCGATCGTCGTCACGAACGTCCCGACGTAGAGCACCGTGATGGACACGGCCATGATGCCCCACACCGCGGCCGCGAGTCCGGTGGAGACGTTGAAGTGGCTGGTGGTGCCGGCCGCGGCGGCGCCGACGATGGCGACCTGTTCGACGATCAGGGCGACCGCGATGACGGTTCCCGCGGTGTGCGCCACGCGGCGGAACCGGGGGAGGTGCGCGATCAGCCAGGCCCAGGTCACGCTGTAAAGCAGGATCGACAGGGAGAACTTGAGCGGCTTGAGCCAGGTGTCGACGCCGAGGACCTGCCTCTGGTCGACCAGCAGGCCGATCAGGCAGACGATGGTGCTGACGACCATGAGGGCGGCGACCGTCATGAGCGGACGGTGCCAGGCGAAGACGGACTTCATGAGAGCCTTCTCTCCGAGGTGACGGCGGCCTGGGCGATGCGCCGCAGACCGAGGGCGAGCGAGTCGCCGAGCACGGTGCCGACCACCATGAGCTCGGCCATCCGCGACGCGTCCGGCAGAGCCGCGACGGCGTCGAGGTCGGCGTCGGCGGCCGCACGGGCCGCTGACGCGTATGCGTCCAGATAACTGTCCGGCAGCGGGAAACCGGCGTTCGCGAACGCGTCGAGCACGCGCGCGGCGATCTGCTGGCCGATGTTGCCTTCGCAGTCCGACCATCCCGCGCGCCCGATCAGCGCGTCGATGCGGGCGATGGATGCGTCCGTCGGCTCCGACACGTCGGGGACCGCGGCGCGGGACAACGCCTGCTGCGCCACGTCGAACGTGTGCGCGATCGGCGCATCCGGATCGTCGAGCGCCGCCAGCACCTGCGCCACCGAGCTGACGGACAGGTGCCCGACTTCGAGCATCGACCGGATGAGCCGCAGCCGGTGGATGTGCGCATCGCCGTATTCCGTGCGGTTGCCGTTGAGGCGCTCACCGGCCGGCAGGAGTCCCTCGCGCACGTAGTACTTGATCGTGGCGGACGGGGTTCCGGTGGTCTCGGCGAGTTCCGTGATGAGCATGCGCTGATAGTAACACTACCGGTAGCGCCACTACCAGTGTCTCAGAGCGCGTCGTCTCCGTGTGAGCGCTTCGACCGGGACGGGGCCTCCTGCAGTGAGAGCCAGAACAGGATCGCCAGCAGGCCGAAGATCACCAGCGAGGAGGCGAGGTCGCTCCAGGTGAACGGCACGAGCTCGCCGTCGATCGACAGCACCAGCGCTGACTCGATGAAACCGAAGACCAGGAAGAACGCGGCGAGCAGCGCCCTCGTCCTCCGCACCGAGCGTCCGCGCCTGTGCAGTTCGAGCCTGCGCAGCTCCACCATCAGGGTCAGCAGCAGCAGCGGAAGGATCTGGGCGAGTGCGGCGGCGGTCGCGCTGTCCATGAGCACGATCCGCACATCCATCGGGTCAACCACGTCCCCATCTTTCACCGCCGGGCCGCCCCGCGCCACCCCGCTCGTTACGGCGGGGGAAACATTTGTTGCGCGCGGCACCGAACAGCGAAATGATGAGCCCGACGGGCCTACAGCGCCGCACACCGACCGTCGTGCGGCGACGCGTGGAGGGGAGCCCACACATGGAGTTGGATGTCGATGGAGTAGCCGAACGGGTCTCGACCGGCGCGCTCCCGTCCTGGGACGACGTCGAGCACCTCGTCCAGGATGCGTTCGAACGCAACAGGGGTGTGAGCGCGGGAACGGTCGCCGACTACATCCCGGCGCTGGCCGTCGCCAACCCCGCCCTGTTCGGTGTGAGTGTCGCCGAGGTGAACGGCGCCGTGCACAGCGCGGGCGACGTCGGGCACGCGTTCTCCATCCAGTCGATCTCGAAGGCGTTCGTCTACGCCCTGGTCTGCGAGGAACTCGGCCACGAGCTCGCCCTCGAACGCGTCGGGGTGAACAACACCGGCCTCGCCTTCAACTCGGTGATGGCCATCGAGCTGAACGACGGGCACCCGATGAACCCGATGGTCAATGCGGGGGCTCTCGCCACCACGGCGCTCGTTCCGGGATCGAACGCCGACGAACGGTGGGCGTTCATCCAGGAGGGCCTCTCGCGGTTCGCCGGGAGGCGGCTCGAAATCGACGCCGGCGTGTACGAGTCGGAGACGGCGACCAACCAGCGCAACCAGGCCATCGCCCGGCTGTTGGAGAGCTATGGCAGGATCACCGCGGAACCTGTCGAGGTCGTCGACGTCTACACGCGGCAGTGCTCGCTCCTCGTCACGGCACGCGACCTCGCCGTGATGGGCGCCACCCTCGCCGACGGCGGCGTGAACCCGGTCACCGGCGAACGCGTCGTCTCCCCGCACGTCTGCAGGGACACGCTCGCCGTGATGGCGGCCAGCGGACTCTACGAGCAGTCGGGGGAGTGGCTGTTCGAGATCGGGATACCGGGCAAGTCCGGCGTCGCGGGCGGCCTCGTCGCCATCGCGCCGGGCAAGGCGGGGATCGGCACGTTCTCTCCCCCGCTGGATGCGGCGGGCAACAGCGTTCGCGGCCAGCGGGCCACGGCGTTCCTCTCACGCAGCCTCGGGCTGAACGTCTTCGCGTCCGACGTGCACGGCAGGCCGGACGCGCAGCTCCATGACACGTCGACAGAAGGGCAGGAACGATGAGTGCAACAGAAGCCGTCGCACCGGTGATCGAGAAGGCCTCGTGGCGACCGATGATCGCGCTGTTCTGCGCGCAGATCCTGATGTCGTTCAACGTCGCCGCCCTGCCGGTGTCGCTCGGAGGAATGGTCGACGACTTCGGGGTCCCCCCGACCACCGTCAGCACCGCCATCGTCATGTACGGCATCGCGGTCGCGGCGCTCGTGATGGTGGGTGCCAAGCTCGGTCAGCGCGTCGGCTGGGTGCTGATCTTCCGCATCGTTATCGGCCTGTTCGCGGTCGCCGAGGTGATGATGATCTTCGCGCCGACCGTTGGCTGGGTGATCGGCGCCCAGGCGCTCGCCGGAGCGTCCGCGGCCATCATCGTGCCCGCCCTCGTCGCACTGATAGCGGAGAACTACCGGGGCACGCAGCAGGCGACGGCCATCGGGTCGCTCGGCTCCGCCCGCGCCATCTCCGGGTTCAGCGCGTTCTTCATCGGCGGCGCGCTCGGCACCCTGGTGGGCTGGCGGCCGGTGTTCGCGATCCTGGTGGTGCTCGCGGTCGTGGTGTTCATCCTGAGCTTCTCGCTGCGCTCCGACCGCGGGGACAGCAGCATCAAGATCGACGTGGTCGGCGCCATCCTGATCGGCCTCGGCATCGTGCTGCTGACGCTCGGCTTCAACAACCTGAACGCGTGGGGCATCATCGAGGCCAGGCCGGATGCGCCGTTCGACATCCTGGGGCTCTCTCCCGCGATCGTGTTCATCGTGGTCGGCATCGTGCTCGGGCAGGCGTTCTTCCTCTGGACCCGCCGCCGCACCAAGACGGGACGGGTGCCGCTGATCGCGCTGAGCGTGCTGCGCTCGTCGCGGGAGCGCTCGGCGGTGTACGCGATGTTCATCATCGTGCTGCTGGAAGCCGCCATCAACTTCACCATCCCGCTCTACACGCAGATCGTGCAGGGCAGAACCCCGTTCGACACGTCGCTCGCGATGATCCCGTTCAACCTGACCGTGTTCGTCACCGCCATGCTGGTCGTGCGCTTCTACCGCAGGTTCAGCCCGCGCACGATCGGCGTCTTCTCCTTCATCCTGACCACCGCGGCGCTGGCCTGGCTGTCGCTCGTGGTGACCAACAACTGGGAGACGCTCCCGACCATCCTGGGGCTGATCGTGTTCGGCATCGGGCAGGGCGCCCTCGTGACCCTGGTGTTCAACGTGCTGGTCACGGCGTCGCCGAAGGAGCTCGCCGGAGACGTCGGCTCGGTACGCGGGACCACGCAGAACCTGGCCTCCGCCGTCGGCACGGCGATCGCGGGCGCGCTGCTCGTCACCATCCTCGGGCTGAACGTCGGGCAGGCGGTGATCGCGCATCCCAAGCTGCCGGAGTCGCTGACCTCGCAGGTGGATCTCGACAACGTCAACTTCGTCAGCAACGACCGCCTCCGCGACGTGCTCGCCCAGACGGACGCCTCACCCGCCCAGGTGGATGCGGCCGTGCAGATCAACGAGCAGGCGCGCCTCGACGCCCTCCGCCTCGGCCTGCTGATGCTCGGCGCTGTGAGTGCGCTCGCCATCATCCCCGCCGCGCGTCTCCCGCGCTACCGCTCCCACGAGATCCCGGACCCGTCGCCGGCCGCCGACTGACCATCGGGCCCCAACACATCCACGCGACACCCGAGACGGGTGCCGCGTGAGTGTGTTCGAACTCGATGATCGCGCTCATTCCGAGGTCAGCTGATCTTCCGCCGGTAGATCGCGATGGCGAAGCCGTAGGCCACCACCAGGATGCCGACGAGCCAGGCCAGAGCGATCCAGATGTCCCCGCCCACCGGCTGCGCGGCGAAGAGCGCCCGGATGGTGTTGACGATCGAGGTCACCGGCTGGTTCTCGGCGAACCAGGCCACCGGGGCCGGCATCGACTCGGTGGGCACGAAGGCGGAGCTGATGAACGGGAGGAAGATCAGCGGGTAGCTGAAGCCGCTCGCCCCGTCCACGGTCTTGGCCGAGAGCCCGGCGATCACGGCGATCCAGGTCAGCGCGAGGGTGAACAGGATCAGGATGCCCGCGACGGCCAGCCAGGCACCGACCGACGCCCCGGTGCGGAACCCCATGATCAGCGCGACGCCGATGACGACGGCCACGGAGACCAGGTTCGCGGCCAGCGAGGTGAGCACGTGGCCCCAGAGCACGCTCGACCGGGAGATCGGCATGGACTGGAACCGCTCGAAGATGCCGCCCTGCAGATCGAGGAACAGCCGGTACGCGGTGTACGCCACGCCGGATGCGATCGTGATGAGCAGGATGCCGGGGAGCATGTAGTTGACGTACGACTCGTCCGAGCCGGTGTGGATGGCCCCGCCGAGCACGTAGACGAAGAGCAGCATCAGCGCGATCGGGGTGATCACGGTGGTGATGATGGTGTCCGGGCTGCGGAGGATGTGGCGCAGCGACCGACCGGTCAGAACGCCGGTGTCGCTGATGACGTGCGTGGTCATCGGTCTGCCTTTCGTGTGGTTTCGGTTGCGGTCTCTTCGGCTGTCTCGCCGGTCTCACCGACGAGGGCGAGGAACACGTCCTCGAGCGACGGCTGCTTCTCCACGTACTCGACTTTCGCCGCGGGGAGGAGCTGCTTCAGTTCGGCGAGCGTGCCGTTCTGGATGATCGTGCCCTTGTGCAGGATCGCGATCCGGTCGGCGAGCTGCTCGGCCTCGTCGAGGTACTGCGTCGTGAGCAGCACCGTCGTGCCCTGGCCGGCCAGCTGCTTGACCGTCTGCCACACCTCGATGCGCGCCTGGGGGTCGAGGCCCGTCGTCGGCTCGTCGAGGAAGATCACGGGCGGATTGCCGATCAGGCTCATCGCGATGTCGAGGCGGCGGCGCATCCCTCCGGAGTACGTGGCCGCCTTGCGGCTGCCGGCGTCGGTGAGCGAGAACCGGGCGAGCAGGTCGTCCGCGATGCCGCCCGGGTTCTTCAGGTGGCGCAGCTTGGCGACCAGGATGAGGTTCTCCCTGCCGGTGAGCACCTCATCCACTGCGGCGAACTGGCCGGTCAGGCTGATCGACTCGCGCACGCTGCCCGGCTCGGCCGCCACGTCGTATCCGGCGACCGTCGCGGTCCCCGCATCCGACTTCAGCAGCGTCGACAGGATGCGCACGAGGGTGGTCTTGCCCGCGCCGTTCGAGCCGAGCAGGGCGAAGATGCTGCCGGGGGCGACGTCGAAGTCGACGCCGCGGAGCACGCTCAGCTCCTTGAAGGACTTCTCGATGCCGTGCACCCGGATGGCGGGTGCCGGCATGGTGGTGGTGGTCATTCGTCCGTCTCCTTGTTGTCGGGGGCGGCCTTTCCGCTGACCGCCGCGTCGATCGCGTTGGTGAGGCGTGCCCGCTCCTTGTCGATCCACTGGTGGCCCGAGTACGAGGCGGCGAACTCTTCCGCGAACTCCACGGGGTCGTCGCCGA
Organism: Leifsonia sp. PS1209; assembly: GCF_012317045.1. NCBI lineage: Bacteria > Bacillati > Actinomycetota > Actinomycetes > Micrococcales > Microbacteriaceae > Leifsonia > Leifsonia sp. PS1209. Next base: position 3,720,206 of record NZ_CP051154.1, on the reverse strand, counting down.
CGATGTCGCGCACCGGAGTGCCGTCGATGGATGCGCGCTCCCACAGGTCGGTGTGGTCGCCGATCATCGTGACCAGGGTGTCGCCGTCTGTGATGCCGCCGTAGTACATGAAGTACCTGTTGAGGGCCTTGGCCGTGCTCCGATAGGGCTCGGGGAGAGCTTCGACGCGGGCGACGGCCTGCTTGTACTGCTTCTTCTGTTCGAGGGAGCCGGTGAGGGCTTCGATCCATTTCGCGACCATGACTACTGTTCCTCTTCCTGGGTGTGTGTTTCGGTCTGTTCGGTGTGGCGGAGCTGTTCCAGTCGCTCGGAGAGGAAGCTCCAGGTGGTCCAGAATTCGTCGAGGTATTCCTGGCCCTGGCTGTTGAGGGAGTACACCTTGCGGGGCGGCCCCTTCTCGGACGGGACCTTCTCCACATCCACGAGGCCGCGCTGCTCGATGCGGACGAGCAGCGCGTAGATGGTGCCCTCTGCGATGTCGGAGAAACCCTGGTCCCTCAGCCAGGAGGTGATCTCGTAGCCGTATGCTGCGCGGCCGGCGAGGATGGCGAGGACGATGCCCTCGAGGGTTCCCTTGAGCATCTCTGTCGCTTGCTTGCTCATGACGCTCTCCTTACTACTCAGTGTTGCTTGGTACTACTAGATAGTAAGGCCGAGTACCGGTAGTTAGCAAGACTGAATAGTGAACTTTTTCCAAGCGGGTGGAAATAGGGGGGTGCGAAAGAAAGTTGAGCCTAGTAGACTCAAGTTTGCCCGACCGAGGAAAGGACACCAATGGCGAACATGCAAGGCGCGCCCTCCACTCAAGAGGAGCAGAAAAGCGCGCTCGAACAGTACGGCGTCAACCTCACCGAGATCGCCAAGAGCGGCAAGCTCGACCCGGTCATCGGCCGGGACGCCGAGATCCGCCGCGTCAGCCAGGTGCTCACGCGCCGCACCAAGAACAACCCCGTGCTCATCGGTGAGCCGGGCGTCGGTAAGACCGCTGTTGTCGAAGGCCTCGCCCAGCGCATCGTCGCGGGCGACGTCGCAGACTCCCTGAAGGGGAAGCAGCTGGTCTCCCTCGACCTCTCCGCGCTCGTGGCAGGCGCGATGTACCGCGGCCAGTTCGAGGAGCGGCTCAAGGCCGTCCTCAAGGAGATCAACGACGCGGAGGGGGAGATCATCACCTTCGTCGACGAGCTGCACATCCTGATGGGCGCCGGTGGTGGAGAGGGCTCCGTCGCGGCCTCCAACATGCTGAAGCCGATGCTCGCCCGCGGCGAGCTGCGCCTCATCGGCGCGACCACGCTCAACGAGTACCGCGAGTTCATCGAGAAGGACGCCGCCCTCGAACGCCGCTTCCAGCAGGTCTACGTGGGTGAGCCGAGCGTCGAGGACACCGTCGCGATCCTCCGCGGCCTCAAGGGCAGGTACGAGGCGCACCACGGCGTCACGATCGAGGACTCCGCCCTGGTCGCAGCCGCATCCCTGTCGAACAGGTACATCACCGCCAGGCAGCTGCCGGACAAGGCGATCGACCTCATCGACGAGGCCGCGAGCAGGCTCAAGATGGAGATCGACTCCGCCCCCGTCGAGATCGACACGCTGCAGCGCGTCGTCGAGCGCATGAAGCTCGAAGAGTTCGCGCTCAAGAAGGAGAAGGACGAGGCCAGCAAGGAGCGCCTGGAGCAGTTGCGCACCCGGCTGCACGAGCAGGAGGCCCAGCTGGCCGAGCTGCAGGAACGCTGGCGTGCGGAGAAGGCGTCGCTGAACCGCGTGGGAGAACTCCGCTCCCAGCTGGATGAGGCCAAGACCAAGCGCGACCTCGCGCTGCGGGACGGCCGCTACCAGGAGGCGTCGCGCATCGAGTATGAGACCATCCCGGCCATCGAGCGGGAGCTCGCAGAGGCGGAGAACGCCGAGAAGCACCCCGACCAGCCGCGCATGGTCAACGAGCAGGTGACCGCCGACGACATCGCCGCCGTCGTCGCCGCGTGGACGGGCATCCCCGTCGACCGGCTGACGCAGGGCGAGACGGAGAAGCTGCTGCACCTGGAGGCCGAGCTCGGCCGCCGCATCATCGGGCAGAAGAAGGCTGTCGCCGCGGTGGCGGACGCCGTGCGTCGCACGCGCGCCGGAATCTCCGACCCCGACCGGCCGACGGGTTCCTTCCTGTTCCTCGGGCCGACCGGTGTCGGCAAGACGGAGCTGGCGAAGGCGCTCGCGGCCTTCCTGTTCGACGACGAGAAGTCGATGGTGCGCATCGACATGAGCGAGTACGGCGAGAAGTTCTCGGTGTCCAGGCTCGTCGGCGCCCCTCCCGGCTATGTCGGTTACGAGCAGGGCGGTCAGCTGACCGAGGCTGTCCGCCGCCGTCCGTATTCGGTGATCCTCCTCGACGAGGTGGAGAAGGCGCATCCCGAGGTCTTCGACGTGCTGTTGCAGGTGCTCGACGACGGGCGCCTCACCGACGGCCAGGGCCGCACGGTCGACTTCCGCAACGCCATCCTGATCCTCACCTCCAACCTCGGAAGCCAGTTCCTGGTCGACCCGGCCCTGAACGAGACCGAGAAGGAGGAGGCGGTGATGCAGATGGTCCGCCAGGCCTTCAAGCCGGAGTTCGTGAACCGCCTCGACGACATCGTGGTGTTCTCGGCTCTCGACAAGGAGGAGCTGGGCGAGATCGTCGAGCTCAACATCGACCGGCTGATGCGCCGCCTGCAGGAACGCCGCCTCGAACTGGCGGTGACCCCGGATGCACGGCGCTGGCTGGCCGAGCGCGGCTACGACCCGATCTACGGTGCCCGCCCGCTGCGTCGCCTGATGCAGCGCGAGATCGACGACAGGCTCGCCACGGAGCTGCTGGCCGGAGAGATCCGGGACGGCGACGTGGTGAGGGTCGACCTCGCGGAGGATGGCGAGCACCTGACCGTGGCGCCGGTGCGGGAGTAGCGCGTCCGCCGCTGTGCCGTACTAGCCGCTGTGCCGTACTAGCCGCTCTGCCGTACTACGGACGCGGCGGGAAGACGCCCTGGAGGGCGATGATGTAGTTGAGCGAGAGGTACGGCTGCAGGTTGTTGTGTGGCTGGCCGCCTCCCGCGACGGCGAACGCGCCGGCCGCGAGCGGCACGGTGGCCTGGTCGGTCGAGTACGCCCGCTCGGTCACCCTGCCGTAGCGCGGGATGGCGAGCGAGGCGTCCGAGGACACGACGCCCGTCGTGCCCGGCGCGTTGACGGCGAGCACGTTGTGCGTGTGCGACGGGATCGTGCTCTGGTCGAGCGAGACGGCCTGTTCGCCACCGCTCTGACCGAGGTCGTACGACGAGAGTCCGCCGCGTGGCCCGTTCGGCGTCCAGCCGAGCGCGGTCCGCCCTTGCAGATTCGGCAGCGCGAACGTCGACCTTCCGTCTCCGCCGTACGTGGTGCCGAGCAGGGAGAAGAGCGCCGTGTTCTGCGAGAGCGGCAGGAGCTGTCCCAGGCAGAACGCCCACCCCTGAGGGGCGAAGGCGAAGGCGACGAGGCGGATCTCGCCGACGAATTGGTCAGACATCGGTTCCTCAGTTCGGGGTGGGGAAGATGCCCACCAGGGCGATCAGGAAGTTGACGGTGAGGTATGGAGCGGTGTTGGTGTGCGCCAGGCCGCCGCCGACCTGCGACACGGCGATGGGCGCCATCGTCGCCGTCGGAGCGGCTGCGTACGCCGCCTTTCCCGGCTGGGCGAGCTGCGATCCGGTCGGCGTCGCCGTGTTCGGCACGACGGCGACGGCCGCTTGATGCGTGTGCGCGCCGAGCTCGCTCGCGGTCAGCGTGTGGTCGTATTCCCCGCCCGCCTGGCCCTGCGGGAAGTCGTTCGCGAACCCGACGGGCACCCGCCCGCGCAGGTCGGGGAGGCGGAAGTTGGTCTGACCGTTTCCGCCGTAGGTCGTGCCGAGCAGCGAGAACAGTGCTTGATTCTGGTTGATCGGAAGGAATTGCCCGTCGCACATCGCCCAGTTCTTCGGCGCGAATGAGAACGAGGCCAGGCGGATTTCGCCCAGGTACGGTGTGCTCACGCTGGTCTCCTCAATGTGTTCAAGTCTGGGACGGAAACAGGCCGTACAACGAGATGATGTAGTTGATGGCGAGGTACGGCGGCATGTTGTCGTGCGCCTGATTGCCGCCGGCCGGGTTGAGTGCCGTTCCGAGCTGGGCCGTGGGCGTGTCCGTGCTGAACGGGACGTCGGCCCAGCCGGCCAGGTAGTTGCCGGAGGCGGACGGCGTGGTCGCCGTCGCCGCCGCGGCGATCGGGTGCCCGTGCCGGGGGAGCTGCTGCACACCGAGCTGGACCGTCTCCGCCCCAGCGGCTTCGCCCATCGTGAAGGTGCGACCCAGCGAGGGCCCGGTGCCCTGGTGCACGGGAAGGCGCCCGCTCAGGTCCGGCAGGCCGAAGGTCTCGATGCCGTCGCCGCCGTATGTCGTCCCGATGACCTGGAACAGCACATCGTTGTCCGAGATCGGCAGCAGACCGCCGGTGCAGAGCGCCCATCCCACCGGCGCGAAGGTGCCCGCGAACATCCGGATCTCTCCGACGTACGGCTGACTCATGCCTGCTCCTTGTCCTGGGTGAAGACGGCTTCGAGGCGGAGCCCCTCTGCGTCGCGCGCGAGCGGCACGACGAAGACGGGTTCGGCGATCCCGGCGCCGACGATGTCGTAGCTGTTCTGCTCGGCGGGGAAGTCCGTCCCCGCGCGGAACTCGACTGAGAACGTCGTCCAGGCGCCGTCGGTCTGCTGGTCGCTGATCGACGCCAGGTGGATGCGGTACCGCGTTCCTGCCCCATCCACGGCCTCCAGGTCGGCGCCGTTCGCCGCGCTCCAGCGCTCGTATGCCGTAAGGCTCATCGGGCGGCCTCCGTGCTCATGGCCAGGTAGCCTCCCTGCTCGGACACGGTCGTGAAACCGTGCCGCCGATACAGCCGGATCGCGCCGTCGTTCAGCGCCCAGACGGTGAGGGTCACCCGGTCGGCCGAGGCCGCGAGCCAGGACAGGGCGCGCGAGCCGAGGCCGCCGCCTCTGTGCTGCGAGAGGATCGAGAGATCGACGAGGTGCGCATCCCTGCCGGTGTGGTCGGCCGTGATCGAGCCGACCACCTCGCTGTCGAGGAGGACGAGCGAGGTGACGGCGCCGGGATGCCGCGATGCCCGCTCCGCCGATGCTGCACGGAACTGCAGGTCGAGCAGCTGGTCGAGCGCGGGGCCGTCGATGCCGGGGAACTCGCTCCGCTTTGCGTCGTCGAAGATCGCGCGCACCAGGGCGGCGTCGTCCGGGGTGGCGGCACGGAACCCGATCGTGTCGGTCAGCATCACAGGTTCCGGATGACGATGGCCTGAAGCGAGCGCGTCCTGCGCCTCGGCCCGATCGCGACGAGGAACAGCGTCGTCGCCGGCACGCCGTCGGCGGTGAGCGTGTAGATGCCGTCAGCCGCCTCGTATCCGGCGGCGGCGGTGAAGTGCAGACCGAAACGGTGCTCGTGACCCGCATCCGCCCCTCCGGCGACGTCGTCGACGCTCGCGAGGGTGAGGTGGATGGTGCGCTCGTCCGAGACGGCGGTGAAGGCGCGTCCGATGGCGGGGAGGTAGAGCGAGCGCGTCGGCTCGACGGCGGCCGCAGCGGTCCCCGGGGTCGCGGCGGCTGCTCGGGATGCGGTCCCCGCGAACGCGGGAACGGCGGGAGCGGCCGCGGCGACGGCGGCGACACCCAGCCCGCTCAGCGCAGAGACCATGACGGTTCGACGTGACACCTCGGGCACGAGAGTCCTTCCTGCGGGCACCGCGCGGGTCGGGTCGCCGCGGGAGTTCGACTGCGAGCCTAGGGCATCGCCGCCTCGCGTTCTGACACTCACAGAGGGGGCATTCGCGGACGCGCCGGTGCCGATAGCATCGCAATGCACTCATAACTAGGCCAGCGACCCGGGTTGGCAGAGGGAGCCCGACCGCCCATGCCGTCCGTACCCGTGCGCGCCCTCTCGGTCGTCACCGCCCTCCTTCTCGCGACCGCCGGGATACTCACCGCTCCCGCACCAGCGCTGGCGGCGGGCTCGACCGTCGTGGTCACCAGCACGGCCGACACGGATGCGACCGGCGCATGCTCGGGCGGGACGACACTGGCGAACCCGGTCACCCTCCGCAACGCGCTCTGCGTCGCGAACAACGCGGGCGGCGCGTGGGACATCACGGTCGGCGCGGGAACGTACGCGCTCGACGACACGCTCGGCCCGCTGACGGTGGGCACCGCATCCGGAGCGGACATCACCCTGGCAGCGGCATCCGGTGCGTCCCCGAAGGTGGTGGGCGCCGGGGCGAAGCAGGTGTTCGTGCTCGACCCGAGCGGTGTCGGCGGCGTCTCCGTGACGCTGGACGGACTCTCGGTGCTCGGCGGCGTCGACAACGTCATGGGAGGCGGGGCACTGATCGGCGGCTCCGGCAGCGCAGCGACGCTCGACTCCCTCACCATCCGCAACTCGACGTTCTCCGGCAACAAGGCCAACACGGCGACGGGCCAGAGCACTGCGAACCCCGGCGGCGCGATCCAGTTCATCGGAGGTGCGCTCACCGTCGTCGACTCGACCTTCACCGGCAACGACGCCGGCAGCAGCGCGGGAGGCGCCATCGCTTACCAGGCGCAGGGCGCAGCGTCCGGCGAGAAGCTCTCGATCACCGGCAGCCGGTTCACCGGCAACACCACGACGGCGACGAGCCCGGTCGGCAACGGCGGAGGAGCGCTCGCGATCAGCGACGTCGCCGGGTCGACGCCGATGAGCATCACGGGAAGCACCTTCGCGAACAATGCAGGAGTGTCGAGCGGTGGACCGTCCACCGGCTCGGCCGTCTGGCTGAACGGGGGCTCGCTGTCCATCACCGGTTCGACGTTCACCGGCAACACCGGAACGGGCGGCTCCGCCGTCGCCGTGACGGCCGGTTCCCTCACCGCCCACTTCAACAGGATCACCGGGAACACCGCTCCGGCGCTCGCCGTCGCCGGGGGCTCGGCGCTCGCGACCCAGAACTGGTGGGGATGCTCGACCGGCCCGGGCGGCTCCGGATGCGACACGGTCAGCGGCACCACGGCCGCGGCGTACACGCCGTACCTGCGCTTGACGGCCACCGCGAACCCCTCGCCGATCGTGCGGCCTTCGACCACGTCGACCTTCACCGCGAGCCTCCTCCTCGACTCGGCGGGCGCGATGGTCGCGCCGTCGTCGCTCACGGCGTTCGACGGCCTCCCCGTCGCCTGGTCGAACGCGCTGCCGGCCGGGTCGTCGATCGGTGCGTCGTCGACCATAGCTGCCGGTGTCGCCTCCTCGACATACACGGCGGGCGCGACGGGCGGGGTGGGTTCCGCGACCGCTCAGCTCGACGGTGGCACGGTGTCCGCCCCCGTCTCGGTCTACACGCTCGCGTCGTTCACGTCGCCGTCCACGTTCGGCGCCGTCGTCGGCACCCCGGCATCGTTCACGGTGGTCGCCACCGGCTATCCCGCTCCTGCGCTCACTTTCGTCGGCACCCTGCCGCCCGGACTGACCGCCACGATCAACGGCAACGGCACCGCGACCATCAGCGGGGTCCCGGCAGCGGGCAGCGCGGGCGACTATCCCGTCACCGTCACGGCCAGGAACGCCGCATCGCCGTCCAGTGTCGCTCAGACGGTGACCATCGTGGTGCAGCAGGCCGCCGCCTTCACGAGCGCGGCAGCGAGCACGTTCGCGGCTGGATCGAGCGGGAGCTTCACCGTGACCGCATCCGGCCGCCCGACCCCCACGCCGATCACCGTGACCGGCACGCTCCCGTCCGGCGTGACGTTCACCGACCACCACGACGGAACCGCCTCCATCGCCGGGACCCCGTCGGCAGGGTCTGGCGGGGTGTACCCGGTGACCCTCCAGACCTCGAACGGCGTCGGCGCCACGGCTGTCCAGTCGTTCACGCTGACCGTGAACGAGGCGCCGCGCATCACCAGCGCGCCGAGCGTGACCACCACGCTCGGCACAGCGGCCGCGTTCACCGTCACCACCGGGCACGCGTACCCCGCCGTCTCGGCGCTCGCGGTCACCGGGGCTCTGCCCGCCGGTCTGGTCTTCGTCGACAACGGCGACGGCACGGGCACCATCTCCGGCACCCCCACCGGTCCCGGCGGAAGCACCGTCGTCACGATCACCGCCGCCAACGGGGTGGGCCAGGATGCGACCCAGTCCTTCCAGCTCCTCGTGCACGCGGCCCCCGTGGTGACTGTCGCCGCGGCAGACCAGACCGCGAACGTCGAAGCCACGGTGAGCTTCACGGCCGCCGCGAGCGGCTTCCCCGCCCCGGCGGTTCAGTGGTGGGTCTCCTCGGACAACGGAGCGACGTTCGTCCAGATCCCCGGAGCGACGTCGACCACGGTGTCGCTCACCGCGCGCACCATCGACGACGGCCGCATCCTCCGCGCCGTCTTCACCAACGCGGCGGGCAGCTCGCACACCGACGCACGTCTGACCGTCGGCGACGCCCCCACCATCTCGAGCCCGGCCGCAGCCGAGGTCACGGCGGGCGCCGGGGTCCAGGACATCGCCGTGACCACGGCGGGCTTCCCGTCTGCGACGCTCACGGCGACCGGCGCGCTCCCCGCCTGGGCGACCTTCACCGACCACCACGACGGAACGGCGACCATCTCGGCCGACCCTCCCGCCGCATCCGGTGGCCTGTACCCGTTCACGATCACCGCGAACAACGGCTTCACGCCGAACGCCAGCCAGGCCTTCGTGCTCACCGTGCTGCAGTCCCCGGGGTTCACCTCCGCGGCCACCGCGGGGATGAGCGTTGGCAGCGCCGGATCGTTCACCGTCACGACGGCGCCGGGATTCCCCGTGGCGACGACCGTCACGGCGAGCGGGACGCTGCCGTCCGGACTGGCGTTCACCGACAACGGGGACGGCACGGCGACACTGTCCGGGACCCCGGCACCTGGTGAGGGCGGCGCGTACGCGGTCACCATGACGGCGACGAACGGACGCGCAGCCTCGGCGACGCAGACGCTCACGGTCACGGTGATCGAGACGCCGACGTTCACCAGCCCAGCCGCCCTGACAGTCACGCGCGGTGTCACGTTCGCGGCCACCGTGACCACCGGCCACGCCTACCCGGCGATCGGCGCGCTGTCGGCGACGCCCCTCCCCGCTGGGCTGACCTTCACGGACAACGGCGACGGGACCGCGAGCATCCGGGGCGTCACCACCGACCAGGCCGGCGCATCCACTGTCACCATCACCGCAACGACGCCGGGACAGCCCGACCTCGTGCAGGTCGTGACCATCGCGGTCGTCGACGCCGCCGCCGTGCCCCTGCCGCCCCTCCCGCCCACGGCGGCAGGGCCGCTCTCCGGCGTTCCGACGACGGTGACAACGGGCCAGCAGCTCACGCTGACCGCCAGCGGCTTCGCCCCAGCGGCCCCCGTCACCTTCGGCATCTACTCCAGCCCGGTCGTCCTCGCTACGGTCACGGCCGACGCCACGGGCTCGGCCACGGCGACGGTGACGATCCCCGAGGGACTGACGGGCGCGCACTCGCTGGTCGCGAGCGGCATCGGCCCGGACGGCACGCCTCGCTTCGTGCGCACCGACATCGCGTTGCCGACCGCCCCGGTCGACCCGGGGACGCCGGGGACGCCTGGCACGCCGGCCACGCCAGGTGCGCCCAGTGCGCCGACCGCGTCCGGCGGCTCCGGCCTGGCCGCGACCGGCCTCGACGCGTCCGGGCTCGCCGCCCTCGCGGTCCTGCTCCTCGCAGCAGGCGCCGTCGTCGCCTTCCGCCGCCGCCCGCAGCGGCCATAGCGTGACGCGAAGCCGCGCCGAACGTCACCGGTCGTCGACGGTGCGCAGGTACAGGGCGAGGCAGATCAGCCCGGCCGCGAGCGGCATGGCGAACGCTGTCCAGATCTCACCCGCTCGTCACGATTCCGCCAACCATAACAGAAACCTGACGTTGAAAATGTTACGCCTCGGGTAACTCGCCCACCGTGACCACCCTCTGCGCGGCGGCCCCGGCGAGACAAGCACCTCGCCCTGTTGAGGAGACGCAGGCGAGTAGCATCTCGTTACTGATCTGGTGCATGGTGTGCACGCGGTCTGGAAAGGCGCTGACCATGGGAATGCTCGACGGGAAATGGGTGACTGACGGAGGCCTCGAGACCGACCTCATCTTCAACCACGGAATCGACTTGCCCTCCTTCGCCGCTTTCCCGATCCTGGAGAGCGCCGACGGGATCGACCTGCTGCGGCGCTACTACGCCGACTACGCCGCGATCGCGCACGCGGCGGACGCGGGAGTGCTACTCGAGACACCCACCTGGCGAGCCAACTCGGCCTGGGGCGGTGAGCTCGGCTACGACGAGGCTTCCCTCGACCGGACGAACCGGGATGCGGTCGCGCTCATCCGGTCTGTGCTCGCCGATGCCGGAGCGCTCGACGGCCTGGTTTCGGGATGTATCGGGCCTCGCGGCGACGGGTACATCGCTGCGGATGGCGACGCCGACGAGGCGGCGGCGTTTCACCTGCCGCAGGTGCAGTCGCTCGCCGATGCCGGAGCCGACCTCGTTCACGCTATGACGATGACCGGGGCCGCCGAGGCGATCGGCGTCGTGCGCGCCGCCCGGAGCGTAGGCGTCCCGGTCTCGATCTCCTTCACCGTCGAAACCGATGGGCGGCTGCCGGACGCAAGCCGGCTGGTCGACGCGATCGCATCGGTGGATGCGGCGGCTCCGGCCGACTTCTATGGTGTCAACTGTGCCCACCCGACACACCTCATGGCCGCGCTCGATGGTGAATCGTGGCAGGAGCGTCTCACGTTCTTCCGCCCGAATGCCTCGACGCTTTCGCACGCCGAACTCGACGAGATGGAGGAACTCGATTCCGGTGATCTTCCCCTCCTCGTCCGAGCGACACGGGAGCTTCTCGTTCAGCTACCCCAGGTGACGGTCATCGGCGGATGCTGCGGCACAGACAGCCGGCACGTCGCTGCGCTGTGGGCGAGCATTGATCGGTCAGGGTGAATCGGTCGACGCTCCCCGGAGCAGGCGGACAGCCGCAGGCCTCCACCGTGCGGCGTAGGCTTCTGACCATGCTTGCAACGGTCATCCACGGTGAAAAAGACATCCGCGTCGAAGAGGTTCCCGATCCCGTCCTGTCCACCGGAGGCGACGCCATCGTGCGCGTCGTCGCAGCCTGCGTCTGCGGCTCCGACCTGTGGCCGTACCGCGGGGTCACGCCGACGCACCACGCGCACCGCATCGGTCACGAGTTCGTCGGCGTCGTCGAGGAGGTGGGGCCGGACGTGAAGACGATCGCCCCCGGCGACTTCGTCATCGCGCCGTTCTACGACTGCGACATGACGTGCGTCAACTGTAAGAACGGCGTCAGCACCTCCTGCCTCAACGGAGGATGGTGGGGGTCGGACGACAAGCTCGGCGGCTTCGCCGACGGCGGCCAGGGCCAGAAGGTGCGCGTCCCGCACGCGGACGGTTCGCTCGTGGCGACGCCGGAATACCCGAGCGACGACCTCATCCCGAGCCTGCTGACGCTGTCGGATGTGATGGGCACCGGCCATCACGCCGCCGTCTCCGCCGGGGTCACCGAGGGCAGCACGGTCGTCGTGGTGGGCGACGGCGCAGTCGGGCTGTGCGCGGTGCTCGCCTCCGCGCGCCTGGGCGCTTCGCGCATCATCGCGATGTCTCGGCACGAGTCGCGTCAGGAACTGGCACGCGCGTTCGGCGCGACCGACATCGTCGCCGAGCGCGGCGACGACGGCGTCGCGGCGGTCAAGGAGCTGCTCGGCGGCATCGGTGCGGACTGCGTGCTCGAGGCCGTCGGCACCAAGGAGTCGATGGACCAGGCGATCCGCTCGGCGCGCCCGGGCGGCATGGTCGGATACGTCGGCGTCCCCAACGGCGGCCCTGAGCTGCCCGTGCGCCCGCTGTTCAACAACAACGTCGGTGTGAACGGCGGTGTCGCTCCCGTGCGCAACTACGTCGAGGAGCTGCTGCAGGACGTCTGGTCCGGCGCCATCGACCCCGGCCGCGTCTTCGACCTGGAGCTCCCGCTCTCCGAGGCGGCCGAGGCGTACGCGGCGATGGATGAGCGCCGCGCCATCAAGGTGCTCCTCCGCCCCTGAGCCGGCCACCGACGAGAAATCGGGGGCGACGCGCACACGGCGCGTCGCCCCCGATCGGTTATCGCGGATGTCCGGCTACCCCTTGGAGGCTGCCTGGTTGACGGTGTCGATGATGTCCGCCGCCGAGCCCTTGCCTGCGAGCAGGTTGACCACTCCGGTGTTCATCGCGTTGCCGACGTTCTGCCCGAGCAGGGTGTCGAGGAACTGAGCCATGAACTTGGTGTTGTTGTACGCATCCAGTTCGGACTTGGTCACGGAGTCGGTGATGCCGCGCTGCGCGTCCTTGTTGACCGGGATCGCGTTGAAGGCCGTGTAGTTCTCCTCCTGCACCGACTTCGTCGTCATGTAGTTGAGGAACGCGGTGCACTCCTTCTTCGGGGCCTTCGCCGAGCACGAGTACCCGCCGACGCCGCCCATCATGGCGCTGGGGTCGCCAGCTCCGCCGGGGACGGACGGGAAGGGGAACCAGCCGAGGTCGGGCAGCGGCTTCTGGTCGGGCGTGAGCGACGCGATCACTCCCGGGTCCCATCCGCCCATGAGCTCCATCGCCGCCTTGTGGTTGGCCAGGAGGCCGGCGGAGCTGCCCGCGCCCTGCTGGGCGGGGGTGGTGAGGAAGCCGTTGTTGAACGGGTTCGTGTCGTTGAACGCCTCGAGGTCCTCTCCGGCCTTCGTCCAGCACTTGTCGCTGAAGTCGAGGGATGCCGCCGACTTGTTGAGTGCGCTCTCGCTGCACTCGCGCAGGGCGAAGTTGTAGTACCAGTGCGCAGCAGGCCAAGCGTCCTTCGCGCCGACGGCGACGGGGGCGACGCCGGTCGCCTTCAGCTTGACGATGGCGGCGTTCAGCTCGTCCATGGTGGTCGGGGGAGTGTCGATCCCCGCCGCCTTGAACAGGTCCTTGCTGTAGAAGATGCCCTCGGGGTTCACGTTGACGGGCATCGCGTAGATCTTGCCCTTGTACTCGTTGCTCTTGAGCACGCCGGCGTTCACGGACGCCTTGGTGGTCGCGTCGATCGAGTCGGTGATGTCCATCAGCTGGCCGGCGTCGACCATGGCGTTCATCTTGCCGCCCCCGCGCTGCAGGAAGATGTCCGGTGCGGACGCCGAGTTGAGCGCGGTCTGGAGCTTGCCGTCGAGGTCCTCGTTCTGGACCGTCTGAAGCTTGATGGTGACGTTCGGGTTGGCCTTCTCGAAGTCCGCGATCGTCTTGACCCAGAACGCCTTGCCCGGGCCGGTCGTCGAGTTGTCCCAGAAGGACATGGTGACTTTGCCGTTGCTGGGCGTTGTGCCTGAGCCGCTGCAGCCTGTGGCGAGCAGCGCAGTGCCCGCGACAAGTGCGAGAACGCCCGCGACGCGAATATTCCTCTTCATTGTGGAAACTCCTTGATAACGGTTCACGACGTGCGACGGTCGCGCCGTCGCCTGCCGAGCTTCGCATCCGAATATGTTGTTTGTCCATCGAAATGGCCAAACTTCGATAACGATTTCGAAACGACCGATCCGAGGCCTCGGAAGGGCCTCCGAGCGCGCGTTACTTGACGGCTTTGTTGAACCCGGTGACCGGCTGGCTCTCGTCGAAGCCGGGGACGCTGCGGCGGAAACCGCGCGTCAGGACCAGCAGATAGACGAACCCGAGCGCCATCCAGATGCTCCCGCCGATCAGTGCGTCGATGTGGAGGTTGGCCCACAGGATGCCCGTCAGGAGCATCCCGATCGCGGGCAGGACGATGAACGTGACGATGTCGCGCGGCGTGCGCCTGCGGCCCTTGCGGATGGCGAACCAGGCGATCACCGAGATGTTCACGAAGGTGAACGCGATGAGCGCGCCGAAGTTGATGAACGCGGCGATCGTCTCCAGTGTGAACGCGGCGGCCAGCAGGCTGATCGCGCCGACGAGCACGATGTTGAAGGTCGGTGTGGACGTTTTGGCGTTGATGTGGCCGAAGAACCGGTTGGGCAGCACGTTGTTGCGCCCCATCACCAGCAGCATCCTGGACACCGAGGCGTGCGAGGCCAGCCCGGAGGCCAGCGTCGCGGCGAACCCGGCGGCTGTGAGCACCGCCTGCAGTGTCTGGCCGCCGACCTGCTTGCCGATCTCCGGGAGTGTGCTGTCCTCGATGGCCGCGGTCGGGAACTCGTCGGACGACGGGAACCTGAGCTGGGTGAAGTACGACGTGATCAGGAAGATCGCGCCGCCGATGATCACCGTGAACAGGATCGCCCTCGGCATGATCTTCGGCGACTTCGCCTCTTCGGCGTACATTGTCACGGCGTCGAAGCCGATGAACGAGAAGCAGACGATGGTGGCCCCGGTGAGCACGGCTCCGAGCGTCACGGCGTCGTGGAAGAACGGCTGGGCGGAGGCGATCGTTCCAGCCCCCTCGCCCTGCACCAGCTGCGCGATGACCATGATCACGAACACCGCCATCACCACCACGGCGAACACGAGCAGCAGCATGTTGATGTTCGACGTGCCGCGCATCGTCAGGTAGATGATCGAGGTGACGACCGCACAGTAGATGACCACCCAGATCCAGCCGGGCACGCTGGGGAACAGCGCCTCCAGGTAGCTCCGGATGATGAGGCAGTTGACCATCGGCAGCAGCACGTAGTCGATCAGCGACGTCCAGCCCACCAGGAACCCGACGTTCGGGTGGATGGACTCGCGCACGTAGGTGTACGCCGATCCGGCGCTCGGGATGGCCCCGGCCATCTTGCCGTAGCTGACGGCCGTGAACATCATCACGACGAGAGCGACCAGGTAGGCGGATGGCACGACGTTGTTCGTGTCGCGTGCCACCATGCCGAACGTGTCGAAGACGACCGTCGGGGTCATGTAGCCGAGCCCGAGGCCGACGATGGCCCACAGGCCGAGGTTGCGCTTGAGCTTCCCGCCGGTGGCGATCGCCGGGGCGATGGGAGTCGTCATCGTCTCTCCTTCAGCGGGCGACGCTGCGTCCCTGCAGCGACCCGCGACACTGCTTGGCCGTCTGAGTTCGGCCATATTCCCACAGATCGGGCGGCCGGCAAATTCGACGAAGACGCGAAAAAAGGAGGGCGTCGCTGACGACGCCCTCCTCGGGTACTGCTGACCGGCTGCTCTCAGGCGTTGACGACGACGATCTCGTCCAGCGCGGCACGCGAGCGGGGTGCGAGCTCGCGCTCGCGCAGCGGGTCGGGAAGGGCCTCCGGGTCGCCGAGGATGCCGATGGCGCTGACGGAGGTGGGCACGAAACGCTCCTCGATGTCGAACGCCGAGCGGAGCGCATCCACGTCGAATCCGCCCATCTGGTGCACGTGCAGTCCGTCGTGGTGGGCCTGGACGCTGAGGTGCGCGACGGCCTGACCCAGGTCGTACGTCGCCCAGCGGCGCGGGGTGCCCTCCGCGTCCTCCATCTCGGCGATGGCGACGATCAGCGCGCTCGCCGAGCCCGCCCACGCCTGGTTGAAGCCCATCAGGGCGGAGGCGATGGTGTCGAACTCGGCGCTTCCGCGACGGGCGACGATGAAGCGCCACGGCTGCGTGTTGCTGGCGGACGGCGACCAGCGCGCTGCCTCGAGAGCCGCGGTCAGAGCGGTCTCCGGAACGACGGCGGTCGGGTCGAAGGCGCGGGGGCTCCAGCGCTCGGCGAGTGCGGGGATGAGGGGTGCTGCGGTGACGGCGGCGCGCGAATTCAGCTCGGCGATGGACATGACTCTCCTGGTGCTTGACGACATGGATGCGCTTGTCTCCATTGCCAAGCTATATCCATGCAAACACATTTTGCTGGCGAGTATTCCTGCTCCCGGGAGTGAATCGATTGTTACGGCTGTGTTAATTCTCAGCCGTTTCGCGTCATAGTTTTTCTACCCGCATCCGGGGTACAAAACGGCCCCGTCGTCCCCCGGTCATCGTCCCCCGGTCGCCCGATCGACCGTCCGAGCGATTCCATTCCTGACCTGCCGTTACGCCTCCCCCGAACGGGGGTGTGTCCACCATTCTGCCGACAGCCACCAGGTGTCCGCGTGTCGGCGGACAGGGGCACATCCGGGGCCACCGTTTCCCGCCGTGACCACCGAGAAAACCTCGCTTGCGCCGTGAGAGAGCCCACAGCTACAACTTGATCAACCCGACCGCCCAGATCCCCAGAGACGTGGATGCAACCCCTGTCCCCCCTGAGAGGTCTCGTCCCGTGTTCATTTTCATTTTGCAGATCCGGCACATGCTGGAGGGCCATCCAGAGTTCTATCTGTTCGCCGTCTACTCCGCCTTCATCTGGGTCATCTGGATCATCAAGGTGGCCGTCTCCCGGCGATACCGCGCATACACCGAGGACTTCGAGGTCTCCACGAGCGTGGTCGTCCCCGTCGTCGACGAACCGCTCGACCTGTTCCGCGACGTCATCGGCCGCATGGTGGAGCAGAAGCCCGGTGAGATCATCGTCGTCATCAACGGCGCCCCCAACCCCGGCCTGGTCGAGGTGTGCGAGGAGTTCGCCCCGCTGGTGCGCTGGGTGCACACCCCGATCCCCGGCAAGCGCAACGCCGTGATGATCGGCACGAGGATGTCCACGGGCGACATCACCGTGCTGGTCGACTCCGACACCGTCTGGACGGAGGACACCCTCTCCGAGCTCGTCAAGCCGTTCAAGGACGAGCGCGTCGGCGGCGTCACGACCAAGCAGCGCATCCTGGAGCCGGAGCGCAGCTGGATCACCCGCTGGGCGGACTGGCTGGAGAACTCCCGGGCGCTGTACTCGATGCCCGCGCAGAGCGTCGTCGGGCAGATCGGCTGCCTTCCGGGCCGCACCATCGCGTTCCGCCGCTCGATCCTGATGCGCGTCATGGACAAGTTCATGAACGAGAAGTTCCTCGGCGTCTTCCTCGAGGTCTCCGACGACCGCACGCTCACCAACCTCACCCTCAAGGAGGGCTACCGCACCGTCTACCAGCACACCAGCCTGGTCTACACGGATGCGCCGCTCAAGGTGAAGAAGCTGTTCAAGCAGCAGCTCCGCTGGGCTCGCGGCAGCCAGTACAACACCCTGCGCATGCTGCCCTGGATGCTCGGCCACGCCCCGCTGCTGGCGTTCTTCTTCATCTCGGACATCATCCTGCCGTTCGTCCTCGCGGGCGTGCTCGGCGGCTGGGTCTACCGCTCGATCACCGGCGAGGGCTACAACTTCTACGCCGGCTTCCTGCAGGCGTACGGCGTGCAAGGCGGTGTGCTCACCGTCGTCGCCCTGATGGTCGCGTCCTCCGTGATCAGCATGTCGATCCGCCAGATCAGGCACCTCTCCGAGAAGCCGTCCGACTTCTTCCGCCTGCCGGTCTTCATCATCGTCTCGACGTTCTTCCTCATGCCGATCCGGCTGCTCGGCTTCTTCCGCATGGCGCACGCCAGCGGCTGGGGCACCCGTGCCGGCGCGTACAACGGCGGTCCGAACGAGATCAGCAGCGACGACGAGATCGCCCTGGCGGCCTCGGCGAAGGATGCGCCCACCGCTCCGGATGCGCTTCCGCAGCTCCCCGACTCCGTCGGCGGGCTGACCACCACTACGGCTCTGGCCACCCGCGCAGAGACCCGCAGGGCGACGGCCGCAGGGCCGGCGTCCGCATCCACACCCAAGACCAAGACCGCTCGCGCCGAGCGGCGTCGGCTCAACCCGCTCGCCGCCATCCCGTACCTGATCGGTATCGCGATCCTGACCCTGGAGGCCCTGTTCCTTGTCTAGCAAAGCAGTTCACTGGTGGGCGGCGACCAAGTCGCGCTCCCTGATGACCACCGCAGCCTTCGTCGTCCTCAGCCTCGTGCTCGGCGGCATCTCCTACTACGTCTGGTCGTCCCCGACGAGCGCGGTCCGCACCGTGGTCGACGCGGCGGCGACTGCCGTCAACCCGCTGGCCGCGCAGAACGCCAGCCTGCAGAAGAACCTCAGCACCGCCAAGAAGACCATCGCCACCCAGAGCGGCAAGCTCACCTCGCTGCAGCAGCAGGCGCTCGCCGCCCAGGCGTCGACCGCGAAGCAGCTCGCCACGGCGCAGCAGCGCGCGGTGAGTGCGGAGAAGGCGCTCGCCCAGGCGAAGCTGCAGCTCGCCAGCGCGAAGGGCGCACTCGCCGCGAACACGGCGGCAGGTGCGAAGGGCAGTGGAGCATCCGGGACCAAGAGCGGAACCGGCGGCAACAGCGGCACCGGCGGTAGCGGCAACGGCGGCGGCAACATCGCGCCGGAGCCCACCCCCATCACCGCGCCGACCAAGGCGGAACTGCTGCAGCCGGCCAGCCGCTACTACGGCATGTACACCGAGCAGGCTCCGTTCAACTGGGCCACCTTCGACGCGACCAGCGCGAAGGTCGGCGTGCAGCCGAACCTCGTCGGCTACTTCAGCGGCTGGGACGAGACATTCCGCGCCAACGCGGTCACCCGCGCCTGGCAGCAGGGCAGGCTGCCGATGATGACCTGGGAGTCCCGGCCCATCTCGGCGGGAAACGACTCGGTGGATGCGCCGGAGTACTCGCTCCCGAAGATCATCGGAGGCGACTTCGACGCCTACCTGCACCAGTACGCCAAGGACATCGTCGCCACCGGACTGCCGCTCGCCATCCGTCTCGACCACGAGATGAACGGCGTCTGGTACCCGTGGTCGGAGACCGACGGCAAGGGCAACTCGATCAACGGCAACAGCCAGGGCGACTACGTGAAGATGTGGAAGCACGTCCACGACGTCTTCCAGGCGGAGGGCGCGAACGACCTGGTCATCTGGGTCTGGGCGCCGAACATCGTCAACAACCTGCCTGCCCAGCACAAGGTCGACGGCTACCTCCCGTCGCTCTACCCCGGCGACGACTACGTCGACTGGGTCGGGCTCTCCGGCTACCTGCGTCCTCCGTACAAGGCCGACCAGTCCTTCACCTTCGATTACACCTTCACGCCGAGCCTCGACCAGCTCCGTGCCATCACGAAGAAGCCGATCGTCCTCGCCGAGGTCGGGGCATCGGAGACCCAAGGACACAAGACGGCCTGGGTCACCGACTTCTTCAACGCGCTCGGCAAACCGGAGAACGACGACATCGTCGGCTTCTCCTGGTTCAACCTCGCGGTCACCAGTTACGTCGAAGGGGTCAGAGCCACGAACGACTGGCGCATCGACTCCCGGGCGGACACGCTCTCGGCGTTCATCGCTGGGCTCACGCGACCGGAAGACCGCTTCACCCTCACCCCGGCCTCCTAGCCATCCCCGCGAAAGGACAACGCGAATGACGACCAAGAAGAAGGAACAGCCCGCCCCGCGCATCAGCGTGATCGGCACCGGTTACCTCGGCGCGACCCACGCGGCGGCGATGGCCGAACTCGGATTCGACGTGATCGGCGTCGACACCGACCAGAGCAAGGTCGACGCCCTCCGCGACGGCCGTGTGCCGTTCTTCGAGCCCGGGCTGCCCGAGCTCATCACCGAGCACGTCGCATCCGGTCGGTTGAACTTCACCACCGACATCGCCGAGGCCACCGCGCTCGCCGACGTGCACTTCATCTGCGTCGGAACGCCGCAGCAGTCCGGCAGCTTCGCCGCCAACCTCAGCTACGTCGAGGCCGCCGCACGGTCGATCGCGCAGAACATGACCCACGACGGCGTCATCGTCGGCAAGTCGACGGTGCCGGTGGGCACCGCGGCTCGCCTCCGGGCCATCGTCGCCGCCGAGCTTCCGGATGGGGTCTCCGCCGAACTCGTCTGGAACCCCGAGTTCCTGCGCGAGGGCAAGGCGGTGGAGGACACCCTTTCTCCCGACCGCCTGGTCTTCGGCGGAACGTCGGAGCGCTCGGAGGCGGTGCTGCGCCGCATCTACGCGACGCCGATCGAGACGGGGACGCCGGTGCTCGTCGCCGACCTGCCGACCGCCGAGCTGGTGAAGGTGAGCGCGAACGCGTTCCTCGCCACCAAGATCTCGTTCATCAACGCCATCGCAGAGGTGTGCGACGCGGCGGGCGCCGACGTCTCGCTGCTGGCGGATGCGCTCGGTCACGACGTGCGCATCGGCCGCCAGTTCCTCAACGCGGGGCTCGGCTTCGGCGGAGGGTGCCTGCCCAAGGACATCCGCGCCCTGATGCACCGGTCGAGCGAGCTCGGCGCCCACGCGGCCGTCGGACTCCTGCAGCAGGTCGACGAGATCAACATGGGCCGCCGCCAGCGGGTCATCGACCTCGCCCTCGAAGCCTGCGGCGGCTCCGTGCTCAACCGCAGGATCGGCGTGCTCGGCGCCGCGTTCAAGCCGCACACCGACGACGTGCGCGACTCACCGGCCCTCAACGTGGCTGCGGCCCTGCACCTCCGCGGAGCCCAGGTCGTCGTCTACGACCCGGAGGCGCGTGCCACCGCCCAGCGCATGTTCCCGACGCTCGGCTACGCCGACTCCGTCGAGGAGGCGGTGAACGGGGCAGACGTCACGGTCGTGCTCACGGAGTGGCCCGAGTTCGTGGAGGCCGACCCGGCCGCGCTCGCCGCCATCGTGCACGGCAAGACCGTGATCGACGCCCGCAACTGCCTCGACGCCACCGCCTGGTCGCGTGCCGGCTGGGCCGTGCACGTCATGGGCAGGGTGCCGGAGGGCGCCCCCATCGCCGACGACCTCGCCGCCCTTGCCGGCGTGCGCTGAACGAGAGGAAACCATCATGTCCAGTTACGTCACCAAGGCCGTCATCCCCGCCGCCGGGCTCGGCACCCGCTTCCTGCCCGCCACCAAGGCCATGCCGAAAGAGATGCTGCCGGTCGTCGACAAGCCGGCCATCCAGTACGTGGTCGAGGAGGCGGTCGGCGCGGGGCTCCACGACGTGCTGCTCGTCACCGGCCGCAACAAGAACGCACTTGAGAACCACTTCGATCGCAACACCGAACTCGAGGACACCCTCGCCAGGAAGGGCGACCTCGACCGCCTGGAGAAGGTGAACCAGTCCACGGCGCTCGCCGACATGCACTACGTGCGCCAGGGCGACCCGAAGGGCCTCGGCCACGCCGTGCTGCGCGCCAAGATGCACATCGGTCACGAGCCGTTCGCCGTGCTCCTCGGCGACGACATCATCGACGCCCGCGACCCGCTGCTGTCCAGGATGCTGGAGGTGCAGCAGCAGCTGAACACGACGGTCGTGGCACTCCTCGAGGTGGACCCCAGCCAGATCCACCTCTACGGCGCCGCCGCTGTGGTGGAGACGGACGAGGACGACGTGGTGCGCATCACCGGACTGGTCGAGAAGCCCGACCGCGCGAGCGCTCCGTCGAACTACGCGGTGATCGGCCGCTACGTCCTCCGCCCGGAGATCTTCGACATTCTCGAGAAGACGGAGCCGGGCAAGGGTGGCGAGATCCAGCTGACGGATGCGCTGCAGGGCCTCGCGACGGCTCCGGACTGGACAGGCGGCGTGCACGGCGTGGTCTTCTCCGGTCGCCGCTACGACACGGGCGACCGTCTCGACTACATCAAGGCGATCGTCCAGCTGGCCGCCGCCCGCGACGACCTCGGCAAAGACCTCGTGCCGTGGCTGCGCGAGTTCACGGCGGCGGAGGGCGCCCAGGATGCTCCTGCCGTGGATGCGCAGGCACCGAATGCGCAGGCACCGGCCGCCCCGGCGAAGCCCGCCGTTCCTGTCAAGCCGGCAGCGCCCCCCGAACCGGCCGTCGCCACCGCGCCGGCCGCTGACCGGTCGCCGCGCAAGCGCGACCTCGTCCCGGTCGCCGGAGCGTAACCTCGGCCGCACGCATCGAGCAGGCTCGGGCTAATCCAGCCCGAGCCGCTTGAGCGTGTGGTGGTCGCTGTGTCCGGGGTCCGACTCGATCTCGTCGACGGAGACCGGGATGCCCGGCCCGATCGCGAGCCACACGAAGCCGTCCCTGTGCACCAGGGGAACGAGATCGGTGGTGCCGTCTTTGAGCAGCGTCCGGATGCGCTTCAACAGCGCATACCCTTCGGACGGCTTGGTCACGTAGGTCTTGCGTCGGTAGTGGACCACGTGCGCGACGGTCTTCGCGCCCAGTCCGGCGACGACGGATTCGGTCAGCGTCTCGGTCATTTCGGTCCTTTCGGGTGCGGCATCAGCCGCTCACCGACGCTACTCGCCTCCCCGGCGGAGTCAACCGGCGATGCCATCGTTCCGGGATAGCGTTGCCGTCATGCAGTCCCTCCCGTCGCCCGCCGAGCTGGACGTGCTCGCCGACCGCGGCTGGCCCTCCGTCCAGCGCGAACCCCTCGGCTCCTGGACCCTCCGCTTCGCCTCCGGCGTCACCAACCGCGCCAACTCGGTCCTCCCCACCGGCCGAGTGGATGCGGAGAGCCTGCCCGCCACGCTCGCCGCGGCCGAGCGCGCATACCGCGACCGCGGCCTCCCCACGGTGTTCCAGGTCAGCCCGGCCACCGACCCCGCTCTCGTCTCTGCGCTCGCCGCGAGGGGCTATCGCGAACACTCCGACACCCTCGTCCTCGTCGCCGACCGAGCCGCTGTCGCGTCAGCCGGTGTCTCCACCCCTGCCGCACCGCTCTCCATCGCCACCACCCCATCCCGTGCCTGGATGGACCTCTGGTGGTCCGTCGACGGGCGCGGCGACGCCGACGCAGAGGCCGTCGCCGAGCGCATCCTCACCGGCGGCCCGGCGCTCTACGCCTCAACGGGCGACCCCGACCATCCGGACGCCGTCGCGCGCCTTGCCATCGTGGGCGAGTGGGGCGGCGTGTTCGCCGTGGCGACCAGGCCGGACCAACGCCGCCGCGGGCACGCAGCGGCCATCATCCGAGCTCTCGCCGCCGACGCCGAACGGCACGGGATCCGGTACCTGTGGTTACAGGTCACAGCTGCCAACTCCCCGGCTCGCGCTCTCTACGAGCGGCTCGGTTTCGTCGAGGCGTCCCGCTATGCGTACTGGACCGAACCCGCCACCGAACCCACCCGTTAAACCCACGATGCCGGGTGCGGGGACCTAGGGAATCCACGCAGCCCGGCATACGTTCGGGGTTACCTTCGGAGGATATTCGGGTTCCTCCGCCGGCTATTACAGACTAGCGAAAAAAGTGCTCGTGTGGGTCATATGGAGGACACGTTTTGTACCCCAGTAGGAGTGTCATTCTGGCCCTCACTTGGGGTGTTCGCACCTCTTGACGTCAGAAATCCGACGCTGTAGCGCAAAAACCGCACTGCTTAGGCGGCGAGCTCCTGCTTCAGGGCGTCCACGAACGCGTCGATGTCGTGCTCGGTGGTGTCGAACGAGCACATCCAGCGCACCTCGTGACGCGCCGCATCCCAGTCGTAGAAGCGGAAGTGCTCGCGCAGGCGGTCGGCGACGCCGGCGGGCAGCGTGGCGAACACGCCGTTCGACTGCGTCGCCTGGCTGAACCCGACACCCTCGATGCTCCCGTCGGCGATGCCGGCTTCGAGCGCCGTACGGAGACGGTGCGCCATCGCGTTCGCGTGCGATGCGGAGCGCAGGTAGAGGTCGTCCGTGAGCAGCGCGATCAGCTGGGCCGAGATGAAGCGCATCTTCGACGCGAGCTGCATGTTCAGCTTGCGCAGGTAGATCAGCCCCTCGGACGCCTCGGGGTTGAGCACGACGACGGCCTCGCCGTAGAGCATCCCGTTCTTGGTGCCGCCGAAGCTGAGCACGTCCACGCCGGCGTCGGTGGTGAACGCGCGCAGGGGGGCGCCGAGCGATGCTGCAGCGTTCGCGATGCGTGCGCCGTCCATGTGCAGCTTCATGCCGAGCGAGTGGACATGGTCGGCGATCGCCCTGACCTCGTCGACGCTGTATGCCGTGCCGAGCTCGGTGGTCTGGGTGATGGACACGACGAGCGGCTGGGCCCGGTGCTCGTCGCCCCAGCCCCACGCCTCCTTGTCGATCAGGTCGGGGGTGAGCTTGCCATCCGGGGTCTCGATCTGCAGCAGCTTGATGCCGGCGACCCGCTCGGGAGCCCCTGCCTCGTCGGTGTTGATGTGCGCCGTCTTCGCGCACACCACCGCGCCCCAGCGGGGGAGCATCGACTGCAGTCCGACGACATTCGCCCCCGTGCCGTTGAACACAGGGAAGACCTGGACGCCCTCGCCGAAGTGCTCGGCGAACACGTCGTGCAGGCGTGCCGTGTAGACGTCTTCGCCGTAGGCGATCTGGTGGCCTTCGTTGGCGGCCGCGATGGCGTCGAGGATCTCGGGGTGGACACCCGCGTAGTTGTCGGAGGCGAATCCGCGCAGGTTGAGGTCATGGAGTTGTAGCGTCACGTATCCATCCTTGCAGGAGTGAGAGAGTCAGTTCGCGGCGTCGGCGGAAGTTGTGAGCAACTCGCGCGTGCCGTTGATTGTGGAGGGATCGCCCTCCCAGAGCTGCACGACGGCTGCGCCGAGCGTGTCCTCGAGCCCGGACAGCGACGTCACCACGAAGACGACGGCCGCCGCGTTCGGCGCCTCTTTCGCGAACCCCTGCGCGACCGACCTGGTCCACGCGTCTGCGGCCGCCTTCGCCGCGGCGTAGTTCGCGCCACCGGCGTACGGCCGCTCCACCGCGGTGGACGACACGATGGCGAGCCGCCCGGCCGGCGACGCGACGAGGTCGTCGTAGACCACCCGCGTCGTGTTGCGCAGCGTGCGGAACCCGCGCTCCAGGAAGTCCCAGTCGTCGTCGGACTGCCCCGCGATCCCGCCGCCGCCTCGCCAGCCGCCGACCAGGTGGATCAGCCCGTCGATCGCGCCGAACTTCAGGTGGATGCGCATGGCCAGCTCGGCCACAGCATCCCGGTCGGCCAGGTCGCAGACCCGGGTGTCGACGCCCGGCACGGCAGCGGCCAGGGCGTCGAGCGCCTCCGGCCGCGTGCCGACGGCGAGGACCGTCGCGCCCGCCTCGACGAGCGAGCGCGACACGGCCTCGCCGCTGGTGCTGGTCGCACCCGCGACCAGCACCAGCCGCCCGGAGAGGGGCAGGCTTTCCGTCACTTGTCGTCCGAGTGGCCGGTGATGCCTGCGGTGGATTCGATGACGGTGGCCATCTTCTTGTTCAGCGCCTCGTAGAACATCGAGAGCGGGAACTCGTCGTCCAGCACCGCGTCGGTGTAGCCCTTCGGCACCCCGGCGAGGATCTCATCCGGAAGCCCTCGCGCCCAGTTGGATGCCGGGTTCGGGGTGAGCGTCTCGGTCAGCATCTCGTACGCGGCCAGCCAGTGCGCCACCTTGGGACGGTCGATGGACCGCCAGTACAGGTCGTTGATCCGGTCGCTGAGTGCGACGACGACCTCGGGAACACCGTCCCAGTCGATGGTGAGCTGCGTGTCCGTCCAGTGCAGCACGTCGTGCTGGTGCATCCACGCGAACAGCAACTGCCCGCCCAGGCCGTCGTAGTTCCGGACGCGGCTGCCGGTGATCGCGAACCGGAAGATCCGGTCGAAGATCACCGCGTACTGCACCAGCTTCGCGTGGTCACGGATCTCCCGCTGCGAGTCGGAGAGCTCCGCATCCGGCAGCGCCTTCAGCTCACGCTCCTGCCGCACGGACTCGCGGAACGCCGTCAGGTCGCAGCGCAGCTCCTCCAGCGAGTAGAGGAAGAACGGCATCCGCTGCTTGATCATGAACGGATCGAACGGCAGATCCCCGCGCATGTGACTGCGGTCGTGGATGAGGTCCCACATCACGAAGGTCTCCTCCGCGAGCTTCTGGTCGTCCAGCATCGCCGCCGCATCCTCCGGCAGTTGCAGCTTCGTGATCTCCGAAGCCGCGCGCACCACCCTGCGGTATCTGGCGGCTTCGCGGTCCTGGAAGATCGCGCCCCAGGTGAACTGCGGGATCTCGCGCATGGCCACCGTCTCGGGGAACAGCACGGCGGAGTTGGTGTCGTATCCGGGGGTGAAGTCAACGAACCGGAGCGGCACGAACAGCTTGTTGCCGTAGTCGCCCGCTTCGAGCTCCGCGATGAACTCCGGCCAGATCACCTCGACCAGCACGGCCTCGACGAGGCGGTTGGTCGAACCGTTCTGCGTGTACATCGGGAACACGACCAGGTGGCCGAGCCCGTCGACGCGGTGCTGCTGCGGCTGGAACGCGTTCAGCGAGTCCAGGAAGTCCGGGACGCCGAGGCCCTCGTCCGCCCAGCGGCGGAAGTCGGCCTGCAGCGCATCCAGGTAGGCGGCGTCGTGTGGGAAGTGCGGAGCGAGCTCGGCGATCGACGCGATGACCGCATCCACCTGCTGTGCTGCGCCGGCCTTGTCGGCCTCCTCCGGCACGGACCCATCCTTGACCTGCACCTGCTGCAGAGCGACGGCGGCCTCTTTGAGGGCCAGCCACGCGGGATGCGTCGCCAGCGACCGCACGGAACGGACGTCCTCGACGACCTCGGGCTCTCCGACAATGGCGTTTGCACTGAACTGGGAAACGAATTGTGACATGACGAACCTCCCGTCGTTGGTCGTCCGCGGCTGCGGCGCTTGGTCCGGACGCAGAGCGCGCCCGCATTCGAGCCTATCCACTCGTCTTCGAACTTTTATTGCCCATCCGGTGTCGTCCCTTGCGCCCCGCGGCTCGCCGACGCACTTTTCCAGCGCCAGGACGCCTCGCTATGCTCGCCGGGTGACGGCAGCAGAGGTGCGGGATGCGCTCGCGAAGGTGGCCAGCCCGGAGGACGCGGTGTTCCTGCAGCGCTTCTTCAAGGCGGGGAAAGGGGAGTACGGGGAGGACGATGTCTTCATCGGCGTGCGCGTGCCGCAGACCCGCGCCGTCGCCAAGCGCTTCGGCGGCCTGCCTCTCGACCAGCTGCGCGAGCTGCTGGACAGTGAGGTGCACGAGCACCGCCTCGCCGCGCTCATCATCCTCAATCGCGAGTTCGAGCTCGCCAGCCGTCCCGCGGCCCGTGACGACGCGCGGCGCGAGGAACTGGCGGCGTTCTACGTAGATGCGGTGCGACGAGGCCGCGTGAACAATTGGGATCTGGTCGACTCGTCCGCCGAGTACATCCTGGGCGCGTTCCTCTGGGATCGCCCCCGCGACGTGCTCGACGAACTGGCGGCCAGCAAGGTGCTCTGGGAGCGTCGCGTCGCCGTGCTCAGCACCTTCGCGTTCATCAAACGCGGGGACGCATCCACCACCGTCGACCTCGCGGCCAGGCTCCTCGACGACCGGGAGGACCTCATACACAAGGCGGTCGGCTGGATGCTCCGCGAGGTCGGGAAGCGCGTCGACCGGGAGGTGCTGCTCGCGTTCCTGGACGAGTACGCGCCCCGGATGCCGCGCACCATGCTGAGCTACGCCACCGAGCACCTGACGCCGGAGGTGCGGGCGGAGTACCGCGCCCGGCGGTGACGCAGCACGGGGCCTCCCTCGACTTGGGATGATGTACCTATGACGAGAACGGTTCGGGGTGCGCGCGTGCTGATCACGGGCGCCGCCTCCGGGATGGGATACCTGTTCGCGGAGCGCGCCGTGCGCGAGGGTGCGGCGGCCGTCGTGCTCTGGGACCGGGATGAGGCTGCACTGTCCGCGCTGACCGCCCGCCTGCGCGCGCAGGTGATGGAGCAGCGCTCGGCGTCGCCGTGGGGCGGCCCCACCCGGTCGCCGAGTTCGTCGGCCGGACGGCCCGGGACGACCGTGCATCCCTTCGTGCTCGACCTGGCGGAGCTGGGCGCCATCGCGCAGACGGCGCAGGCGGTCCGCAAGGAGCTGGACGGCGTGGATGTGATCGTCAATGCCGCGGGAATCGTGCGCAGCTCCCCGTTCTGGGAGCACGACAACGGCGACGACACCCGCCGCACCATGCTGATCAACGCGCTCGCCCCGATGCACATCGCGCGCGAGTTCCTTCCCGCCATGATCTCGAGCGCCAGGGAGGCCCGCATCGTCACCATCGCGGGCGGCACCGGCGCTGGGGCGGGCGCCGGGGCGGGCGATGTCGGGGCTGTCCACAGCGCGTCCGTGGCAGCGGTCGTCGCCTGGAGCGACAGCCTGCGTGCCGAACTGCGGCACCAGGGCTTCGGTCACGTCAGGGTCACCGCGGTGGTCCGGCCGTGGATGCTCGACGGAGCCGTCGACCCGCTGCTCGCGCGGGTGCTCACCCCCGAGCGAATGGCCGACGGGGTGTGGAAGGCGATGCTCGCCGGCCGCAAGCGCTGACTACGCCCCGCGAAGGCTGCTCGGCTTCCGCGTCGACCGGCCGCCGCGAGGGTATACCGGCATGTCGCGCCCCCTTCGGGTGACATTCCTGAGAACTTTCACATAAAGTAGCTCCCACCGTCGACCGACAACGGAGCCATCGTGAGCAATCCTTCCTGGACCCAGGTCATCAAGACCGCAGACAGCGAGCAGCCTGAACTGAAGCGCGCACTGGGCCCCGGCCTGCTGCTGCTCTTCATCGTCGGGGACATCCTCGGCACGGGCGTCTACGCGCTCACCGGCCAGGTGGCCGCCGAGGTGGGAGGCGCGGCCTGGCTGCCGTTCCTGCTCGCGTTCGCGGTGGCGACGGTCACCGCGTTCTCCTATCTGGAGCTCGTGACCAAGTACCCACAGGCCGCTGGCGCAGCTCTGTACACGCACAAGGCGTTCGGCATCCACTTCTTCACGTTCATCGTCTGCTTCATCGTGATGACGTCCGGCATCACGTCGGCGGCCACGGCATCCCGGGCGTTCGCGGTGAACCTGTCCGTCGGATTCGGGCTGCCGTCGGACAACCTCTTCACGATGATGGTCGCGCTCGCGTTCATCGTGCTGATCATGCTCGTGAATCTGCGCGGCGTGACGGAGAGCGTCTGGCTGAACGTGGTGCTGACCCTGGTGGAGCTGTCCGGTCTGCTGCTGGTCATCATGATCGGCCTGTGGGCGATCGGCGGCGGTAACGCGGACCTCTCCCGGGTGGTGGCGTTCGAGACGCCGGAGGATAAGGGCATCCTGCTCGCGGTGAGCACGGCGACGTCTCTGGCGTTCTTCGCGATGGTCGGCTTCGAGGACTCGGTCAACATGGCGGAGGAGACCAAGGAACCGAGCAGGATCTTCCCCAAGATGATGCTGACGGGCCTCGGGATCGCGGCGGTCATCTATGTGCTCGTCTCGATCTGCGTGGTCGCGCTGGTGCCGATCGGAGAGCTGGCCGGTAGCGAGACCCCGCTGGTCACCGCGGTCAACGCCGCGGCACCGGACTTCCCGATCGCCGACCTGCTGCCGTTCATCTCGATGTTCGCGGTGGCGAACACGGCGCTGATCAACATGATGATGGCGAGCCGCCTGCTCTACGGCATGAGCAAGCAGAAGGTGCTCCCGGGCTTCCTGTCCAAAGTGCAGAAGAAGCGCCGCACGCCGTGGGCAGCGATCCTGTTCACCAGCGCGCTCGCCCTCGGCCTGATCGTCTACGTGTCGCTCGACCCGAAGGGCTCGATCGTCGCCCTCCTCGGCGGGACGACCTCACTCCTGCTGCTCGCGGTGTTCGCGGTCGTCAACATCGCGGTGCTCGTGCTGCGCCGCCAGCCGGTCGACCACAAGCATTTCCGCACGGCGCGCGTCCTGCCGATCATCGGCGCGATCACCTGCCTGTACCTGGTCTTCCCCTGGACCTCCGGCCGTCCGGTCGGCCAGTACGGCATCGCGCTGGCCCTCCTGGCGATCGGCGTGATCCTGTGGGCCATCGCCCGCGCCTTCACCGCCGCCGCGGAGCGCCGCTCCCGCTGAGCGGTCCCGCCACGCGCCGCCCCGGTCCTGACCGTTCGACCGCAGCGCGCGTCAGCCCCAGCGCTTCGCCGACCAGCGTTCGAACAGGCCCACTAGGGAGTCGCTGAGCTTGCCCAGGATGGCGAGCAGGATGATCGCCAGGAACAGCCGGTCGGTGCGTCCGTTGCTCGCGGAGTCGTTCAACATGAAGCCGAGACCCATCGACGACGCGATGAGCTCAGCAGCCACCAGGAACAGCCACGACTGCGCGAGCGCGAGACGCAGCCCGGAGATGACCGTCGGCAGCACGAACGGCAGCTGCACCGTGGTGAACAGCCGCACCCCGCCCAGCCCGAACGCCCTGCCCGCCTCGACCAGATGCCGGTCGACGTGCTTGAGCGCCGCGGCGACCGTCGTGTAGACGGGGAAGAACGCCCCGATGGCGATCAGGATGACCTTGGACTCCTCGCCGATCTTGAACCAGAGGATCAGCAGCGGCACCCAGGCCAGCGACGGCACGGCCCGGATGGCGCTGAGCGTTCCGCTGAAGAAGATGTCCCACAGCCGGGACAGGCCGACCAGGGCGCCGAGCACCAGTCCGAGCAGCGCACCGCAGGCGAAGCCGATCAGCACGCGCTGGGTGGAGATCGCAATGTAGAGCCCGAGCAGTCCGCGCTGCGCCAGGTCGACCGCCGCGTCCCACACCATCGCGGGCGACGGGAGCTGCGCGGAGGTGAACGCACCGGAGGTCGAGGCGAGCTGCCACGCAACGAGCAGGATCAGCGGGAGGACGAAGCCGCCCACGATCCTGGTCGAGCGCCGCGACAGGAACGGGATGCGCGCATCCCGCGCCTGCACGCCGCCGCGCCCACCGGGCACCCGGCGCTCCGGCTCCTGCTCGCGTGACTCGCCGTCGCGCGCCACCGAGGTGCCGTACATCGACGTCGCGACGAGCGCCCCGTCGCCCTCCGGTGCGTTCTGGTAGCTCATGCGCTCACTAGCCTCCGATGGCGCTCGGGTCGGCCTTCTTGGCGAAGGTCGGGTCGAGCAGCGTGTCGAGCGCCTTGTCGATGTCGGACTGGCTGCGCACGTCACCGGTCGTCACGAAGATCGGGCCGACCTTCTTCAGGACCTTGAGCTGTGCGTCGCCGGGGATGTTCGACACGTCGAGGTTGGTGCGCTCCGTGATGACGGTGGTGGCGACAGCGGGGTCGATCGACGCGACATCGGACAGGATGCTCGCCGTCTCGTCCGGGTGCTTGAGTGCCCAGGCGCGGGCGTACTCATACGTGTTGACGACGGTCTGCGCCACATCCGGCTTGTTCTTGAGGAACGACTCGGTGGCGTTGAGGAAGCCGTAGGTGTTGAACCCGACGTTGCGGTAGATCAGCTTCGCGCCGGACTTCTCCGCGTTGGCCATGATCGGGTCGAGACCGGCCCAGGCGTCGACCGAGCCGTTCTGCAGCGCAGCCCAGCCGTCGGCGTGCTGCAGGTTCTGGATGGTGACGTCGCTGGCGGACAGGCCGTTCGCCTCGAGCGACTGGAGCAGGAAGAAGTAGGGGTCCGTGCCCTTGGTGGCGGCGACCTGTTTGCCCTTCAGGTCTTTGACCGACGTGATCGTCGAGTTCTGCCCGACCACGATGGCCGACCACTCCGGCTGCGAGAAGATGTCGATCGTCTTGATCGCCGAACCGTTGGAGCGGGCCAGCAGCGCGGCGGAGCCGGCGGTCGATCCCACGTCGATCGCGTTCGAGCGGAGCGCCTCGTTGGCCTTGTTCGACCCGGCCGACTGCACCCAGTTGACGGTGATGTCCTGCTTCTTCAGCGCCTTCTCGAGCCAGCCCTCCTTCTTGATGACGAGGCTGAGCGGGTTGTACGTCGCGAAGTCGATGTTGAGCGTTCCGCCCGTGGTGCCGGCCGACTTCGCGGGGTCTGCCGCTGCCTGCCCCTCTCCGGCGACGCAGCCGGTGAGCATCAGGCTGGCGGCGGCCGCGATGGCGGCGACGGCGGTGACGATGGTGGATGTGCGGCGCATGATGCCTCTCAGGTTGTCAGTCGTGCTGTGCTGTGGAAGTGCGTGGGTCGAGCATCCCGGACCTGCGCGGCCTGCGGGGGCCGCCTGCCAAAACTGTGGATGACTCGGGGCTGTGGATGATGCGGTGCGGTGGGAGAAGCACCGGCGGCCCGCACCAGTGCATCCGGGTCCCGGGTCCCGGATCCCCGATCAGTACGGGAAGGCCGGGATCGTGCTGGTCGCCGGGATCCCGCGCGCGTGACCGTGACGGTCGATGCCGAGTCCGTCGAGCAGTTCGGCGCGGAGCTCGGCGAGTTCCGCTGAACCCCGGTCGCGCGGGCGGCTGCCCGGCACGGTGACGACGCGGCGGATGGTCGCGCCCTGTCGTCCTTCCTCGGCGCCCAGCAGGATGATGCGGTCGGCGAGTTGGAGGGCCTCGTCGACGTCGTGGGTGACGAGGAGGATCGTGGTGGGGGCTGCTCCGTGCACGTCGAGGAGCAGGTCCTGCATCTTGAGGCGGGTGAGCGCATCCAGGGCCCCAAAGGGCTCGTCGAGCAGCAGGACGCCGGGGTTGCGGGCGAGCGCCCGTGCGAGGGATGCGCGCTGCGCCATCCCACCGGACACCTCACGGGGCCGCAGCCCGGCCGAGGCGGACAGGCCCACCAGGTCGAGGAGCTGGGCGACGCGTTCGCGCCCTGCCGTCCTGTCGATGCCGCGGGGGAGTCCGAGGGCGACGTTGTCGGTGATCGAGCGCCAGGGGAGCAGTCGGGGCTCCTGGAATCCGACGGCGCAGCGTCCGTCGATTCCGGCCACCGCCGTCCCGTCGATGAGCGCTGCCCCAGCGCTCGGGCTGTCGAGGCCACCCGCGATGCGCAGCAGCGTCGACTTGCCGCATCCGCTCGCGCCGAGGATGGCGACGACCTCGCCGGCCGCGACGGTCAGCGACACGTCGCGCAGCACGACCCGCTGGGTGGTGCCCCGCTCGCCCTTGGCCCGAGGCGCGACGAACGTGCGCCCCACGTCGACGAATTCGACGGGGTATGCGGACGGGGTGGCGGGCATGGTGGTTCGACGCTATCGCTCGGCACTTCTCCCCGCAGCGCCCGCTGAAACGCGGCGTAACGAAACCGTGCGTTCCGTTCGTTGCCGCCCGAAAAGGAATGCAACGTTATTGCGACCGCTGTCTCGGCTCTAACAGCGTGAACATTTCGCACACCACCCGGAGAAGACAGAGCTATGAGCGTGCTATCACCCGAACGAGACATGGAGGGCGGGATCGACGCCCCGCCGCCGGAGCGCGGCAAACGCAGAAGCCGCGGAGCCCGGATCGCGCTCGCCATCGTCGCCTTGGTCACCGTGTGGCACATCTTCGCGAGCTTCCTCTGGATCGGCCCGCCCACCCCGCTCCGCCAGGTCGTGCCAGGCAATCTGCTGACCCAGTACATGATCCCGTGGCTCGGTCAGAGCTGGAGCGTGTTCGCGCCGGAGCCGATCAACGGCGACTACGACCTCAAGGTCCGTGCCATCCTGGCGGACAAAGACGGCGCCGAGATCGCCACGGAGTGGATCTCCACCGTCGACGCCGAGCAGAAGATGCTGGTGCACAACCTGTTCCCGCCCCGCGCATCCAACCTCGCCGTCAAGCAGGCGTCCGCGCTCAAGGGGGCGTGGGATGCGCTGACCCCCGAGCAGCAGAAGATCGCCGAGCTCAATTACTTCAAGGGCGACGACTGGCTCGGCAGGATGCAGGCCGCGATGAACGAGGCGAACGGCCAGAAGAACCCGATGGTCGTCGCGTCGTACATCGTGCAGGAGCGGTACACCGACGCATATGCGGTCCAGGCCGCCAGGGCCGTCTGGGGCAAAACGGTCGTGCGGGTGCAGTACATGACCAGCCGCCAGAACATCATCCCGTTCGCCGAGCGGAACAACCCGAACGCGAAGCTGCCCCCGCTGCAGTTCGCGACCACCGGCTGGCGCGGTCTCATCGTCATGCCAGGACAGTCGGAGGAGCAGTTCGCCGAGATCTTCGCTCCCCTCCACGCGAAGGTGAGCAAGAAATGACCGTCTCCGGCTTCTTCCGCAGGCTCGGCGCCCTGGTCGCCGACCTCCTCCAGCGCGGGATGCGCGGGGCGCTCGCCCTCGTGAGGTCCCTGTATCTGCAAGGCGAGTCCTGGATCCTCGACGGCAAGCGCGCCTCGTACGGCCTCGCGGTCACGCGCATCCTGCTCGGCACGATGATGCTCGGGCTGATGCTCACGAACTTCTCCACGCGGTTCTACACCTGGGGCGCCGGCATGGCGTGGAGCGGACAGTTCGCCTATCCCGCCAACGACTTCGTGAAGCTGTGGCCGTTCCGGATGTTCCTGGATCAGGCGCAGAATCCGTTCCTCTTTACTGTGCTGTATCTGATCGCGATCCTGCTCGCGGTGAGCTTCGCCATCGGCTACCGCACCAGGCTC
This sequence comes from Leifsonia sp. PS1209, assembly GCF_012317045.1. Lineage (NCBI taxonomy): Bacteria > Bacillati > Actinomycetota > Actinomycetes > Micrococcales > Microbacteriaceae > Leifsonia > Leifsonia sp. PS1209. Next base: position 3,685,952 of record NZ_CP051154.1, on the reverse strand, counting down.
TCGCAGTTCCTCCTTTTCTTCTTCTGGGTCGCGCTGGTCGAGTCGAACTCGAACGTCAACGACCAGAGCGACAACCTCACGCGCATCGCACTGATGGTCATGTTCTTCACGGCAGCGGGCGACCGGTGGTCGATGGATGCGCGTCGCCGCAGGAAGGCGGAGGAGCGGGCGCAGGAGAGGGGCACGAACGCGGTGTTCCTCGTGCGCTGGTGGCGGTACCAGCGGGTCGTTCCCGAGCACTACACGAACATCCTGCACAACTTCGCCATCATCGCGCTGGCGGCGCAGGTCTCGTTCATCTATGTCTCCGGCGGCCTCTACAAAGCAGGGGGTGCGCCGTGGTCGGGCGGCACGGCCATCTACGACCCCATCCACGTGACCCAGTTCGGTCCGTGGCCGGAGCTGAGCGCCTTCGTCACCACGTGGGGGCCCGGCGTCGCCTTCGCCACCCTGCTGACGCTGATGGTGCAGGTCAGCTTCCCGCTGCTGCTGATGCGCCGCGGCACCCGCATCTTCGCGCTGGTTGTGATGCTCGGCTTCCACATCGGCATCGCCGTGCTGATGGGGTTGCCGTGGTTCTCGCTGGCGATGATCGCGATCGACGCGATCTTCATCCGCGACGTGACGTACCTGCAGCTCAGCGGCGGTCTGGCCAAGGCGTGGCGGAGGACGCGCACAGCCGGTGCGTCGATGGAGGCACCCGCCGACGCCGCGGCCGACGCTGACGCCGCCCCCGCCCGGGACGCCGACCACGACACCGACCCCGCCGAGGAAGACGTCCCCGTGCTCGCGTCCACCGCCTCCGCTCCGTGACGGACAGTCTCGACGCCATCGTCGTCGGCAGCGGCCCCAATGGACTGGCCGCTGCCGTCACGATGGCCAGGGCCGGGATGCGCGTCCGCGTCTACGAGCGAGCGGCCACCGTGGGCGGAGGCACCCGCACCAGCGAGCTGACCCTCCCCGGCTTCCACCACGACGTCTGCTCCGCCGTGCACCCGATGGCGTTCGCCTCCCCGTTCTTCCGGGCGTTCGGGCTGGCGGAGCGGGTGGGGTTCGTGATTCCCGAGGTGTCGTACGCGCATCCACTGGCCGATGGCACCTCCGGGATCGCCTACCGCGACCTGGACCGCACGGTCGACGCCCTCGGCGTGGACGGGCGGGCCTGGCGTGGGCTGATGGAGCCGCTGGTGCGGCACGCGGCGGACATTGCAGGCATCTCCGCCGGGCACCTCTTACACATCCCGACCCCGCTGTCGGCCGCGGTGCCTCTCGGGCTGGCGGTGCTCGAACACGGGACCCCGGCTTGGTCGGCGCGCTTCCGCGGCAGGCACGCTCCGGCCATGATCGCCGGTCTCGCGGCACACTCCATCCAGCCGCTGCCGTCTCTGGCGGCCGCAGCCACCGGCATCGTGATCGGCGCGTACGCGCACGCCCACGGCTGGCCCATCCCCGTCGGCGGCAGCCAGGCCATTGCCGACGCGCTCGCCGCGGAGCTGGTGCGGCTCGGCGGCGAGGTGGTGCTCGAGCATCCGGTGTCGTCGCTCGCCGAACTGCCTCCGGCGCGTGCCGTTCTGCTCGACGTGAGTGCTCGCACGATGCTCGATCTCGCGGGCGGGGCGTTCCCGCCGAGGTACGAGCGCGCTGTCCGGGCGTTCCGGTACGGCCCCGGCGTCGCCAAGGTCGACTTCGCGCTCTCCGGTCCCGTGCCGTGGACAGACCAGGAGCTCGCGAAGGCCGCCACCGTGCACCTCGGCGGCACCCAGGCCGAGGTGCAGGCCGCGGAGCGCGCCGTCGCGCGCGGTAGGCACGCGGACGCCCCGTTCATCCTGGCGTCGCAGCCGAGCACGTTCGACCCGTCCCGCGCCCCCGACGGCGCACACACGCTGTGGACGTACACGCACGTCCCGTCCGGCTCGGACGTCGATCAGCGCGAGACGATCACTCGCGCCATCGAGCGCCTCGCCCCCGGCTTCCGTGACCTCGTCGTCGGCTGCCACAGCACGACGGCCGTGGATGCGGCCCGCTACAACCCGAACTACGTGGGCGGCGACATCTACGCGGGTGCTCCGAGCATCCGGCAGCTGCTCAAGCGGCCCGTTCTGTCCGCCGACCCGTGGCGGACGCCGCTCCGGGGGGTCTATCTGTGCTCGTCCTCCACCCCGCCGGGGCCGGGCGTGCACGGACTGTCCGGCTGGAACGCCGCCCGTTCAGCACTGCGTCACGAGTTCGGCGTGCTGGACGATCCGATGGGCGCGGACGACGGCGATCGCACCGGCGGCATCGCCGCCGGGTGACCGTCCGCATCCTTCGACGATTCCCATGCCTTGCGCAGCCCCTGCCGAGCGCGGAACGCCAGCATGGCCGCCGCGGACGACGAGATGCCGAACACCTCGCCGAGTTCTGCGGGACTGAGGTCTTCCACCTCGCTGTACCAGAGCGCCTTCCTCCACCGCTCGGGCAGGGAGCGGAACGCTTCGAATCCGGCGAGTCTGTCCAGCCGGTCGAGGCCGGTGGACGTCTGCGGCAGGTCGTCCAGGTCGTCGTATTCCTGCAGGGTGAGCCTGGCCGCGTGCCGTGCCCATCCCGCCGCGACGTTGCGCATCGTCACGATGAGGTACGCGCGGAACGACAGGTCGGGGCCCCGCCCGGCTTGCAGCGAGACGAGCACGCGTGCGAACGCCTCCGATGCGAGGTCCGCCGCTTCATAGGAGAGCGTGATGCGTCTCGCCGCGGCGAGGGCCGCGGGCAGGTGGCGCTTCCACAGCTCAGCGAACGCCTCCGTCGCCTGGCACTCGCCCGCGCGCACCAGGGCGATCAGGAGATCGTCGCCGAGGTCGTCGACGGGCCCGAGCTGCATCTCCGATGGCTGGGACGAGCGGGGTGCCAGGTAGCTGGTCTCTCCGGGATGGGTCATTCTCTGAGCTTCGAACCGAGGTTTCTCATACGTGTAGTTAGAAATACCTAATCTACTGCCTCAAGTGAGGTATCCGCGAGTCCGCAACCGCCAGGCCGCCACCTGAGTGCGCGACGTGAAGCCGAGCTTGGCCAGGATGCGTTGGACGTGGTTGTTCACGGTGCGCACGGACAGCACGAGCCGTGCGGCGATCTCCCGATCGGTCAGCCCCTCGGTGATCAGGTCGCACACCTCCAGCTCGCGCGCGCTCAGCTGCCCGTCGACCAGGCGTCGGGCAGACGTCGGCGGAACGGCGATGGCCTCGCCCAGAGCGAGGCGGATGGCGTCCTCCATCGGAAGCTCGATCGCGCTGTCCTCGCCGTCGGCGGCCCGCCCCTGGCGGGAGGGCGAGCCGTTCCGCGCGCCCAGCCGGGCGGCATCGCCGGGAAACGGTCCAGGCTGCGGAAGCTCGCCCGCTCCCCGCCACACGGCTTCCGCTGCATCGATGATGACGTGACCCTTCGCGAGGTCCCCGGCCGCCAGGTCGGCCCGCCCGATCGCGTGCAGCGCGTGGGCGATGCCGAGCGGGGCACGCAATTCCCGCAGCAGCACGAGCGACTGCCGCGCGAGCTCCTGCGCCTCCTTCGCGTCGCCGCGGCGCAGGCGGTACGCGGCCGAGTGCAGGAGCAGGGCGGCTCCCTCGTAGCGCTCGCCGTTCGCCGCTGCGGAACGCAGGAAGCGTTCGCGCACGATGGTGGCACTCTGATCGAAGCCGAGACGTTCGTATGCGAGCGCCAGCCCGGAGGTGAAGAAGGCGACGTCGGCCGGTGATCGCGGTTGAGGGTCGAGCCGCAGCGCGCTGTGGAAGAGCCGGATGGATTCGCGAGCGTCCCGAGCCGCCGACGCGGCAGCTCCGTCGACGAAGGCCATCGTCGCCGCCTCGCAGAGTGCGCGGGCGATACGCCGGGCCTCCGCGAAGACGCCGTGCGCGCCGGCGTCTCCGTCGAGGCCGAGGAACGTCCCGCTGATCGCCAGGGCGGTCGCGTGCTCGGCCGTCTCGAGCCCGGACGCCGCCTCCAGGGCGCGGTCGAGTAGCGTGCGGAACTCGGCGAGCCTGCCGTGGCTGCCCCAGGCGATCCTCCACCCCCGCACCAGCAGAGCGAGCGCGGCGTCGGGGCCCAGCTCGGCGAGGGAGAACTCCACCGCGGCCGTGAGGTTGGGCAGCTCGTGGGCGAACCGGGTGAGCCACGCGCCCTGCCGGTCGCTGAGCCAGGTCTCGTTCGCCTCGACGAGCTGCTGCAGATACCACTCGCGGTGCCGCATCCGGGTCGCCTGGTACCCGGGATGATCCTGGAGGAGTTCGCGCCCGAACCGCCTGGTGCCGTCGAGCATCGAGTACCACACCTGCCCGTCGGTCTCCTCGCTGTCCACGATCGACTTCGCCACGAGCGCCTGCATCAGGTCGAGCATCCGGATGGGGGAGAGCGCGCACGGCGCGAGGACGGCCGCCGTCGCCTCAGGACACCAGCGACCGTCGAACACCGACAGCAGCGTCCATGCCTCCTGCTCGAGCGGTGTGAACGCGTCGTAGCTCCACTGCAGGGCGGCGCGGAGGCTGTGATGCCTCTCCGTCAAGCCCCTGTCCTGGCTCGACAGCAGTTCCAGGTCGAGCCGTTCCAGGATGTGTCGCGCCGAGAGCACGACGCGTCGGCCCGCGGCGTGCTCGATCGCGAGCGGAACGCCGTCGAGGCTGCGGCAGATCGCGGAGATGGAGGCGAGGTCCGGGCCGCCGGCGGGTGGTGCATCCCGGTCCGGTTGGGAGCGATCCAGGAAGAGCTCGACAGCGCCCGTCGTGCTCTGCCGAGGGTCGGCGGCCTCGGACGTCGGCGCCGATAACGGGTGCACGACCTGGATGCGCTCCCCGGCGATGCGCAAGGCCTCCCTGCTCGTCGTGACCACCTTGACGTGAGGGCACGCGTCGATGATCGAGACGATGAGGCTGGCACATCCGTCGAGCACCCTGTCGCAGGTGTCGAGCACGAGCAGCAGTTCTCGTCCAGCGAGCGCTGAGATCACCTCAGCGTGCGTGTTCTCGGTCGAGGTGGAGCGCCCCAAGCCCTCGGCGACCGCGTGGACGACGTCGTGCGCGTCCGATGCGTCATCCAGCCGCACGAGGAGTGCGCCGTCGCGGAAGCGCCGCTTGACGTCGTGCGCGAGCCGGAGAGCGATGCGGGTCTTGCCGATGCCCGCCGCACCGACGATGGTCAGGATGCGGGTCTCCCCCAGCGCAGAGCGCGCGTCGGCGATATCCGCCTTCCTTCCGATGAGGGGCGTTGTCTCGGTCGGGAGGTCGGCGGTCGACGACATGGCGGTGCTCTGTTCTCGGGCGGGTTCTCCAGTCAACGCCGGCGCAACCGTCGCCGAAATCCGCTCAGGGTGTGCGAACTATCCACTTTCGGCCGCCCGGCGACGCGATAACGCGGTCGCCGCTCCCATCGGCTCGCGCCCGCGTTATCGCGTCGCTGTGCCGGGCTCTTATCCATCGAATGGATGCCAGAGGCAAGGAGCGACATGACGATCGAGGAGAGCGGGTTCACGGAGCCGCTGCGAACGACGATGACGGTCCGCGTGCGTCTCTCCGTGAAGAAGAGCGCAGAGACCGCCGTGCTCAGTACCGCGGGCAGGGCAGGAGGCCATTCCTCGATGAACTCTCTCGTCGAGGCGGCCATCCAGCGCGAGCTCGAGAGCCTGGCGACGCAGTTCAACGAAGGCGACCCGTTTCCGCCGAACGACGGCCGGTTCCGCAAGGGCAGACCGGCCATGACGAACACACTCGATGGAGATGAAGCATGAGCACGATACCGTCCGACCGTCCCACCCAGCAGGTGGCAGACGCGTCCCACTTCGAGCAGTCGATCAGCGGCGTGACCGGGGAGCTGATCCGCATCGAATGCGACTGCCCGATCGGTGAAGACCACACGTACGCCGACTGGCTGGCGCGGTTCACCAGGGCGGGGTTCTGATGCAGCGCTACGAAGCGGTCGTCGAGACCGCGCAGCAGCGCAGGTTCGTGGTCGAAGTCGAGGGGGACGACCCGGTGACCGCCACGGCGCGGCTCCGTCGCGCCTTCGGCAGCGACGTCGTGGTCTTGACGTTGAAAGCGTCCCGTCGTCGCCTGTAGCGCTCAGCCCTCGACCGCCGCTCGATCGTCCGCCCGCTCCGCCGTCCCTTTGGCGGGGCGGGCGGACGGCCGTCTGCGCCCCAGGATCATGATGGCCACGAGCGCGAGCACGTACAGCCCGATTGCGGTCAGCCCGAACGGCGTCCGGGCTGCGAGGGCGAGCGTGCCGACCCACGGCACGTGGAAGAGGTACATCCCGACCCTTGTCGTGACGTACGGCAGCGGGTCCTCCGTGGTGTTCGCATCGCCCTTCAGCCGCAGCGTGGTGGTCGTACCTGCGGTCTCCACGCTCACGACCCGGTGTGTGATGAGGCCCTTCGCGCCGTCCTGACGCTGCGTCGTGACGATGTCGCCGACCCGCACCGTGCTGGCGGGAACGTCCTGCGCGAAGACCATCGAGCCGACCGGGAGGACGGGCTCCATCGAGCCGGAGATCACGACCACGGGCCGGATGCCGAGGATGGCGCTCGCCGCGACGGCCAGCACCGCGGCGACACCGACGATCGCGGCGATGGTGAGCATGACCGAGCCGACCATGCCGAGCACGCTCCGCCTCGGTCGAGCGCGCCTACGAGCTCGACGAGCCATCGAACACCACCTCCAGTGCCGTCGCGCCGCCGTTGTACGCGCTGGTCTCCGGTGTGTCCACGTAGTAGAGGACGATCGTCAGGTCGCGGCGGCTGTCCGCTGCGCCCGGCGCCCACGTGTCGCCGTCGGTCAACGGGGCCGCCCCCCGGGCGCCGAGGCGCCCGATCACCGCGTTCGCCGCGCCGACGGACACGCCCTGCGATGGATCGCTCGCGCTCCCGCCGAGCAGGAGCTGACCGGTGCTGGTGTCCACGACGGTGACCCGGATGAACGGGGTGATGTTCGGCGCGCTGCCCACCTGGCCCGTGCCCGCCGCATCAGAGGGGCCGATCGTCATCGTCACCTGTGCGGCGACGCCGGGAGAGTTGTTGGCGACACCGAGGTCGACGGAGAGGGAACGGCCGGGCACGAACGCGTCGTCTCCTGTCAGCGGGACCGCGGCGGCCGCTCCGGGCGGGGCGTGGTGCACGGTGCCGTCCGGATGGACTGTCACGATCCCGAAGGGCACGTCAGTGCCAATGCCGCCCTGGCCGAGGTTGAGCGCGGCCGTGTCGGTCAGGGCGCTCATCGTGGAGGTCGTGCCGAGGACCGCCAGGGCGGTCGCGACAACGCCGGCGGTGATCAACGGGAGGGTGATTCTGATGCGCGGCATGTCACAGTCCTGGTGGGGTCATCGGCAGAATGCCTTGGACGGCATTGTTCGTCGGTTGGGTCGTATACCAGTCGGGCCTGATCGAGTTGTACAGGTTGCTGTTCCCGCCCTGGGTGCTCCCTCCCCAGGAGGCAAGCGTGCCGTCGGCCAGCAGCGCGGTGCCCGAGTACCCGAAGCCACCGACGGCGGCCACCGGCCCGGAGAACGCCGTGATGGCTGTCGGGGTGACGATGTTCGTCGCCGAGACGGCACCTGTGGCAGGGTTCGGACCCCAGGCGAACGAGTACCGGCCGTAGATGTAGAGCGTTCCCGACGCTGCGAGCACCTCCACGTAGTCGACGGTGACGGAGACGGATGCGACCGTGTCGCCGTTCGGAAGCGGCACGACCGTCGGCGTGGCCGACTCGGCCCCGCTGACGTATGGGCGGCCTGTGCCGTACTGGTTGCCGGCTCCCCAGGTGACGAGTTGTCCGTCGGAGGTGACCAGCTGGTTCCCGAAGTAGTGCCCGTTCAGCTGTTTGATCGAGCAGTGATCGTCCGCCGAGCCCATGATCACACCGACGGTGTCGCATCCACTGGTCGCGTATGCAGACAGCGCCGTCGAGCGGGTGGGAGAGTTGGCGTTGGCCCCGATGTTGTCTCCGGACGGGTCGGAGGCGTACAAGGAGCCCGTGTTCGCCCAGCCCCACCAGAACACGCCTGTCGTCGTGTCGCCCGGGCTCGAGTCGCCTCTGATCGCCCAGCCGTTCCACATCCCGGATCCGATGCTGTGGACACCGGACATGATGAGGGAGGGGGCGGCCGACGAGGCGGTCGCTGTGCCCTGCCCGGTCGCGCCCCTGGCCTGCGCATAGCCCCAGGTGTAGAGGTCCCCGGTGTCGGTGAGCGCCATGTACACCGTGGCGGACGAGGTGAGATCGATTACCCTTCCCGGGATGGAGACGAGGCCGGGCAGGGTGAACGGAGTCGGTGCGGACGGGCGCCCCATGATGTTGTTGGCCGAGTTCCCTCCCCAGGTGTACACCTGCCCGTCGTCGGAGAGCGCGGCCAGCCCGGTGGTGTTGATGTCGGTCGGGTAGTAGTTGTCCTGGCTGGTGCCTGCGACCTTCACGATGCTGCGGCGGCCGGGGCCGGCGTACCCGTCGTTCGGGAGGATCACCGCGGACGGCGCGGTGTTGTTGTTGGGGACGGTGGCAGACCCGGACCCGGAGAGCCCGTTGCCGCGGAAGCCCCACACCCACAGCGTCCCGTCGCTCTGCAACCAGGTGATCGTGTTGGCGATCCGCGTCTGCGTCGGGAACATCCTGGCCGACTGCGAGGTCAGCGGCGTTTGGCTCTGCGAGGTCTCCGCCGCCGTGGTGTCGGTGTACGCGGCGGTCGTGGTGCCTGCACCGAGTCCGAGCGTTGCGAGCACCAGCCCTGCGGCGGCGACGGCGCCGATGGATGCGGTAAGGATGCGCGATCGAGGTGCGCTCACGGCTCCTCCCTCCTCGTCTTCTTTCGTCGGACGATGAGCAGGATCGCGCCGCCGAGGATGGCGACGGCCGCGACCGCGATGGCTGTGACGGCGATGATCGACCCCGTGTCCGGCAGTGCGATGGGCAGGGCGACCGGCGGGTGAGGCTGCGTCTTCTCGACGGCGGTGAGCTGGAATACGACCGCTGCGCTGAGACCCTGGAACTCGTCCCCGGCATCCCTCGCCAGCGTGACGGTGCCGCCGATGGTGACCGTGGCTCCTGCGGCGATAGGGCCGAGGGGGATCGGCGCTCCGCCGAGCATCCGGGCGACCGGCGTCTCCGCGATGAGCACCCTGACGGACGGGAGGGTGACGGTGGCCGTCAGCAGATCGCCGAACGCGTCGGCGGAGCCGCCGACCTCCGTCACCGTGAGGAACGCCTCCGCCGCATCCCGTCCGGGGTTCGCGATGGAGCCGGACCAGGAGGAGGAGTGACCGGGACCCGGCATGGCCACGCTCACGGTGGACGATCCGGAGGGTGCGGCCTCGGCGGCGCCGGAGGGAAGGAGTGCGCTGCTCAGCGCGAGCGACGCGGCGACTGACACCGCGACGATGGAGGTGGTCACGGCCCGGATGGCGCTCACGGCGCGCGCGCCGCCCATCCGCCTGGTCACGATGTCGCCCCGTCGAAGCGGATGCCGATGGCGAACGACCTGTTGAACGCGTAGGCGTTGCCCGCCGCGCGCATCATCTGCGGCTGGACGGTGATGGTCTTCGGCACATCCTTCGTCCATCCGCCGATGACGATGGCTGCGGCGTTGAGGTCGGTGGCGGACAGTGCTGTGGCCACGGGTGTCCCGTCCACACTGACCGTGTAGAGGGCGTAGTCGTACGGGTCGGCTCCCGCCCCCGCGATGCCGGGGTCGCCGGGGCGCGTGCCCTGGTACGCGTTATAGAGCGTGAGGTGCACGGGGCCGGTCGCAGCGGTGGTGGTCACGACGCGCGTCTCGACGGAGGTGGACGCCGAGGCGTCGAGGGTGACCGTGCCGGTGTTCGTGGTGTCGAGGATGACGGGGTCAGGGTCGCCCTGCACGACGGAGTCGTCCGGTGCGAGCTGGGCGATGTCGTACGAGCCGCCGACAGAGCCGTTCGTGCCGATGGCGCTGGCGGCCTGGTCGGTGAAGCTCGCCGACGTGACGCCGATGGATGCGACGGCCGCGACCGTCGCGGTCGTCAGCAGGGCGGCGACGGCGACGCCGGGAAGCCGGCGGACGTGGGGTCCGCGGAGGATGCGGGGTCTGCTCGTCATTCGCTCACTCCGGAGAATCGGACGGACACGGGGGTTCTGAGCCCTTCGAGCTCGTCCGTGGCATCTGTAGGGACGGACACGGTCACGTCGAGCGTCCGCGACGCTCCGGATGCGGTCGGTCCGGTCAGCGCGATGGCCGACGCGTGCGCCGCATCCACATCGCTGGCGTAGACGTGGCCGCCCTCGGAGACGGTGAAGCGGAGCTGGTCGAAGAGGGGGTTGGGGGTGGCGGGGCGCATCACATGGAAGACCACGATGGCGCCGAGCCGCGGGCTGGCGTTCCGCACCGCGACGCGCGTGGCGATGGACGTGCCCGGCCCGATCGTCGCGTCCCGGAGGACGACGACGATCGGGTCGGGGCGGCCCTGCTCCCACGACGCCGCGGTGGGTGTCCAGCCCGGCTCGTCACTGCCTGCTGCCTGCAGGTCGAAGGTGTTGTCCGACCCGTCGACCGCGACGATCAGCTGACCCCAGTCGACCGTGCTCGCGGCGGTGAGGCCGACGAGAGCGAACGCTCCGACGCCGACGAGCGACGCGAGCACGCGGACCACCGGGGGTCGACGCGACGACGGGCTGAACAGGCTCACGGCGGTGATCAGACAGACGTGCCGTTGAACTGCGCCTGCACGAACGCCTTCGCGCCGTTCAGCGAGTTGTCGTCGAAGGCGGCGCCGGACTCGGCCTGGTCGAGCAGTCGGACCGTGATCGTCACGCTCGACTCCTCGCCGGCGGCGAGGCCGTTGAGAGCGACGTCGTTGAGCTGAGCGAAGGTCAGGTCGGTGCCGCTGATGGCGGTGCCGTCGACGGACGTGGCGGCCTGCGCGTATGAGAACCGCAGGCTCGACAGGTAGTTCGCGTCCGTCACGTTCGCGCCGGCATCCGGGAGCTGCGCCAGGGTGAGCGTCAGCGTGGAGCCGAGTGTGGTGGATGCGTTGCGGACGGGGATGTCGACGCTGATCGCCGCGCTTCCGGGGAAGAGCGTCTGCGCGCCGACGAGCTCGATCGGAGCACCGGCGGGGGTGTCGGCCTCCTGCCAGGATCCCGGGTTCTGAACGCCGGTGATCGGGTCGGTGTCGACGACCTGGATGTTGTACTGGTCGGCGCCGATGCCGTTCGCCCCGAGGTTCAGGTTCGCGAAGTCGGTGAAAGCCGCTGCGGTGATGCCTGCGCCCACCGCGACCACTGCGCCGAGGGCGAGGAACGCCCGCTTACGGCTGGAGCGTCGCCGAGGCTGCGCATTCTCGATTGTCATGCTGATCTCCTTGCTGTGGGCACGCTGTCGGTGATGCGCGGAGCTCCGGTCGAGCCACCGCGCTGCCCTCAGGCGCTCATTCTTGCCCGCCCGACATGGTTACGCAATGCATGCTTAATATCAGTTTGGAAGCGGCATCAAGAACTGAAGAGCGACCATTCCGAGATGGGCAGCACGACGCGGTCTGTGCCGCTCTGAAGCAGCCAGTGCGTGGTGTTGTGCGCCACGTAACTGCCGGCGCGCACATCGAAGGCCCACCCCTGCTTGGTGCGTCGCCACGAGATGAGGGTGATCGCCTCTCCTGTCCGAAGATGCGGGATGCCCAGCCCGACCTGATCGGTGCGGCTCGGCGACGTGATTCGATGAGGGTCATTTGCCATGCGCAAATACTGACCCAAAAGTGTTCCGAATACCAATATCAATTCTAGGCAATATGGACGTTTGTTACGCTCGCCTCGTGAACGACGCTGACGACCAGGGCTGGACGACCCCAGCGTTCCGTCACTGGGCGCCCAGCGTTCCGGGCTACCGACGCTCGGAGGTCTCCGCCCCCATCGGCTCCGGAGACGAGCAGTGGATGCGCGCGGCCACGGACATCCTGCGCTGGCGGGTGAAGACGGCGAGCGGCTTCCTGGTCGGCGGCACGGCCGACCCGCCGCGCGTGATCCCGGGGCAGCGGCAGGTGATCACCGCGCGCGTCCTCGGTGTCACCGTGACGGAGCCGGTGGAGGTGGTGCGCGTGGTGGACGACCCGGATCGCGTCGGATTCTCCTACCGCACGCTCCCCGGGCATCCGGTTGCCGGCGAGGAGGCGTTCATCGTCGAGCGCGACGGCGACGAGGTGCGCATCGTGGTGCGCTCGCTGACCAGGGCGGCGCCGCAGCAGCCGTGGCGCGCGCTGTTCCCGGTGCTTCTGGTCGCGCAGCGCGTCGCGAAGCGGCGGTATCTGCGGGCGTTGCGCTGAGCGTGGGCAGGCTACTCTCGCTGTCGTCGAACGTTTACCACGACTCCGACTGCGCACGCTAGGGCGGCGATGGGGATGCCCGTGCTGAGGAGGGTCTTCCCCGTGTGTTCGACGCCGAGGATGGTGAGAGCGGCGCCCAGCGCAAACAGGAGCAGGCCCACGATCAGGATGCTCACGCTGGCCCGATTGGGACGGAGCAGCCGCGGGTCGAACGGTCGCCCGTCGCGCCGAAGGTTGACGAGAAACCCCACGACGGCTGCCGCGAGCGCCGCCACCGTCGCGAGGAGGAAGAGTGTCTGGGAGCCGCCGTCGGCACCCGGTATCCCCGCGACGGCCAGAATCACGCCGCCCGCGAGGAGACCCGCTCCGATGCCGAGGATGGTGATGCTGGCGGCGTTGGGACGGAAGTCGTCAGCGATTCTCCGCATTTCACGTCCATTCGTGAGGTCCCCGTCGATGGGGAATCACGACCAGGAAACCGTCACAAACGCAGAATGTCAGGATATTCTCCGGCCGCAGACGCGACCGCCGACCCCTATCCGAAGATCATCGGCCGGTCGTCGTCGTCCTCGTCGCCCCCGAGATCGAGTTCGACCAGCACCGGCACGTGGTCGCTCGGGGCTTCGCCCTTGCGCTCGTTGCGGTGGATGCTCGCCGACGTGACCAGATCGGCGAACGGCTTGGAGCCGAGGATGAAGTCGATGCGCAGGCCTTCGTTGCGGGGGAAACGCAGCTGCTTGTAGTCCCAGTACGTGTAGCCCTCCGGCACGAGCGGGCGCACGACGTCCGTCAGCCCGATCGCCTCGAACGCGCTGAACGCGCTGCGCTCCGGCGGGGAGATGTGGGTCGAGACGCCCGGGATGAGGCTTGGGTCGCCGACGTCGGAGTCGAGCGGGGCGACGTTCCAGTCGCCCATCAGCGCGAGCGGCAGGTCCGGCTGTTCGGCGAGCCAGCGCTGGGTGTCTGCGGCGAGGGTGGCCAGCCAGTCGAGCTTGTAGTGGAAGTGCGGGTCGTCGAGCGCCCTGCCGTTCGGCACGTACAGGCTCCACACCCGGATGCCGCCGATGGTCGCACCGATCGCCCGCGCCTCCTTGGGCAGGTCGGGGCCCTCGTGTCCTTTGAGGAAGCCCGGCATGTCTGGGAAGCCGATCTCGACGTCCTCGATCGGCAGACGGCTCGCGATCGCGACGCCGTTCCACTGGTTGAGCCCGTGCAGCACCACCTCGTATCCGGCGTCCTCGAACTGCTGCATCGGGAACTGCTCCGGCTTGCACTTGATCTCCTGCATGGCCAGCACATCCACGTCTTCGCGGACCATCCAGTCGACGGTACGGCCCACTCGGGTGCGGATCGAGTTCACATTCCAGGTCGCAACGCGCATGCCTCGATCGTATCGGCCACCGCAGACAGCCACGGGTCACGGCCTGGTGGGGAGGCGTTTTCGCCGTGTTCCCCCCTAGAATCGGGGACGTGACCGACGCAAGACAGCAGCTCATCGACTACATCTCGGCCGAAGCCGTGTTCCACGGGGACTTCACACTCACGAGCGGCAAGAAGGCGAGCTACTACGTCGACCTGCGCAAGGTCAGCCTCGACCACCGTGTCGCGCCCCTCATCGGCCAGGTGATGATCGACCTCATCGCCGACGTCCCCGACGTGTTCGCGGTCGGTGGGATGACGATGGGCGCAGACCCCGTCGCCGCCGCGATCCTGCACCAGGGCGCCGCCCGCGGGCTCGCGTACGACGCGTTCGTCGTCCGCAAGGAGCCCAAGGACCACGGCCGCGGCAAGCAGGTCGAGGGCCCGGACCTCGCCGGCAAGCGCGTGATCGTGCTCGAAGACACGTCCACGACGGGCGGTTCGCCGCTGAAAGCGATCGAAGCGCTGAAGAAGGTCGGTGCGGAGATCGTCGGCGTCGCCGTCGTGGTCGACCGCAACACGGGCGCGCGCGAGGTCATCGAAGAGGCCGGCTACCCGTACTTCGCCGCCATCGGCCTGAAGGACCTGGGGCTCGAGTAGTGACCGACGAACGCCACCCGGGATCGGACGACGCCGAGGGCGACGAGCGCCCCGACACGCACGAACCCGAGTTCGGCAGTTCGGAATGGCTGCTGCAGCAGCTCACCGGCGGGCGGCGCGTGGCGCGCCCGGCGGAGCAGGCGGATGCGGCGGATACGCCGGATGCGGGTGGGGTGGATGCGCCGGATGCTGGTGCTCCGGACGCTCCGGACGCTCCGGATGCTCCGGATGCTCCGGATGCAGATACTCCGGATGCTCCTGCCGTCCCCGCCGCCCCTGTCGCGCCGGAGACCGCTCCGGTGCCCAGCCGCGAACCGGAGGCCGCAGACCCGACGGTCGCGTTGCCCGTGGTCTCCGAGGCCGAACAGCACCCCTCCGTCGAGGCGCCGTACGCCCAGGACACGTTCGAGTTGTTCCTGAACCCGGTGGTCGAGCCTGAGCTCCCGGCCGAGGGTCCGGTGCAGCCCGAGCAGGCAGCCGAACCGGTCGAGGAGCCCGAGCAGGGTTCCGGCTTCAGCTGGCACCTCACGCCCGGCGTCGGGACGGACCCTCTCGTGGACGAGCCCGCCCAGCCCGCCCCCAGCACCGTCTGGCACCTCGACGACACCAGCACCGAGCAGGCGGAGACCCCCGACGCGTCCGCGCCGGCCGCGGAGCCCGTGGCGGAGCCGATCGCTCCCGCGGCGCCGGCAGTGCCGCCGGTGATCCCGGTGCCGTCGTTCGATTCCTACGAGTCGTCGTCCCACACGGAATCCGCGGAACCGGCGGCAGCCGAGCCGGAGCGCCGCGAGCCGACGCCGCCGGACACCACCACCTTCGAGCCGCCCAGCTTCTACGAATCCCTCCGCCTCCCGCAGCCCCCCGTGTGGAACATCGACGCCGAGCCCGAGGCGACACCCGTGCCCGCCGCCGAGTCTGCTGCTCCCGCCGAGCCTGCGGTGGCACCCGTGCCCGCCGCCGCCGAGCCTGCTGCACCCGCCGTGCCCGCTTCCTCCGCGCCGGACGAACCAGCAGAGCCGCCGCTGTTCCGCCCATCCATTGCTGTCCCCGTGACGCCCGAGCCAGTGCCTGCGCAGCCAGCACCGGAGCCTGAGCCGGAACCAGCGCCCGAGCCCGAATCGACACCAGCGGGCGAGCCCGAGGAGGAGAGCCACGGCCTCGCCGCGCTGCTCGGCTTCTTCGGGGAGGACGACGAAGAGCCCACCTCCACCAGCCGCTCGGTGATCGGCGACACCACTGGCATCATCCCGATCCCGCCCGGCGCGCTGACGCCTCCGGAAGCCGCACCCGCCGCCTTCACGCCTCCTGCGCCTCCTGTCCCACCGACGTCGCCCGTGCTCCCGCCCCCGGACGCGTCGCGCCTCTTCGAGCCGACCGCTACCCCGGAGCCGAGCCAGGCCGACGTCCCCACGGCCAAGCTCGACACGGCGGAGATCGCCGCACTCCTCCGCGCCAGGCCCGGTGACCCCGAGCCGGGCGAGCCGGAGCCCAGCGAGCTCGCCCCCACCGACACCGACTCGATCCCGGATGTTCCTCCGGCCACGGTCCCGCCGATCGAGGAGGCGACGCTGCTGCTCGGCGCTCTGCCGTCCCCGGCCACCCAGCCTCTCGACGCCGAGAGCATCGGCGAGGCCAGCGAGCCCGCACCGTTCACCGGATCGACCGCGGCAGTGGATGCGGGAGCCCCCGACGACCACGACAGCGAGCAGGACGACGACACCCGCGACACCGACGAGGAGGGCCAGGCACCCACGGCGGCGACCATCCTCTTCCCCGAGCTCGCCTCCCCCGCGACGGCGGAGACCATCGCCCTCGTGCCGCCGGTTGCGCCAGCCGCCCCCGCGCCGGTAGCCACCGGCCAGACTCCCACCGCCTCCGGCCCCACACCTTCACGCTCCGGCGGCCCCGCCGCTCCCACCGGCCCCACCGCACCGCCGCCCACCGGACGCGGCGGCTCGCACCGGGTCAACCGCATCCTGTACTGGGTGGCGGGCGGTCTCGCCGTGATCCTCGTGCTGATCGGCCTGTTCGCCCTCGGCACGCGCATCCCGCAGATGTTCGGGGCCGACGCCAAGCCGTCCCCCTCCGCGACCGCGAGCAAGACACCGAGCGCGACTCCGACGCCGACCCCAACGCCGACCGTGCAGGCCAAGCCGGCCGGGCCTGTCGGGCCGGGCACGCACGCCTGGAACACGCTGGGCGGCGGGGAGTGCATCCAGCCGTACACGTCGCCGTGGGTGGAGACGTTCACCGTGGTCGACTGCGCGGCGCCGCATACCGCGCAGCTGGTGTACACGAACCTGTTCTCGGCCGACATCGCCGCGCCGTATCCGGGTGCCGACGCTCTCGCCGGGCAGATCAACGCGGTCTGCACCCAGCCGGGGATCGTCGACCTGGCTGCGGCCGCCGCCTATCCCGACCTGCAGCTGCAGGGCACCTTCCCCGCCACGGAGCAGCAGTGGAAGGACGGGCAGCGCTCGTTCTACTGCTTCGCCAGCCGGTCGGGCGGGGAGCCGCTCACGTCGTCCGTCGCCGGACCGGGCCCGGCCGCCTAAGCGCAACCGGCGCCGCGCCCACCAGGACGCAACCCCGGGCCCGACCCCTTACAGGTCGGTCTCGTGCGGCTCCGCCACCAGCTCGCTCACGCCGGTCAGGATCTCGTCCGGCCGGAACGGGTAGCGGTCGATCTCGCTCTGGTCGCTGATGCCGGTGAGCACCAGGATCGTGTGCAGTCCGGCCTCGATGCCCGCGACGATGTCGGTGTCCATCCGGTCGCCGATCATCGCCGTGTTCTCCGAGTGCGCGCCGATGCGGTTCATCGCCGAGCGGAACATCATCGGGTTGGGCTTGCCGACCACGTAGGGCTCCATGCCGGTCGCCTTGGTGATCATCGCGGTCACAGCGCCGGTCGCAGGCAGGGGGCCGTCCGCGCTCGGGCCCGTCGCATCCGGGTTGGTGGAGATGAAGCGCGCGCCCTTGCCGATGAGCCGGATCGCCTTGGTGATCGCGTCGAAGGAGTACGAGCGGGTCTCGCCGACGACCACGTAGTCCGGGTTCGTGTCGGTCATGATGAAGCCCGCCTCGTGCAGCGCGGTCGTGATGCCGGCCTCGCCGATCACGTAGGCGCTGCCGCCGGGGATCTGCGACTTGAGGAAGTCCGCCGTCGCCAGTGCGGAGGTCCAGATGGACTCCTCCGGCACATCCAGTCCGGATGCGCGCAGGCGGGCCGCGAGGTCGCGCGGCGTGAAGATGGAGTTGTTGGTGAGCACCAGGAAGGGCGTGCCGTCATCCCGCCACTGCTGGATGAGGGCGGAAGCTCCTGGCAGGGCGTGGTTCTCGTGCACCAGCACGCCGTCCATGTCGGTGAGCCAGCATTCGATCTCGTCGCGTCGCGCCACGCAATCCCCTTTCGACGGGTACAGCTTATTCGCTCGGTGGCGCGCGGTACGCTCGACGGGTGGATGGGACAGCCGAGCAGACGACGTACGGCGTCGGTCCCTGGCAGGGCGAGTGGCCCGTGGACGAGCATTACGACCGCGACCTGCTGCAGCACGGCGACACCCGCAACGTGATCGACCGCTACCGGTACTGGCGTATGGAAGCCATCGTCGCCGACCTCGACCAGCATCGCCACCCGTTCCATGTCGCCATCGAGAACTGGCAGCACGACATGAACATCGGGTCGATCGTGCGCAGCGCGAACGCGTTCGCCGCGGACACCGTGCACATCATCGGGCGCCGCCGCTGGAACAAGCGCGGCGCGATGGTCACCGACCGCTACCAGCACGTCATGCACCACGACGACGTCGCCGCGTTCGTCGCCTGGGCCCGGGATGCGTCCCTGCCGATCATCGCCATCGACAACGTTCCCGGGTCGGTCATCATCGAGACGTTCGCGTTCCCGAAGGAGTGCGTGCTGCTGTTCGGTCAGGAGGGGCCCGGGCTCTCACCCGAGGCCATCGACGCCGCGGATGCGGTGGTGGAGATCTCGCAGTTCGGCTCGACGCGGTCGATCAACGCGTCTGCTGCCGCGGCGGTCGCGATGCACGCCTGGGTGTTGCAGCACGTGTCGTTCAGCGGTTCTCGCGCCGCCACACCAGCTTGAGCCCCGACCAGTTCGTGTCGACGGCCGCGACCTTCACATCCACGAGCCCACGTTCGATCGCGGCGTTCCTGATGAGGTTCTCGTCGAGGTCGCTCACGTGCCCGGCCGCCTTGCGCGGCCAAGCCGCCCAGAGCATCCCGTCGGGGCGGATGCGCGTGCCGATGTCGTCGAGCTCGGCCAGGAACTCGCCGGCGCCGCGGTAGAAGGCGAGCACCAGCCCGGCCTGGCCATCGTCGTCCTCCGGGAGCCAGACGATGCCGTCCGGCGCGCCGTCGAACGGGATGCGCCACCCGTCGTCGGCGTGCAGCACCTGTGCCGTCATGCCCGGTTTGAGGCCGAGCTTCTTCCACAGTGGGGTGCCGGAGTATCCTGCGGCGTCGCTCATGCGCGCACCGACCATCCCGCGCTGTCGGCGATCCGCTGGATGGCCGCCGGGTCGAGGTCGTAGACCGTCTCGCCGTCGTCCGGCGCTGGTGCGGAGACCAGGTGAGCACGCACCGGCCCGGCGACCGGCAGCTGCACCACCGCGAAGCCGGAACCGCGCACGGCCCGCTCGCGCTCCGGCGCCCACAGCACGTCCGTCGTGTTCGCCACCGCAGGCGCGACCACGACCGGGATGCGCCGAGGTCCCATCTCCGTGACGAGCGAGTGGTGGTAGTGCCCGGCGAGCACGAGGCGCACGTCGGCGGCCGTGCAGAGGTCGATCAGCGCCTCCGGGTCGACCAGGCGCAGCGTCTCGAACAGGCCGGTGGTCGGCGGCACGGGCGGGTGGTGCAGCACCACCACGGTTCCGTGCTCCGCCGGCTCGGCGAGCGCAGCCCGCAGCCGGTCGAACCGGGCGGCGTCGATGCGGCCGTACCCGGCTCCGGCCACAACGGTGTCCACGGTCACGACCCGGAAGCCGTCGACGACGGTGACCGCCTCGCGAGGCCCGAGCACCTGCTCGAACGGCCCGGCCAGATCGTGGTTGCCCATCGCGTAGACCACCCGCGCGTCCCGCTCGGACGCCCACGGCTCGAGCCGCCCGGCCAGCAGCCGGTACGACTCTGCACTCCCGTCGTCGGAGAGATCGCCGGAGGCGACCACCAGGTCGATCGCCTCGATGGTCGCCGCGCGCGCCAGCACCCGGTCGAGCGCCGCCAGCGTGTCCACCAGCCCGTAGTGCAGGCGGCCGTCGCCGTACAGGTGCGTGTCGCTCAGGTGCAGGATGCGCAGGGTCTCGCTCACGCGGACACCATACCGCCTGGCACCGTCACCCGATGAGGCTTGGCCTCAGATCGCGCAGGGTGCGGAAGTGCGTCATCCGGGTCACGCCGATGGCGGAGACCAGCAACGCGATGAGCAGCCACAGGCCGAGCACCCCGGCGTCCGCCAGTGCGGTGGCGGGGTTGCCTCCGTACATCAGCTGCCGGATGCCGTCCACGGCGTACGACATCGGCAGCACGTGGTGCAGTGCGGCGAGTGGTCCAGGCAAGGTCTGCCAGGGGAACGTGCCTCCCGCCGTCACGAGTTGCAGCACCATCAGCACCAGGCCGAGGAACTGGCCGACGCTGCCCAGCCAGACGTTCAGGGCCAGGATGATCGCGGCGAACGTGAGGGAGGCCAGCGCCATCAGCCCGTACATCCCGAGCGGGTTGTCGATGCGGAAGCCGAGCGCGCCGGACACGATGGCGAACAGGCCGATCATCTGCACCGCGCCGAGCAGGCCGGGGGTAAGCCAGCCCGCGAGGGTGATCTTCACCGGGGAGTGCAGTGCCGTGATGGCGCGGCGGGAAACCGGCTTCACGATGAGGAACAGCGCGTAGATGCCGATCCAGCCGGCCAGGGCGACGAAGAACGGCGCGAGGCCGGCCCCGTAGGTTCCCGCAGAGGTGATGGAGTCGTTCTTCAGGTTGACCGGGTCGGCGATGGTCGTCGCCTGCTTCTTCTGCAGGGCGGGGGAGTTGTCCGGGATCTGGCCGACGCCGTCGGTGAGGCCGTCGCGCAGCTTCGCCGTGCCGTCGTGCAGCGTGGTGAGGCCGTCGCGCAACTGGGATGCGCCGGATGCGGCCTGCTTGCTGCCGTCCGCGAGCTGGGCGGCGCCACCGGCGGCCTGCGTGGAGCCGGACGCCACCTGCGACGCTCCGGATGCGACCTGGTCGGCGCCCGCCGCGAGCTGGTTGACCTGCCCGACGAGCGTCTGCACCTGGGTGTTGCCGTCCTGCACCTTGGCGTCGATCTTGCCGAGAGCAGCGGACACCTGGTCGAGCTGCTCCTGCGTCGCTCCGGCCTGCTTCAGCTGGTCGAGCAACTGCTGCCCGACCGCCGGCGCGTCGGCCGCGAGCTGGGCCGCCGCCGTTCCCGCCTGGGTCGCCTTCGCGGCGAGCTGGTCGTTTCCGGCCGCCACCTGGGCGGCGCCGTCGCTCACCTGCGCTGCTCCTCCGGAGAGCTGGGCCAGCGCATCCGACAGCTGTTGCGAGCCCGTCGCCAGCTGGCTGGTGCCGTCGGCGAGAGTGGATGCGCCCGAGCGCGCCGTCTCGCTGCCGTCGACCAGCTGGTTCGCCCCATCCACGGCCGTGACCAGGTTGGAGCGGATGTCGGCGAGACCGAGGAGGAACTGCTCCGCCGCCTGCTGGTTGACCTTCTTGACGATGGAGGTGCGGATCTTCTCCGCGGCCTGCGTGCCGATCGTGGACGCCAGATAGCTGTTGGTGTCGTTGGTGGTGAGCGTCACCGTCGCGCGGTGCGGCGTCTTCGTGGAGGCGGAGGCGAGCGCTTCGGAGAAGTTGGCGGGGAAGGTGATGCTGAAGTCGTACTTCGAGTCGTCGACGCCGCTCGCCGCGGAGCCGGATTCGACCCTGTGCCAGTCGAACGAGCCGTCCCTGATGAGCTCGTCGGCCACGTCGCTCCCGTAGTTGACCGTCTTGCCGTCGTCCGTCGTTCCGCTGTCGTCCATCACGATGGCCGCGGGGATCTTGTTCAGGTTCGCGTACGGGTTCTGGTTGGCCCACAGGTACAGCCCGCCGTAGAGCACGGGGACGCACATGAGCGCGATGAGCGCCACGATCGACATCGGGCTGGCGGTGAGGCGACGGAACTCCGCCGCGATCATCTGGGGGATCTTCATTCGGCTTCCTCCGCGCGGTCGGTGCCGCGCTGTTCGAGTGCTGGGGCGACGATGAGGTCGGGCAGCTCGTCGGTGTCGTCGCGTCCAGGGTCTTCGTCGAAGGTGCTGGCGGGGCCCTGCGTGGCCGTCTCGCCCATCCGGGAGATCATGCCGGACGCCGCGATGGCGGCAGCGGAGGCGTCGCCGGCCACGACGAGCACGGCGATGTCG
Source organism: Leifsonia sp. PS1209 (assembly GCF_012317045.1). Lineage (NCBI taxonomy): Bacteria > Bacillati > Actinomycetota > Actinomycetes > Micrococcales > Microbacteriaceae > Leifsonia > Leifsonia sp. PS1209. The sequence goes on along the minus strand of NZ_CP051154.1, from coordinate 3,664,217 downwards.
CGGGCCGCGATCCGGCGTGCGAGCTCCCACCACTCGTTCGGGTCGCCGCCGTGCCGGTCCGGCGACGTGATGACGAGCCCCTCCACACCCTGACGCATCAGCGCGAGCTCGGCCAGCAACCGGATGCGCACGGTCGGCGGCACGGTGCCGATCGCGAACCGCGCCCACTCTGACGCGCCCAGCTCGTTCAGTCTCCTGTTGACGGCGATGGGGTTGGATGCGCGCCCGGCGAACATCAGCTCCTCCGCCACGATCCCGGCGACCGTCACGTCGGCGGCGGGCTCGCACACATCCGGTGCGTCGATGAGGGCGATGCGCTTGCGCATGGCGGAGTAGTCGCTGGCGCCGTCGATGGTGACGGTTCCGGCGTCCGGGCGCATCCGGCCGGATGCGATCAGTCCGAGCACGGTCGGCCGCTGCTCGGTCTCCGCCCTGGCGAGCGTCACCTCTCCGGTCTGGAACGTCGCGGAGGTCGGGGGCAGGGCGGCGTTGTGCGCGCCCTTGGCGACGCGATCGAGCACGATCTTCATGCTGTGACCTCCTGGAAGGCGAGTTCGGGGGTTTCGGCGATGAGGGCGCCGGCTTCGCGCCAGCTCAGACCGGCTGCGCTGAGTCCGGCGAGCATCACGAGCCTGTGTCCTTCGCTGTTGGTGAGCTTGGCGCGCATCGCCTCGTCGAGCACGGAGACGGCGGCGTTCTCGATGAGTCTGGTGACGGTCTCGAGGTCGAGATCTGTGCGCAGCTGCTCCGTTGCCATGCCGCGGCGCACGGTGTCGCGCAGCCGCTCGCGGGCCGGGTCGAGCGCTGCGCCGACGATCTCGCGGTGCGGGCCGCGAACGGCGAGGGCTGCGCTGACGCGCACGTGCTCGACCTCGGCCCAGAGGGTCGCGCCGAACAGTGCGATCTCGACCCGCGCATCCGGATGGGAGACGGGGTCGAGCAATGCTGCGAGGCGGGCTGCCCCGCGTGTGAAGACGTCGACGAGCAGGTCGTCCCTGGTGGCGAAGTGGCCGTAGATGGCCCGGCGGCTGAGGCCGGCGCGGGCGGCGATGGTCTCGAGCGAGGCGTCGATGTCCTCGTTGAGCGCGGCGGCCGCCGCGGCGATAATCGCCTCCCTGTTCGCTGCTGCGTCGCGCCGAGGAGCGCGGGTCGTGGAGGAAGGCATGCATTGGATACTACTCTTCTTGCACACGACTGTGCAAGATAATGGCGCGATAGGATCGAGTGCGACGGTCAGCCCGATGGGCACCGGCGCGCACATCCCATCGAGAGGACCGAAAAGTGCCCGCGATCGTGATCATCGGCGCCCAGTGGGGCGACGAAGGCAAAGGCAAAGCGACCGACCTCCTCGGCAGCCGCATCGACTACGTCGTCAAGTTCAACGGGGGCAACAACGCCGGCCACACGGTCGTCGTCGGCAGCGAGAAGTACGCGCTGCACCTGCTCCCCTCCGGCATCCTGACCGAGGGCGTCACGCCCGTCATCTCCAACGGCGTCGTCGTCGACATCGAGGTGCTGTTCGAGGAGCTGGACGGGCTGATCGCCCGCGGCGTCGACGTCTCCCGCCTCAAAGTCAGCTCGAACGCGCACGTCATCACGTCCTACCACCGCACGATCGACAAGGTCACGGAGCGCTTCCTCGGCAAGCGCCAGATCGGCACGACCGGCCGCGGCATCGGCCCGACGTACGCCGACAAGATCAATCGCGTCGGCATTCGCATCCAGGACCTGTTCGACGAGAACATCCTGCGCCAGAAGGTGGAGGGCGCCCTCGACCAGAAGAACCACCTGCTGGTCAAGGTCTACAACCGCCGGGCCATCAGCGTGGACGAGGTGGTCGAGCAGCTGCTCGGCTACGCGGAGCGCCTGCGCCCGATGGTCGTCGACAGCTCCCTGCTGCTGCACCAGGCCCTCGAAGACGGCAAGTACGTCCTGTTCGAGGGCGGCCAGGCCACGATGCTGGATGTCGACCACGGCACGTACCCGTTCGTCACCTCCTCCAACTCCACTGCCGGAGGAGCGGCGACGGGATCCGGCATCGGCCCGAACCGCATCGACCGCGTCATCGCCATCGTGAAGGCGTACACCACCCGCGTCGGCGCAGGGCCGTTCCCGACCGAGCTGTTCGACGAGTGGGGCGAGTTCCTGCGCGAGCGCGGCTTCGAGTTCGGCACCACCACGGGCCGTCCGCGCCGGACCGGCTGGTACGACGCTCCCGTCGCCCGCTACACGGCGCGCATCAACGGCGTCACCGACTTCGTGCTCACCAAGCTGGACACGCTCACCGGCATCGAGCGCATCCCGGTCTGCGTCGCGTACGACGTCGACGGCGTGCGCCACGACGAGGTGCCTGCGTCGCAGAGCGACTTCCACCACGCGGTGCCGATTTACGAGGAGTTCCCCGGCTGGACCGAGGACATCAGCGGAGCGCGCACCTTCGACGACCTGCCGAAGAACGCCCAGGACTACGTGATCGCGCTGGAGAAGCTGTCCGGCGCCCGCATCTCGGCGATCGGCGTCGGGCCGGCGCGCGACGAGATCGTCGTGCGGCACGACCTGGTCGACTGACGGAGGCGTGCTCAGCGACCGCTGAGCGCGTGCAGCAGCGGGAGCAGTGCATCCGGAGCTGCTGCCGTCGCCGGCGTGAAGAACTCGGTGTCCGCCGACTCGACCGACTGGATCGCCGAGGCCGCCACGGCTCGTCCCGCCTCTGTCACGTGCAGCACTTTGGCGCGTGAGTCCGCCGGGTCCTGCTCGCGGTCGATCAGCCCTTTCGCGATCAGGCGGCGGACCACCTCGGAGGTCATCCGCGCATCCGACCCTGTGAACTCGGACAGCCGCGCCTGGTTGGGCCGTTCGTCCGTGCCGTTCAGCCACCACGTGGATGCCAGGATGACGAACTGCGCGTGCGTCAGGTCGAGCGGCGTGAGCGCGTCGGCCATCGCGCGCTGCCAGCGCAGGGTGGCGTGCCAGAGCAGGAAGCCGGGACTCGTGGTCGGACCCTCGGGAAAGTCGGTCATGCTCTGCGCGCCGCCTGCTCGAACAGGGCGGCCATCGACTCGGGGAAGTCGTCGCTGATCTGCGGGCCGAGCTCGGGACCGACCTCGTCGGCGCCCGGGCCGGTGATGTCGAGGCGGTGTGTGACGCGCGTGCCGGTCGGGGTGTCGACGAGCGTATGGCGGAAGGTGAGGACGATGTCGCCGAACTCGGTGCGGTCGGCATAGGTCTCCGTCTCGACCAGGTCGACGATGGTCGAGCGGAACGGGTCCTGGCCGACGGGGGTGATGGTGAGCTCGGTTCCGACGGCGAACGGGCCGTCGAGCTCGAACGCGTCGGCGCCCTCGTAAGTGAGGTCTCCGGTGTGCAGGTCGCGCAGTGCGGCCCAGACGGCGTCGCGGGAGAGCGTGGTCTCCGCGATGTGCTCGGTGCTCCACATGATCGTGCCTTTCTGTCTAGGTGTAGATGATCTATGCGTAGAGAATATGCCTGACGGGCGACCTGCGCAAGACCCGGGGCGCACCTCCTCTCCATCCGGAGGATGACGCACCGCCGCCCAGGATGAGGCCCGCGGCCGATGTGCCTGGCGCGGCACACGGAGACGATGGATGCATGACCTCCCTTCCCAGCGCCCAGCAGCATCCCAGCGTCCAGCGGCATCCCGCCCTCTCCGCCATCGGACTCACCAAGGCGTACGGCACGGCCGTCGCGCTCGCCGGAGTCGACTTCCGGCTCAACGTGGGTGACTCCGTGGCGATCATGGGCGCATCCGGCTCTGGCAAGACCACGCTCCTGCACGTGCTCGCCGGCATCGTGCGGCCGGACGAGGGGAGCGTCACCTTCGCCACCCCGCACGGCCCGCTCGACGTGACGGCGCTCGGCGAGAAGGAGCGATCGCGGCTGCGGAGGGAGGCGTTCGGGTTCGTCTTCCAGCAGGGCTTCCTGCTGCCCGAGCTGACCGTGATCGAGAACGTGGCCCTCCCGCTGATGCTCGGCGGCGCCGCTCGCTCGGTGGCCGAGCAGAACGCCGCAGGCTGGCTCGCCGCCCTCGGTCTCGCCGGCTTCGAGGCACGCCGCATCGGCCAGCTGTCCGGGGGGCAGGCGCAGCGGGTGGCCATCGCGCGCGCCCAGGTGACCGGAGCATCCGTGGTCTTCGCCGACGAGCCGACCGGGGCACTCGACTCGCACACGTCCGTCGAGGTGATGGATGCGCTGATCGGCTCGACCACCGGCCGCGGCCGGTCGCTCGTGGTCGTCACCCACGACGAGGAGGTCGCCGCCCGCTGCTCCCGGGTGCTGCGGCTCGCCGACGGCTGCATCGTCGACGAGGCGGTCACCCGATGAACACCCTCAGACTGGCCTGGCTGCTCGGCCGTCGCTCCGCCACAGACCGGGCGACCATCGTGCTCCCCGTCGTCGCCTTCGCCGTGGTCACCGCCCTGCTGCTCGTCGTCGCGGGCGGCGCCCAGGCGTTCTTCTCCTGGACGGACGAGACGGCCTTCCTCTACCAGCTGCTCGCCGTGGTCGCCCTCGCGCTGCTGATCGTGCCGCTGGTGGCGCTCGGCGGCTCTGCGGCGAGGCTCTCCGCCCGCCGTAGGGACGACAGGCTCGCCAGCCTGCGCCTGCTCGGCGCGACGCCGGGCACCGTCACCGCCCTGACCGTCATCGAGTCGACCGTGCTCGCGCTGGTCGGTGCGCTCGCCGGGGTGGTGATCTCGCTCGGCGCCGTGCCGCTGGTGGGGCTCATCCCGTTCCGCGGGGAGCCGCTCGGCGCTGCTGCGGTGTTCCTGCATCCACTGCTCGTCGTGCTCGTGGTGGTCGCCGTCGGGGCGCTCGCCGCGGTCAGCGCCGTGGTCGGGCTGCGCGGCGTCATCCTGTCGCCGCTCGGAGTCCGCACCAGGCAGACGGCGCCCAGGATGCACTGGGTGCGCGTGGTGGTCGGCCTGGCGGTGGTCGCCGTGACGTTCGTGGCGATGTACATCGTGCAGCTGGTCTCCGGCTTCGGCGTGATCCTGACGATCCTGGCCGTCGGGTTCGGCGGCACCATCGCGGTGCTCAACCTGGTGGGACCGTGGGTGATCAGACTGGTCGCCTCCGGTCAGGCCAAGCGTGCGGGAACGGTGACGAAACTGCTCGCCGCCCGCGGCATCCTGGAGTCGCCCAAGGCGGCCTGGCGGCAGGTGTCCGGTGTCGCGATGACCAGCTTCATGGCCGTCTTCGCGGGGGTCGGGGTCGCCCTGCTCGGCGTCGCGGCCGACAGCGGGAAGGCGGACGCCGCATCCCTGCAGCTGTTCGCGGACATCCGCACCGGCGTCATCATCACGGTGGTCGCGTCGTTCCTCATGGTGGCCTGCTCGGTCGGCGTGAACCAGGCGTCGGCGGTGCTCGACCGCAGGGCCGTGTACGTCAGCCTCGACAGGCTCGGGATGCCCGTGGAGACGATGAACGCCGCCCGCTCCCGCGCCGTACTCTCCCCGCTCCGCATCACGACGATCGGCTCTGCGGTGACGGCGGCGGTCGTGATCTTCCCGCTCGCGGAGATCAGCCTGATCGTGGCGCCCGCCAGCATCCTGATGATCGCCGGCTGCCTGGCCGCCGGGATCCTGCTGGTCTGGCTCGGCCTGCGCGCAACGCGGCCGGTGCTGACGCGGGTGCTTGCCGACCCGTCGCCGTCGCTGTAGCCGCGCGGGCCGGCGCGGGCCAGTGGTATACAGCCCTGTCGGATAAAGTCGGAGGATGGGTCAGAACGAGGACGCCGCCGCAGCGATCGAGCGGCTGCACAGCATCCGGCAGAGCATCGACAACATCGACGCGGCGGTGGTGCACATGCTCGCCGAACGGTTCAAGTTCACGCAGCAGGTCGGCGCGCTGAAAGCGGAGCACGGGCTCCCCGCCGCCGATCCGGAGCGTGAGCGCGAGCAGATCCAGCGCCTGCGCGCGCTCGCCGAGGAGAGCCACCTCGACCCCGCGTTCGCCGAGAAGTTCCTCAACTTCATCGTCGCCGAAGTCATCCACCACCACGAACGGATCGCCACCGAGAGCGCCAAGTGACCTGGCACCCGGAGGCCGTGCCTGACGCGCACGGCAACACGGTCGTGGTCACCGGCGCGAACGCCGGAGTCGGCTACTTCGCGAGCGAACAGCTCGCCGCAGCAGGAGCGCACGTCGTGCTCGCCTGCCGCAGCCAGGAACGGGCGGAGGCGGCCGTGTCCGCGATCCGTCGCCGCGTGCCGGGTGCGAGCGTCGAAGCGACACCGCTCGACGTCTCCGACCACGCTTCGGTCGCCGGGGCCGCCGCCGCGCTGCTGGAACGGGAGCGGCTGGACGTGCTGCTCCTCAACGCCGGCATCGTGCACGCACCCGCCGACCGGGCAGTGGATGCGCGGGGCAACGAACTCGTCCTCTCCACCAACGTGCTCGGCCACTTCCAGCTGACGGCGCTCGCCCTGCCAGTGCTCGAACGCACCCCGGGAGCGAGAATCGTGACCCTCGGCTCCCTGGCAACGCTGCTCGCCCGCTTCCCGCTCGACGACCTGCAGCTCGACGGTTCGTACACGTCGTGGAAGGCGTACGCGCAATCGAAGATCGCCGCGCAGGTCTTCGGCTTCGAACTCGACCGCCGGCTGCGCGCCGCCGGTGCGGACATCGCGAGTGTCGTCGTGCATCCCGGATACTCGACCTCTGGCCGCACCCCGGGCATCCGGGGCGTCAACCAGCCGTCGAAGGTGAAGCGCTTCGCGGACAACCTGCAGGCGGCCTGGACGCAGGGCAAAGATCACGGCGCCTGGGTTCCGGTGCGCGCGGCATTGGACCCGGAGGTGCGCGGCGGCGACTTCCTCGGCCCGCGCTGGGTGACCAAGGGCGTGCCGGCTCGCGCGCTCGCGACGCCGACCACGCGCGACCGGGCGGTCGGCGAGCGGGTGTGGGCGCTGCTGGAGGAGTACTCGGGGCAGCGGTTCCCGCTGGGGCGGTAGCCACCCATTACACCCACCCCTCCCGCACCCCTCCCAGCGCCCGTTCAGAGCGCTGCTGTGTGCTGAAGGCATGGATATCGCTTACACCGCAATCGCGCACGCCACTGGTGGGGGACGGGACGGCCACGTCCGCAGCGAGGACGACCTCCTCGACTTCGACACGCGTCCGCCGAAGGAGCTGGGCGGCTCCGGCGAGGGGACCAACCCGGAGCAGCTGTTCGCCGCCGGGTACGCTGCGTGCTTCCTCAGCGCCATCCATGCCGCCGGGCGCAGCGAGAAGCTGGACACCACGGACGCCTCCGTGTCGTCGAGCGTCGGCATCGGGGCGAACGGGGACGGCGGGTTCGGGCTCGCGGTCGAGCTCGACGTCTACATCCCGCGCGTCGGTCGTGAGCAGGCCGATCTGCTCGCGGAGAAGGCGCACCAGCTCTGCCCGTACTCGAATGCCACCCGCGGGAACATCCCGGTGAAGGTCACGATCGTCGAATAGGCGACGCGCGCCTCAGTTCGTCGCGACTCTGCCGACCTTCTCGGTCTTGTCCCAGCGCGCCTCGACGTGGGCGAGCTCCTTGAGGTAGGAGTCGAACGTGATCGCGCACAGCAGCGAACCGTATCCGGCCAGGTAGATCAGCGCGGGCGCCAGCCAGCGGCCCGCGCGCGTGCGGTCCGCCTTGCGGGCGAGCCACGCGACGACCATCGAGAACGGGATCCAGATGTAGATGGCGAGCGTCAGCCAGAACAGCGCCGGGCCGTCCAGTGTGGCGCCGAACAGGCCGGGCAGCCAGACCAGCATCACCTTCGGGAACAGCGCCGTCAGCATCACCAGGATGTTGACGATGCCGGGGAACAGCAGGATCTGGCCCAGCTCGCGTTTGCTGGTCTTCGCATCCGTCAGCGAGCCCAGGATCAGGATGAACAGGTAGGCGAGGGCCGCGGAGATCCAGAGCACGCGGAAGACGTTCGTGGCGAACTCGGCCTGCAGGAACAGCAGCCCGGCCAGGCCGATCGACGACACGATCATGATGAGCGGCAGCAGCCACAGGCTGAACCAGACGATGCCGAACGTCCACGCGCCGAGGTGGTGGGTGCCGCTCGGGCGGAACCAGATGTTCTTGTAGCGCGCCGTCACCGTCACGTTGCCGCGTGCCCAGCGCAGCCGCTGCTTCCACAGGGCGTCGACCGACCGCGGCTCCTCCGCGAGGACGTGCGCGTGCGGCTCGAACACCACCGTGCGGCCCTTGAGCTGCGTCTCGAACGTGGTGATCGTGTCCTCCGCGAGCGATGACGTGTCGATCTGACTGCCGATGGCGAGCAGGTTCTCGCGCGTGTGCAGCTGCGCGCCGCCCGCCAGGCAGGCCTGCGCGCCGAGCACGTTCTGGGCGCGGCGCGCTGCCGGCTGCGACAGCACGTATTCGACGCCGATGAACTTGGTCAGGTAGTTGCGGTCGCTGCTGCCCTCGCGGATGTACGCGGAGACGGCGCCCACCTCCGGGTCGGCGAAGTGGCGGGTCATCTTGCGCAGCGAGTCCGGGAGGTAGATGACGTCGGCGTCCATGATCAGGAGGGCCTCCATCCAGTCGTCCTTGAGGATCTCCCGGATGCCGTGGTTCAGCGTGTGCGCCTTGCCCTCGCCGCCCTTGTCGCGGCGCAGCAGCACCACGTTGCCCGGGTAGAGGGCCTCCTTCTCGCGCACCACATCCGGGGTCAGGTCGGTGCTCGCGTCGTCGACGACGAAGATGCGGAGCGCCTCGCGCGGGTAGTCGAGCTTCATCAGCCGGTCGATGGATGCGCCGATCACCGCGCCCTCGTTCCAGGCCGGCACCACGATGGCGACGCGCGGGAGGTACGGCTTGGCCTTGCCGTAGTGGTTGATGAAGGCGTGGAACGGGATGACGACGAACGTCGCCGCTGCTGCGATGACCGGGATGAGGCCGGTCAGCGCCAGGATCAGGCAGACCCAGACGCCGATCGATTGCAATACAGCCACCACGTCCATGAATGCCTCCCCTTCGACGGCCAACGATACCAACAGGAGACAGACCGGTCGGGATGCGGGATGCATGCGGGATGCATGCGGGATGCATGCGGGATGCTGCGCCATGTCCGATTCGTGCGAGCGGACGTCGGCGGGGACCGATAGCGTCAGACCGTGAAGGTCGCACTGCAGTTCATCGCCATGGGTCTCGTCTGGGGAGCCAGCTTCCTGTTCATGAAGGTAGGGCTCGAGGGTGTGAGCTTCGGGCAGGTGGTGTGGGCGCGCCTGGTCTTCGGCGCGGTGACGCTGGCGGTGATCGCGATCATCACCAAGAGCAGGCTGCCGCGCGAGCCGATCGTGTGGCTGCACTTCCTGGTGGTGGCGATCACGTACTGCGTCATCCCGTACCTGCTGTTCGCCTGGGCGGAGCAGTACGTCTCGTCGAGCCTGGCGAGCATCTACAACGCGGTCACGCCGATCACCACGGCCATCCTGGTCACGGCGGCGTTCCGGGTGGAGAAGCTGAACCGCGACCAGGTGCTCGGGGTGCTGATCGGCGTGCTCGGCGTGGTGATCGTGGTCGGCCCGTGGCAGATCGCTGCCCTGTCCGGCAGCGTCTGGGGGCAGCTCGCCTGTCTCGGCGCGGTCACCTGCTACGGCTTCAGCTTCGGCTACATCCGCCGGTTCATCAGCCACAGGGCGATGCCGGCGACGACCATCGCCGTGATGAACATCGGAGTCGCGGCGGCCATCATGCTCGTGCTGACGCCGGTGATCGCCTGGGGTCCGATCACGTTCAGCTGGCCGGTGCTGCTCAGTCTGCTCGCGCTCGGCGCGCTCGGCACGGGCGTCGTCTACATCTGGAACATGAACGTGCTGCGCGCGTGGGGTCCGACGGCGACCTCCGGGGTGACGTACGTGACGCCGGTGGTCGGGGTGGCGCTGGGCATCCTGGTGCTCGGCGAGACGCTCAGCTGGAACGAGCCGGTGGGCGCCGTGGTGGTGCTCGCGGGCATCCTGCTGACGCAGCAGCGGGTGCGGCTGTTCACGCGCAGGCAGGCCGAACTCGTGGACGAGCCGGCCTAGCCGGCCGCGCTACGCGACGACCGGGCCGAAGTGCTCGGGGAGGGTCGAGCGGTGGGTGCCGCGCAGCTCCTCGAGGCCGACGGTGAACAGGTCCTGCACTTCGAGCACCGGCTGCGCGCCGACCTCGGCGTCGGTGACGCCGATGCGCAGTGCGGGGATGCCGCGTCCGTCGCAGAGGCCACGGAACTTCACGTCGTCTTCGCGCGGGACGGAGACGAGAACGCGTCCGGTGGACTCGCTGAACAGGGCGGTCGCCGCATCCACGCCGTCGCGCTCCATGATCTCGGTGAGCCACACGCGGGCGCCGACGCCGAAGCGCATGACCGACTCGGCGAGAGCCTGCGCGAGGCCGCCGTCGGAGAGGTCGTGCGCGGAGGCGACCAGGCTCTCCAGCGAGGCGGCGTGCAGCAGCTCCGCCAGGTTGCGCTCACCGGCGAGGTCGACCACCGGCGGGCGTCCGCCGAGGTGGCCGTGCACCGTGCCGGCCCAGGCCGAGCCGTCCAGCTCTTCGCGGGTGACGCCGAGCAGGTAGATGTTGTCGCCCTCGTCCTGCCACCCGCTCGGGATGCGGCGGGCCACGTCGTCGATGACGCCGAGCACACCGACCACCGGGGTCGGGAAAATCGGCTTGGTGCCGGTCTGGTTGTAGAACGACACGTTGCCGCCGGTGACCGGGATCTCGAGTTCGAGGCAGGCGTCCGACAGGCCCTCGACGGCCTGCGAGAACTGCCACATGACCTCGGGGTTCTCCGGGCTGCCGAAGTTGAGGCAGTCGGTGACGGCGGCGGGCACAGCACCGGACGACGCGACGTTGCGGTACGCCTCGGCCAGCGCCAGCACGGCGCCCTGCTTCGGGTCGAGCTGGCAGTATCGGCCGTTCGCGTCGGTGGCGATGGCGAAGCCGAGTCCGCTCTCCTCGTCGACGCGGATCATGCCGGCGTCGTCCGGGAAGGCGAGGGCGGTGTTGCCGCCGACGAAGTAGTCGTACTGGTCGGTGATCCAGCCCTTGTCGGCCAGGTTCGCGCTGCCGAGCAGGGCGAGGAACTGGTCGCGCAGCTCGTCGCCGCCGGCCGGGCGGGAGAGGCGCGAGGCGCTGTCGGCCTGCAGGGCGTCGATCCACGCCGGGTAGGCGACGGGACGCTCGTAGACCGGGCCGTCGACGGCGACGGTGCGCGGCTCGACGTTGACGATCTCCTCGCCGTGCCAGTTGATGACGAGGCGGCCGGTGTCGGTGACCTCGCCGAGCACGCTGGTCTCGACGTCCCACTTCGCAGTGACCGCGAGGAACGCATCCAGCAGCTCCGGCTTGACGACGGCCATCATGCGCTCCTGGCTCTCCGACATGAGGATCTCCTCAGCGGTGAGCGTCGGGTCGCGCAGCAGCACCTTCTCGAGCTCGATGAACATGCCGCCGTCGCCGTTCGACGCCAGCTCGCTCGTCGCGCAGGAGATGCCCGCAGCGCCCAGGTCCTGGATGCCCTCGACCAGCTTGTCGCGGAACAGCTCCAGGCAGCACTCGATGAGCACCTTCTCGGCGAACGGGTCGCCGACCTGCACGGCAGGACGCTTGGTGGGGCCGCCGGCCGAGAACGTGTCTGACGCCAGGATGCTCGCACCGCCGATGCCGTCGCCGCCCGTGCGGGCACCGAACAGGACGACCTTGTTGCCGAGGCCGGACGCGTTGGCGAGGTGCAGGTCTTCGTGGCGGAGGACGCCGACGGAGAGGGCGTTCACCAGCGGGTTGCCCTGGTATACCGGGTCGAAGTACGTCTCGCCGCCGATGTTCGGCAGGCCGAGGCAGTTGCCGTAGAACGAGATGCCGGAGACGACGCCGTGCACGACGCGCGCGGTGTCCGGGTTGTCGATGGCGCCGAACCGCAGCTGGTCCATGACCGCCACCGGACGCGCGCCCATCGAGATGATGTCGCGGACGATGCCGCCGACACCGGTCGCAGCGCCCTGGAACGGCTCGATGTACGAGGGGTGGTTGTGCGACTCGACCTTGAAGGTGACCGCCCAGCCCTCGCCGACATCCACGACGCCCGCGTTCTCGCCCATCCCGACCATGAGGTTCTTCTTCATGGCGGGGGTGACCTTCTGCCCGAACTGGCGCAGGTACATCTTCGACGACTTGTACGAGCAGTGCTCCGACCACATGACGGAGTACATGGCGAGCTCGCCGCTCGTCGGACGCCGGCCCAGGATCTCCCGGATGCGCGCGTACTCGTCCTCCTTCAGGCCGAGCGCCGCATACGGCTGCTCGCGCTCGGGAGTGGCGATCGCATTCTCGACGGTGTCGACGACGTGCGTGGTGGTGGTGTCGGTCACGCTGGCACTCCAAAGAGGGGAGACGGTGGCGGGGATGCGACCAGTCTACCGGGGGTGGAGGGGTGCGGAGGGCGGGGTGGCCGGGGGCCGTCGATCGCTCCGGCGGTGAGGCGCTAGCCGCGGGAGCCGGTCTCTGCGGCGGCGGCGCTGTTCGACTTCTCACCGTCGCGGCTGACCGTCGCCCGCAGCAGGTTGTTGAGCCCGGCGAACGTCGCTGCGCCGCTCAGCACGAGGAGCTCGACCGGCAGGTGCGTCGTGAACGCCCCGATCAGGAGGGTCAGCGCGCCGACCAGGAAAGCGAAAGACGACCAGCCGGCACGATGCATGGACTCAGCGTTCCACCTCGGTGCGGCGAAAGCAATCGACGCACGGAGTGGGCCGCCGGGATGCCTGCACGCACTCAGCTCAGTTTCGGCGGGCCGATCATCAGCAGCGTGCCCATGATCGCGGCGATGAGGACGACCAGCGTGACAGCGAGCACGGGGACGTGGTTGAGCATCCACCGGAACAGGCGGCCGATGGCGGTGTGGTCGCGCGGGTCGTCGGTGGGGGTGGTGCGCCAGCGGCCGTGGAGGCGGCCGGTGCGGTCGGCCCACAGGTCGAACGGGATGGTGGCGTACGGCACGATCGCCGATGCCACCGCCACGACGATGACCGGGATGCGCCACCGCTGGTTCACGCCGACCAGCACGGAGGCGACGGCGTAACTGATGAACACCAGACCGTGGACGGACCCGGCGACGAGCACCGGCCAGTCGCCGACCTTCGCCACGTACTTGAGCAGCATCCCGGCGATCAGCAGGGTCCAGGTGATCGCCTCAGCGATCGCGAGCGTCCGGTACAGCACACGAGGGGTCATGCTTCCAGCCTGACGGCTCGGCGTGCATCCCGAATCGTCCGAAAGTTGGAAAGCTCCCTGGTGCTGTTTACGCCTCGACGAGGGTGGAGCGGATGACCGAAGTGAAGAAGGTGAGACCGTCGATGCCGGAACGCATCGCGGCATCGGTGTCCGGGCCGAAACCGGGCTCGACCGCGTGCTCGGGGTGCGGCATGAGGCCGACCACGTTGCCGCGCTCATTGCGGACGCCGGCGATGTCGTCGAGCGAGCCGTTCGGGTTGACGCCCTTATAACGGAACACGACCAGGCCTTCGCCCTCGAGGCGCTTCAGCTCCTCGGCGGACGCGATGAAGCCGCCCTCGCCGTTCTTCAACGGAATGACGATCTCCTGGCCGGCCTCGAATCCGCTCGTCCACGGGGTGTCGGCGTTCTCGACCGTGAGGTGCTGGTCGCGGCGGATGAAGTTGCCGTGATCGTTGCGGATCAGGCCGCCGGAGACGAGGTGCGCCTCCGCGAGCATCTGGAAGCCGTTGCAGATGCCGAGCACGGGCATGCCCTTGCCTGCGGCATCCACGACCTCGGTCATGATCGGCGAGAGGCTGGCGATGGCGCCGCAGCGCAGGTAGTCGCCGTAGCTGAAACCGCCAGGAAGGACGAGGGCGTCGACGCCGTGCAGGTCGTGCTCGCCGTGCCAGAGGGCGACCGGCTCTGCACCGGCCAGACGGATCGCACGCAGGGCGTCGCGGTCGTCGAGGGAGCCGGGGAAGGTGACGACGCCGATGCGCATCAGGCGTCGACCTCTGCGGGGTAGTGGATGCCGACGACGTCTTCGATCACGGAGTTCGACAGGATCTCGCCCGCGATCTCCTCGACCGCGGCGCGCGTGGCGTCGTCGATCGGTCCGTCGACGGTCAGCTCGAACCGCTTGCCGACGCGGACGCCGGTGAACTGGCCCTTACCGGTGCGCGCGAGAGCGCCGGCGACGGCCTTGCCCTGCGGGTCGAGCAGTTCGGCTTTCGGCATGACTTCTACAACGATCGTTGGCAAGGCTTCACTCCGCTCGCGTGGTCCGGGGGATGCCACGATTCTACCGTGCTGCGGCGCGCTCATTCGCGCGGGCGGGCGGAGGCGCCGTCTGGTCGGGCGCCGCGACGGCGGCCGCGTAGGAGATGGCGACCGGTTCGAGTCGTGCGCGCAGGGCGGCGAAGGTGACGGAGGCGGCTGCGCCCGGCCAGTCGGACGGCAGAGCGGCGAGCGGCAGCCCGGGATCGAGGTAGGGGATCACGCGCCACTCGTCGAGGGCGCGCACCCAGCGGGCGAAGGCGTCGCGGGGGGTCGTGTCTGAAGTCGGGTCCGGGTCGGCCACCGGATGCGCGTGGCGCGCCAGAAACCCGTCGTACGCGGCGCGGATCGCCTCCAGGTCGTACCAGCGCGGCAGCGCGTCCGAGAGGTTCCCGAGCGCGATGGCGTGAGTGAACAGGACGGCCTGGTCGCGCATCCCGAGCTCGTCGATGGTCTCGGAGAGTTCGGCCTCGAGTCTGGCGGGCGCGATCCAGAGGCCGTCGGCGACGGTGCCGCAGCCGAGCGCGGAGAGACGGCGGCGCAGCTGGTGGCGGCGTGCGCGCTGGTGCTCGGGGAGGGAGAACGAGACAAGGCACCAGGAGGCCGGAGCCTCGGCATCCACCGGGGTGAAGATGCGGGCGTCCCCGCGCTCCAGCATGGGGAACGCGCCCGGGTCGAGCGCGTAGCCGGCCGCGTCGCCGAGCGACCGGCGCTCCAGCACGCCTCGCGCGCACAGCCTGGCGAGGCTGGACCGGGCCGTGCTGGCCGGGATGCCCAGGGCGCCGAGCAGGTCGACGGCCCCGGATGCGCTCATCCAGCCACCGATCGGGCGTAGCACGCTGCCGACGATGGTGCGGAGGAGCGCCGTGGAACTGCCGGTGCTCGCTTCGAGGTCTTCGCGCGGAGTGTCCGGTGGTGGTGTGCCTGCTTTCGCTGTCACTGCCGCCGTCGGCAGGTCAGTCATGCGTGAGCTCGCCGAGCGCATCCCGCACGGCGACGATTCCCCGGTACGTTTCCTCGAAGCTCGTGCTCAGGGGGGAGAGGCCGAGGCGGAGGCCGTCCGGGTCGCGGTAGTCGGGGATCACGTCGCGCTCCCACAGCATCGCGGTCACCTGACGCATCGCCGGATGGTCGAGGGTCACGTGCCCGCCCCTCCGCTCGGCGTCGCGCGGGCTGACCACGGTGACGCCGAGCGGCGCGAGCCACTCGTCGGCCACGGCGATGGCGAACTCGGTCAGCGCGACCGACTTGGTGCGCACGGCGTCGATCCCGCACTCGGCGATCATCGCGATGGTGTCCTGCATGGCGAGCATCCCGACGATCGGAGGCGTCCCGCTGATGAACCGCCGGATGCTCGGGGCCGGCTGATACTCCGGACCCATCGCGAACATGTCGGCGGTGCCCATCCAGCCCTGGATCGGCTGGACCAGACTGTCCTGCAACCCGGCACGCACGTAGCCGAAGGCCGGAGCGCCGGGGCCGCCGTTCAGATACTTGTACGTGCAGCCGGCCGCCAGGTCGACGCCCCAGGCGTCGAGTTCGACCGGCACGGAGCCCGCCGAGTGACAGAGGTCCCAAAGCACGAGAGCGCCGGCGTCGTGGGCGATGCGCGTGATCGTCGGCACGTCGGCGAGGAACCCGGAGCGGTACGCGACCTGACTCAGCACCACGAGCGCGGTCTGCGGCCCGACGACGGCGGCGACCTGCTCGGGGGTGACGCCCGCGTGCGTGTCCGCCTCGATCCAGACCAGGGTGAGGCCGCGCTCGCGCGCGATCCCGTCGAGCACGTAGCGGTCGGTGGGGAAGTTGTCGGTGTCGAGCACGATCTCGGTGCGCCCTGGCTGCGCATCCACTGCCGCGCGGGCCAGCTTGTAGAGGATGACGGTGGTCGAGTCGCCGACGAACGTCTGCCCGGGCGCCGCCCCGACCACGGAACGGCCGATGGCGTCGCCGATGGTGAACGGCAGTTCGAGCCACTCTTCATCCCAGCCGCGGATCAGCCGCCCGCCCCAGCCGTCGAGCAGGAAACGGTGGATGCGCTCGACGCTCGCCCGCGTCGGACGTCCCAGCGAGTTGCCGTCGAGGTAGGCGACCACGCTGCTGGTGTCGTCGTCGATGCCCGCGAACCGGGTGCGGAATGCGGCGAGCGGGTCGGCGGCGTCGAGGGCGCGTGCCGTGGCGAGCGGGTCGGGGATGGCGCTCGGGTCGGCGAAGTCGGACGGGGTGGATGGGGTGGGGAGGTCGGCGGCGGTGAACGGGGGCGGGGTGGGTGTGCCGGGGGAGCCCGGGGTGGGTGCGGTCTGGTCGGTCATGCGGGCTCCTGGGTGTGGGTGCGGAGGGATGCGACGGTGCAGCCGCGAGCGGTGGCGAGCCACGCGGGGACGCGGGAGGGAGTGCCGGGGGTGGGGGCGGTGAGCGGCGGGAGGACGGTCGGGAGCCACGCGAAGCGGGGGCCGATGAGGTCGGTGGGAGAGGTGGGGGTGTGCGCTTCGGCGGCCGACGGTGCGGGCGCTGTGCCCGCGGGGGCTGTGGCGATCGACGTCAGCAGTGCTGCGTCGTCCAGCCCGCAGTCGGAGAGCGCTTCGAGCTCGCGCTGGTTGACGCCCACCGGGAGCGGGCCGTTTCCAAGGTCGGTGCCGTAGAGCATCCGGCCGCCCAGGGCGACGAAGCGCCGGATGTTGTCCTGCGCGACCGCGAAGTCGGCCGTCGGCGTTCCCCAGCCGTGGATGTCGATGGTCGACACCCAGGACATCCCGGCGTCGACGGCACGCACGAGGTCGTCGTCGGCGACGCGTTCGGAGAACGGTGCGTGCGCGAGCTGATCGGCGCCGGCGGCGATGGCGCGGGCCACCTGACCCTCGCCCTGCGCGTGGACCGTGACGGGGACTCCGGCGGCCGCTGCCTCCTCCACAATCGCGGCGAGCGTGGAGTTATCCACGGTTGTTCCCGCGTCGGAGTTGAGGGCGACTTTGATGCGAGAGGCTCCCAGCATGACTTGTTTACGAACCGCATCCCGCGCAGCACTCGGCCCCGTCAACTCGGCGCTCGACCCGGGAGGTCCCCAGCCCGCGTTGACCGGGTATCCGCCCGGAGAGGTGAGGAGAGCCCCGGCGATCGCAACCGCCGGCCGGTCGAGATCGCCGTCCAGCCAGGTGGATGCGACTTCGGGGATCCAGCCGAGATCGACGGCGTCGGTGATGCCGGCGGCGAAGAGCGCGCGCTGGTCGGTGAGGCCGAGGTGCGTGTGGTGGTCGGTGAGGTGCGGGATGAGGGCGCCGCCGAGGTGGATGGGGGTGGGTTCCGCGGGCGTGGGGGTGGGTGCTGCGACCGCGGATGGCGCCGCGGGGGTGGCCCTGGCGGGTGTGTCAGTGACGGCGCGCAGCAGGTCGCCGTCGACCTCGTAGGTGGCGGGGCCGCGGAAGGCGTGGCCGTCCCAGACCGTGTCGAACGTGTACCTCTGCGCGGTCGGGGTCATTGCGGGGCGCCGATCTCGGTGCGCACGGCGAACAGTTCGGGGAAGAAGGTGAGTTCGAGGGCTTTCTGCAGGAAGCCGACGCCGGTCGAGCCTCCTGTGCCCGTCTTCATGCCGATCGTGCGCTGCACGGTCTTGAGGTGGCGAAAGCGCCAGAGTTGGAAGTTGTCCTCCAGGTCGACGAGTTCTTCGCAAGCCTCGTACTCCGCCCAGTTGTCCGAGGCGTTCTCGTAGATGCCGCGGAAGACAGGGACGAGTTCGGGAGTGAAGACGTATGCCTCCGTCACGTCGCGGTCGAGCACGGATTCGGGCACGGCGAACCCTGCCCTGGCCAGGTAGCGCAGGAACTCGTCGTAGATGCTGGGCGCTTCCAGCAGCTGGGCGAGGAGGGCGTGCGCGACGGGGTCGTTCTCGAAGACGCTGAGCATCCGGCGGTTCTTGTTGCCGAGCACGAACTCGACGGCCCGGTACTGGTACGACTGGAAGCCGGACGAGTTGCCGAGGAAGCCGCGGAATTCGGCGTACTCGGTGGGCGTCAGCGTGGCGAGCACCGACCACTGCTCGGTGAGGGTCCTCTGGATGTGCTTGACGCGGGCGATGCGCTTCAGCGCGGGGGCCAGCTGGTCGGCGCGGAGGAGGTCGCGGGCCGACTCGAGTTCGTGGAGGACGAGCTTCAGCCAGAGCTCCGTCGTCTGGTGCTGGATGATGAACAGCAGCTCGTCGTGATGCTCAGGCATGCTCACCGGTTTCTGGGCGCTGAGCAGGGTTGCCAGGTCGAGATAGGAGCCGTACGACATCCGCTTTCGGAAGTCGGTGACGATCCCCGGATCGAACGCGCGCGTGTTGTCGTCGACGGTCATGCTGCAATATTGCACCGGTCGTCACGAAACTGCAACAGGTGGATGCGCGGGCCCGCCGATATCGGCGAGAGGGTCGAGCGTGCCGGGCCCGCCGATCCGCCTCCGCGCGTTCATCGAGCCGTAACCGGAGGTTGCCGGGCGCGTCGCATGGCGACCGTACCGTTCCAACGTCCCACAGCAGCGCCGTCCGGCGCAGATGCCTCAGACCACGCACCACACCAGGAAGGTCTTCGATGAAACTGTCCATCTCCAAGACGCTCGCCGTCGGCGCAGCGCTCGTCCTCTCCCTCGGCCTCGCCGCCTGCACCGGGTCCGCGAACGCCAGCTCGACCGACGGCGCATCGTCCGGCGCGTCGGCCGCGACCTTCGCGAAGGACTCGAGCACGCTCGTCTTCGGTGTCGTTCCCGACACCGTGAACACGCAGTCCAACTACCAGCCGATCGCCGACTACATCGCGAAGATCACCGGCAAGAAGGTCGAGTACCGCGAGTCGAGCGACTACACCGCGCTGATCCAGGCGGCCATCGCCGGGCAGATCGACGTGGCCAGCTTCTCCGGGTTCACCTACGTCACCGCGACCAACGGCGGCGCCAAGATCACACCGTTCGCGTCGATCATCACCAAGGAAGGGCAGAAGCCCGGCTACTACTCCGAGGCCGTCGTGCCGGAGAAGTCGTCGATCACCAAGCTCGAAGAGTTCAAGGGCAAGAAGGTCTGCTTCGTCGACCCGAGCTCGACCTCCGGCTACCTCTTCCCCACCTACAACCTGCTGAAGGCCGGAATCGACCCGGCCAAGGACATCACGCCGGTGTTCGCGGGCAAGCACGACGCGTCCGCGCTGAAGGTCTCGCAGGGGGCTGAGTGCGACGCCGGCTTCGCTGAGGACTCCGCCGTCGAAGCGCAGCCCGGCCTCAAGGTCGTCGCCAAGACGATGGTCCCCGGCGCTCCGATGGTGTTCTCCAACACCCTCCCGGAGGAGATCAAGAAGGACCTCAGCGACAAGCTCTCGTCCGTGACGATCGCCGACATCCAGAAGGCCGGAATCAAGAACGCGGACTCGGACGGCTTCAAGGCGACCTTCTTCGCCTTCAGCCCGGTCGACGACAAGTACTACGACCAGATCCGCGACATCTGCAAGGTCACCAAGGCCGCGCAGTGCGAGGTCAAGTAACGCACGAGCGCTGACGCGCACGAACGCTGACGCACCACGGCCGCCGCTCGCCCTCACCGGGCGGGCGGCGGTCTCACATATCCGGCCAGTGGATGCCGCTGCCGCCCCTCGACGCCGCCCGCCGTTCACCCGGCGGTAACCGGGCGTTGCGGCGTCGGACGCACCCGGCTCCTACTGTTGCCGCAGGTTTCGGATGGCAGGGACAGGTTGAGGAACATGAGCGAGGCAGCACGCATCGTCGAGGTGGCTGGGGTCACCAAGAGATTCGCGGAGACGACGGCGCTGGACGGCGTGACGATGAGCGTCGCACGGGGTGAGGTCGTCGTGCTCCTCGGCCTGTCCGGGTCGGGCAAATCGACGCTCCTCCGCCACATCGACGGGCTGGAGCGACCGACGAGTGGCGAGGTCAGGGTGCTCGGCCAGTCGGTGCCGCAGCTCGGCGCGCGGCCGTTGCGGGCGCTGCGCAGCCGCATCGGCTTCATCTTCCAGCAGTTCGAGCTGGTCGGGCCGCTGACGGTGCTCGAGAACGTCCTCACCGGGGCGCTCGCCACCCTCCGCGGACCGCGCCTCGGCACGTTCAGCTACCCCGCCGCCCTGCGCCGCAAGGCCATCGCCCACCTCGACCGCGTCGGGCTCTCCGACAAGGCGTACCAGCGCGCGGACACACTCTCCGGCGGCCAGCAGCAGCGCGTCGCCATCGCCCGCGCGCTCATGCAGGACCCGGAGGTGCTGCTCGCCGACGAGCCGGTCGCGTCGCTCGACCCGGAGTCCAGCGAGCAGGTGATGGCCCTCATCCGCGAGATCGCCGCCGACAACGGCCTCACCGTGATCTGCAGCCTGCACCAGGTCGACCTGGCCCTCAGCTGGGGCGACCGCATCGTCGGCCTCCGCCATGGCAAGGTCGTGCTCGACACTCCCACCGCCGGACTCGACAAGGCGCAGGTGATGGAGATCTACGGCAGGGTCGCCGCCACCACCCGCGAGCTGACGGTCATCGACGACGAGCTCGCCGCCGAAGTCGATGCGGCTGAGCTCGACCTCGCCGCCCCGACCGCCGCCCCGCGCGCCTGATGGCCACCGTCCCGCTCGCCGACGCGCGCGCATCCACTGCTGCGCTCCGCCGCCCACGGCCGCCCGCGTCCAGGGTCGCCGCCGTCGTCGTCCTGATCGCGCTGCTCGCCACCGGCATCATCGCGTTCCCCGTCCTCGGCGTCAGCTTCGATACCGTCGTTCGCAGCATCCCGAAGGCCGAGGCCTTCTTCGGCCGGATCGTCCCGCTCCGTCTTCCTGCGCCCGACGTGCTGTGGCCCGCGATCGGCCAGACGCTCGGGATGGTCGTGCTCGGCACCCTGCTCGCCGCGATCATCTCGGTGCCCGTCGCCTACCTCGCCGCCGCCAACACGAGCCCGAACAGGGCGGCGCAGTGGGCCGGTCGGTTCATCACCGTCATGGCCAGGTCCATCCCGGATGTCGTCCTCGCGATGGTCTTCGCCGTGCTGTTCACGCTCGGCACGCTTCCGGGCATCCTGGCCATCGGCATCCACTCGGTCGGCATGATCTCGAAGCTGTTCGCCGACGCCATCGAGCAGATCGACGAAGGGCCGAGGCTCGCCATCCGCGCTGCGGGCGGCAGCAAGGCGCAGGAGTTCTTCTCCGGCATCGTGCCGCAGGTCGCTCCCAGCTGGGTCGCGACCGTCCTGCACCGCAACGACATCAACCTGCGCGGGTCGATCATCCTGGGCTACGTCGGCGTCGCCGGGCTCGGCTACGAGATGTGGAAGGCGCTCGCCACCCTCGACTACCGCACCGCCATGGCGCTCGCGCTCGTCATGTTTGCGCTGTGCGTGCTGATGGAGGTCGTCTCCTCGACCGTCCGGCGCGGGATGCTCGGAGGCGGCGCCGCCCGCAGCCTCGGTGCCCGCCGCGTGAGGAACACGATCACCTGGGTGCTCACCGGCGTGGTGATCGTCGGCGCCCTGCTGATCGCGCAGGTGCACTGGGGCGACTTCCTCACGTTCTGGCGCAACCTGCCGCTGATCAAGTTCTGGCCGCCGACCTTCGAGCCGTACTCGGTGGAGCAGATCGCGGTCGCCATGCGGGACACCGTGCTGATCGCGCTCGCCGCGACCGTGGTGAGTCTGCTGTTCTCGCTCGTGGTCGGCTCGCTCGCCGCGAGGAACGTCGCCCCGAACGCCGCGACGCGCAACATCTTCCGCGTGATCCTCGTCGCCGTTCGCGGCGTCCCGGAGCTGGTGCTCGCGATCGTGCTCATCATCATCACCGGGCTCGGTCCGACCGCTGCCGTGTTCGCTCTGGCGTTCGGCGGCGTCGGCCTGCTCGGCAAGCTGTTCGCCGACTCGATCGAGGAGGTGCCGGGCGGGCCGCAGCGTGCGCTCACCGCGGTCGGCGCCCGCCGCCTGCAGGTGTACACGTCGGCCACCGTTCCTCCGAGCGTTCCCGCGTTCGTCGGCCACAGCTTCTACCTGTTCGACAGCAACATCCGTGCGGCGACCGTGCTCGGCGTGGTCGGCAGCGGGGGGATCGGCTTCTACCTGAACAACGCGGCACGCGTGTCGGCCTGGAACGAGGTCTTCGCGTTCGTGCTGGTGATCATGGCGACCGTCTTCATCGTGGAGGGGATCGCGGTCTGGATGAGGAAGGCGCTGCGATGAGCGGCGCCTCGGGCAGGAAGGGCACTGGGATGGGCAGACACTACGACCTCGCCATCGTCGGCGGCGGCATCGTCGGACTCGGGCACGCGGTCGCCGCGTTGCGGCGCGGCCTCACGGTCGCTGTCGTCGACAGGGCGTCGAGCGTCGTCGGGGCGTCCGTCCGCAACTTCGGGCACCTCTGCATCACCGGGCAGGAAGGCGAGGCGCGCGCGTACGCCGAGCTGGCGAGGGAGCTCTGGCTGACGCTCGCCCCCGAGGCGGGATTCTGGCTGCGGGAGAGCGGGACCGTCGTGGTCGCGCAGGCGCAGGACGAGCTGGCCGTGCTCGACGAGTTCCGGCAGAGGAGGGGCGGCTCCGACGTGCGGCTGCTCACGCCGGCGGAGGTGCGTGAGCGCATCCCGGTCGCGGACGGTGTGGCGATCGGTGGGGCGTGGCTGCCGCGCGACCTGCAGGTGGATCCGCGCGAGGCCGCCCCGGCGATCGTGCGCTGGCTGGATGCGCACGGCGTGGACTTCTTCTGGCAGACCGCCGTGCTCGGCGTGCAGACCGGGGCCGTGCACACCACGCGCGGCACGCTGTCCGCCGACGCGGTCGTCGTCGCCGTCAATCACGACGTCGACCACCTCTTCCCCGGCCTCGCCGAGGCGCACGGCATCCAACGCTGCGGACTCGACATGATGCTGGTGGATGCGGAACTCGACCGGCCGCTCAGCGCACCGCTGCTGACGGGCTGGTCCCTGGTGCGGTACGCCGGATTCGCGCACACGCCGAGCGCAGCGGCGTTGCGCGAGCGGCTGGCGGAGGAGCATCCCGAGCTGTCGGCACTCGATCTGAACCAGATGTACACGCAGCGGCCGGATGGCGGGCTGATCGTCGGCGACACGCACTACCGAGGGGCCGATGTCCCTCCGTTCCAGTCGGAGGCGGCGTACGACCTGCTGCTCGAACAGGCGCGGCTGCTGTTCGGCACCGACCGCATCCGGGTCAGGGAGCGGTGGCAGGGCGTCTACGCCTCCGCACCGGACGAGTTCCTCGTCGCCGCGCCGGCCCCCGAAGTGCGCGTGGTCTCGGTGACCACCGGCATCGGGATGACGACCGGCCTCGGCCTCGCGGAGCGTGTGGTCGACGAGCTGTTCTCGTCGGCGTCCGGCGTTCTCGCCACCGCGGGCGCAGCCGGCGCACCCGGCGCAGCGCGCGTGGGCTGAGACCCCACCTCCACCCGTTTCGCGAGTTTCACCTGAACCACCACAGAAGGGCACCGACCATGAGCACTGATGACGGAATCATCACCAGCGAGTTCGACGACTTCGGCCGCGCATCCACCGGGACGGCGGTCGACGAGCACGCCGCCGACGACGCGACGGACGAGGACTGGGAGGACGACGAGGAGTTCAGTGACGACGACCTCGACGACGCCGACGACCTCGACGCAGACCTCGAACTCGTCGTGCTCGACATGGCGGGCACCACCGTCGTCGACGACGGCCTGGTCGAGCGCGCCTTCGAGCGCGCAGCCGACGCGGCGGGCATCGGCAGCACGCCGGAGGAGCGCGAGCAGGCGCTCGACTACGTGCGCGAGACGATGGGCCAGTCCAAGATCGCCGTGTTCCGCGCCCTCACCGACGACGAAGACCAGGCGCAGCACGCCAACGCCCTGTTCGAGTCCGCGTACGGCGAGCTCGCGGCGAGCGAAGGGTTGCGCGCCGTGCCTGGTGCGGAAGACCTCATCCGGCACCTGCGGCAGCTGGGCGTGAAGGTCGCGCTGACCACCGGCTTCTCCCGCCCGACCCAGGATGCCGTGCTGGATGCGCTCGGCTGGCGCGACCTCGCAGACCTCACCCTGAGCCCGGCGGAGGCCGGTCGTGGCCGTCCGTTCCCCGACCTTCCGCTGACGGCGCTGCTGCGCACGGGCGGAACGAGCGTGGAGGGCATGGTCGTGGTCGGAGACACGGCGAGCGACATCGCATCCGGGATCGCCGCAGGGGCCGGCCTCGTGGTCGGCGTGCTCACCGGCGCCCACGACGAGGAGACACTGACCGAAGCGGGGGCCGACGCGGTCATCCCGAGCATCGCCGACCTCGCCGAGCTGCTCGGCCTCGACGACACCGCCGGACGATGACCGTGCGGGCGGTGACCCCGCGCGTGGTGGAACCACCAGCGCGCTTGGGGAAAGGGGTCAGCGTCTATCCGTCGGCGACGGCGATGGTGTGGCCGGGGGAAGGTCATCTGCACGAGGCGGTGGCTGTGCCGGGGGTGCGGCTGTCGCCGGGGGACGCTCTGGTCGAGATCGAGCTGGCGACGGTGTGCGGCTCGGACGTGCACACGGTCCTCGGGCACCGGTCGGCGCCGACGCCGCTCATCCTCGGGCACGAGCAGGTGGGCAGGGTGGTCGCGCTCGGCCGCGGCGGAGCGAAGACGATCGACGGTCACCGGGTGAGCCTCGGCGAGAGGATCGTCTGGTCGGTCGCGGTGCCGTGCGGACGGTGCAGCAGGTGCCGTCGCGGCCTGCCGCAGAAGTGCGCGAACCTGCAGAAGTACGGTCACGAGCGCATGCGCAGGGGCTGGGAGCTGTCCGGCGGTTTCGCCACGCACGGCCACATCCTCGACGGCACCGCGATGGTCGCCGTCCCCGAGGACGTGCCCGCCGAGGTGCTGGCGCCGGCTTCGTGCGCCACCGCGACGGTCGCGGCTGCGCTGGAGGCCGCATCCGGGATCACGCCGCTGGAGGGCGCGCTCGTGCTCGTCGCCGGGGCGGGCATGCTCGGCCTCACGGCGACCGCGATGGCCTCCGACGCCGGCGCGCACGTCGTGGTCAGCGACCCGATCGCCGAACGCCGGGATGCTGCGCTCGCGTTCGGCGCGGCGGCCGTCACCGACCCCCGGGTCGCCATCGACGCTCCCGGCGGACTCAATGCCGCTCTCGCCGCAGCGGGCGGCCGCGGTGCTGCGCCGACGATCGCGCTGGAACTCTCCGGCGCACCGGCGGCCGTGCGCTCGCTGTTCCACGCCGTGGACGTCGGCGGCGTGCTCGTGCTGGTCGGCTCGGTCTCCCCCGGCCCAGACCTCGCCATCGACCCCGAGCAGCTGGTCCGTCGCCTGCTCACCATCCGCGGCGTCCACAACTACGCCCCGCGCCACTTGGCGGAGGCCGTGCGATACCTCGCCGGCGCGTGGCAGCGCTACCCGTTCGCGGCGCAGGTCGGCGAGACCTTCCGGCTGGCCGACGTGGATGCGGCGCTCGCCGCGGCGGGACAGCACCCGCGGGTGGGGCTCCGGCCGTAGAGACGACGACACAAAGGGGGGTAGCTTCGACGGTCGCGGGTCCGAAAACTGGTGTCAGGTATGTTTGCCTGACCGAAAGGACGCCTCCGATGACCCGAATCGCGCCATGACGGCAGCCGCATACCTGACCGGCTTCGGGAGTTACCTCCCCGGAGAGCCGGTCGACAACGACGGGATCGCGGCCAGGCTCGGCGGCGAAGACCCGGTCACCGAGCGCATCCGGCGTCGAGTGCTGGCTGCGAACGGCATCCGGAAGCGGCACTACGCGCTCGACGAGCACGGCGAGCCGACGGAGCTCAACGAAGAGCTCGCCGTCAAGGCGCTGCAGGCTGCCCTGGACGACCGCGGGATCCCGGCCTCCGACCTTCGGATGCTCGCGACGGCGACCACGATGGGCGACGTACTCGTGCCCGGCTTCGCGTCGATGGTGCACGGCAGGCTCGGCGGAGGTCCCATGCAGGTGCTGTCCGCCTCCGGCGTGTGCGCGTCGAGCCTGGCCGCCCTGGACGCCGCAGCCAGCAAGATCCGGCTGGGCGACCATCCACGGGCCGCCGTCGTCGGTTCCGAGCTGCCCAGTCGGAGCCTCCGGCAGCGCCGGTTCGACGGCAAGCGTGCTGGGCTCGACTCGCACTTCCTGCGCTGGATGCTCTCCGACGGCGCCGGCGCGGTGGTGCTGGAGTTCCAGCCGCACCCGAGCAGGCCGTCGCTGCGACTCGACTGGGTGCGGCAGGTGTCGCTCGCCCACGAGCATCCGGTGTGCATGCGGGCGGGGATGGACGGCACGGAGGCGAGCGTCGGGAGCACCTGGCAGGACGTCAGCGTCGCCGAGGCGGATGCGGCGGGGATGTTCCTGCTGCGGCAGGACGTGAGCGTGCTCGACGAGCTGGCAGAGGCCGGGCTGAAGCAGTTCGAGGAGCTGGTCGACATCGGCCTGGTGGACGTGAAGCACCTCGACCACGTGATCTGCCACTACAGCACCAACGCGTTCAGAGACCTCGCCTTCGACTCCCTGCGCCGCCGCCTGCCCACCCTGGACACCGGCCGCTGGTTCTCCAACCTGGAGACCCGCGGCAACACCGGCTCCGCCAGCATCTTCATCGCGCTGGAGGAGGCGTGGAGCACCGGACGGTTCGCCGTCGGGGACACCGTGCTTCTCGCCGTGCCGGAGTCCGGCCGGTTCTCTTTCGCCTTCGCCCACCTCACCGTCGTGGGGCCGGGAGCCCCGCAGAACACCAGCGCGCAGAACACCACCAAGGAGCAGTGACATGACGACAGCCACAGCCACGCCAGACGCGACCGCCGTCGCCGAATCCCTCTTCACCCGCCTGACCGAGGTGTGGGCCGACCTGGAGGAGCGGCTGGACCGGGTCCCCATCCTGAGCAGGCTCGCCGAGGGCACGGTCACCATCGACGACTACAGCAGGCTGCTCTTCAACCTCCGGCAGCAGGTGGTCGACGGGTCGCCGTGGATCTCCCGTGCGGCGTCCAGCTTCGACGTCGACCATTTCACCCTGCGGTCGGCGGCGATCCGCCACGCCGAGGAGGAGCATCGCGACTACCTCATGCTGGAACGCGACTACGTGGCGATCGGCGGCTCGCTGGATGAGCTGCGCGCCGGCAGGAAGAACCTCGGCTCCGAGGCGCTGTCCGGCTACATGTTCCACTACGCCGACCGCCCGAACCCGGTGGGCCTGCTCGGTGCGATGTTCATCATCGAGGGGCTCGGCGCGAAGCGGGCGGCCGGCTGGGCTGCGCGGTTCCAGGAGGTGCTCGGACTCGCAGACAACCAGGTGCACTTCATGCGCTACCACCAGGATGCGGACGCCGAGCACACCGGGGCGCTGGAGGCGATCCTGACCTCCGGCATCATCGACGACGCCGCGGCCGACGACATCGTGCGCTGCGCGCAGGTGGTCGCCAGGCTGTACGTGCTGCAGCTCGAGGAACTGGATCAGTGACATGCCGCAGGTAGGGCTGTCCGACCCGAGCATGTGGGATGCGATCTCCGCCGACCCGTCCATCCCGCTCGACCGCGCGCTGGTGCGGAAGATCCTGGACGACCAGCGGCGGCTGTCCCGGCGCTGGTTGTACCCGGTCGCCCGGGTGCTATCCCGGGTGATCGTCGCCCTGGTCTCGATCGTCAAGCGGGTGCTGCCGTTCCGCTGGATGTCGCTCGGCACGATGGATGTGCTCTGCGTCTGGTTCCTGCGCCGGTTCGTCCATCCGGATGCGGTGGAGCTGCTGATCCGGCACTTCGTGGTCGAGACGAACCTCGTGAACTTCCTCATCCGCAACACCCCCGCCGCGATGGAGCCGGTCACCTTGCGGCCCGTGACGCTCGCAGGGCTGGGCGACCACGCCGTGGTCGAGCACGACGTGAACGTCTACGACGTGTTCATCGCGCTGGACGGCGTTCCGGTCACCCGGCGCGAACCCCTCGACCTGCAGCAGCTGGACATCCCTTCCATCGACCCGGAGCGCGGCCGCCCCCGGCTGCTCAGGCTGGACATCCAGACCGCCCTCTGCTTCATGAACATCCCGTTCTCGATGGCGCTCACGCTGGAGGAGTACCGCAGGGCGATCCACTCCATCCGGTTCGACGACTCGCTCCTCGAACTGCTCGCGGTGGTCTGCGGCGACGACACGTTCCGGCACTGGAAGACCGGCGCGCTGAGCCTGCGCATGGACTCCAACGTGGATGTGCCGCAGGCCGTCTACCTGCACGCCCTCGTCTGCGAGTACGCCCACGCCCGCCTGATGGAGCTCGCCTGACGGATCAGACCCGGCTGGGCAGCCGCTTCACGATGTACGGCGCGACCAAGCCGTGCAGGATGATGCTCGAGACCACCGTCAGCACCGCGACATCCCAGACGTCGTCTCCGGCGCCGGTGGGCAGCTTGTTGAACGCCAGCAGGCCGAAGACGATGGATGCGGCTCCGCGCGGCCCGACGAGCCCCACGATCGTGCGGTCCCGCCACGAGATGGATGAGCCGAGCGTGGCCAGGTAGACCGGCACGGCGCGGAACACGGTGAGCGCGAGCAGGGCGACCAGCAGGAGCATCCAGTCCACGCCTCTGACGATCATGTCGGTGGTCATGGCGCCGAGGACGAACCAGACGAAGTTGGTCGCGAGGACGCCGACCTCCTCCACCAGCACGAGTTCGTCGTGCGCGATCGACAGTTGCTCCGTCTTGCGTGTGCGGGTGAAGCGGAACATCACCCCGGCGACGAAGGCGGCGACGAAACCGTTGGCGCCGACGCCGTGGATCGTCGCGATCCCGTAGGTGAAGAGCGGGGTGATCAGCATGACGATGCGCACGCCGGTCGGGTTGGCGAAGCCACGGCCGGACGCCCACCGGGTGAGCAGGCCGATCGCGCCGCCGAGCAGCACGCCGACGAGGATGGCGACGATGGTCGCCGGCACGGCGCCGAAGAACGCGTTGACGAAGTCCTCGACGTTCTTCTCCAGCTCGGTCTCGGTGCTGTGCGACGGCTCCGTGCCGCTGTCCGCGACCTTGATCAGCGTCGGCAGCACCACCGCGATGGCCAGCGACATACCGAAGATCGGGGAGATGAGGCCGTCGTTGTACCCGCTCTCCACGTTGAGGATCTGCCGCACTCTGGCCGGGATCCTCGGAGAGCGGAGCAGCGCCGTCGCCGGCGCGAAGTCGGTCGGCATCACGACGCAGGCGATGACGATGAGCACGAACAGGTTCACGCCGGGCAGCAGCCAGAGCCCGCTGACGACCACGAGCGCGAGCGACAGCGGGAGCGCAATCAGCACCAGCCGCGCGATCATCTTGCCCTCGCCGCCGAAGACGCCGCCCTTCACCTCGCAGGCATCGACGAACAGCAGCACAGCCAGGATCAGCTCCACCACGTGCTCGGCCACATCGCTGTCGACGGCTTCGACGAACGCCGGGATGTCGATGAGCACGACCAGCGAACCGATCAGGGCCAGCGCCAGCGGCCCGGCGATCCCGCTGCGCTCGAACCGATGCGCGACCAGCGACCACAGCACGATCGCGGCGAACCCCACGAGGATGATGGACGGCATCCGGGACCCTTCGCTCCGACTCTCCGCCCCGCGGCGCGAGGTGGGACAATTCTGCCCTGTCTGCGACCATGAAGGGATGCTCGACACCTTCTTTCGCCTGCTCGGCGCCGTGCCGGAGCCGCCGGACGCCGAGTACCTCTACGGCGACGACGAGCTCGGCCGCATGCGGGAGCGCAACCTCCGCCGCTACCTCGCCGCCGTGCACGGGACCACCGTGCTCCTCCTCGCCGAGGCGCCGGGCTGGCGCGGCATGACGGTCACCGGCGTCCCGTTCGTCTCCGCGCGCGAGGCCGGTGAGGGTGGGCCCGCCGCGCGCGCCGTTCCCGGGCTGGAGCTGCCCGAGCATCCACAGGCCCCGTGGGAGGCGTCGAGCAGGGTGGTCTGGGCGGCGCTCGCCGACTGGCACGGGCCGCTGCCGCTCACCTGGCCGATCTACCCGCACCACCCGTTCGTCGCCGGCGACCCGCGCACCAACCGCACTCCGCGGCCCGCCGAGGTGCGCGACGGAACACCCGTCGCCCTCGAACTGGCCAGGGCGTTCGGCATCCAGACCATCGTCGCTGTCGGCAGGAAGGCGCAGGGCGCGCTCGCAGCGGAGGGGGTGGATGCGCCTGCCGTGCGCCACCCTGCGCAGGGCGGCGCCCGGGCGTTCACCGAGCAGGTGCTGGCACTGAACGCCCGATCCTGAGCGTTCTCACATAAACGCCCGTTTAGGCTTTCCCTCCCGAATACGTGAGGAAGCCCCCGTGTCAGAGACTGCCCCACCCGTCGTCGCCCCCACCCAGGCAGAGCAGCCGTCGCCGCGCCGTCCGAACGCTCCCCAGCGCGGGATCAGTT
The DNA here is from genome assembly GCF_012317045.1 of Leifsonia sp. PS1209. Lineage (NCBI taxonomy): Bacteria > Bacillati > Actinomycetota > Actinomycetes > Micrococcales > Microbacteriaceae > Leifsonia > Leifsonia sp. PS1209. The sequence goes on along the minus strand of NZ_CP051154.1, from coordinate 3,633,605 downwards.
CGCTGATCTTCGCCAGCCGGTGGCTGCAGGCCCCGCTCTACCTCGGCCTGATCGTCGCGCAGCTGATCTACGTCTACGTCTTCATGGTGGAGCTGTGGCACATCGCCGAGGACGTCATCGCCCACCCGACGCACATCGAGGAAGCGGACATCATGCTCGCCGTCCTCGGGCTGATCGACGTGGTGATGATTGCGAACCTGCTCATCATGGTGATCATCGGCGGCTACGAGACGTTCGTCTCACGCGTGAACGTGGAGGGACACCCCGATCAGCCCGAGTGGCTGTCGCACGTCAACGCCAACGTGCTCAAGGTGAAGCTGGCGATGGCGATCATCGGCATCTCCTCCATCCACCTGCTGAAGACGTTCATCGCCGTCGCCGATATCGGAGCAGCCAACGGCGGCGTCCTCGGCAGCGAGAAGTACACCAGCGAGGGCGTCTTCTGGCAGGTGGTCATCCACTGCGTCTTCATCCTGTCGGCCGTGGCGCTGGCCTGGATCGACAAGCTGTCGAAGACGAAGTGACCGGCGTCAGCCGAACGACACGGCCGTCCACGACACGGGCGGCAGCACGACCGTGAGGCGGCCGTCCTCGATCGCCGCGGACGTGTTCGGCGTGAGGCCGACGCGCGTCTGGTTCTCGAGGGTGTTCTTCGCGTAGACGTCGTCGTCGGCCAGCGTGACCGCTTCGTCGATCCGGGATGCGCCGAGGTCGCGCACGTCGATGGTGACGGTTCGGGATGCGGTCTGGTCGCGGTTCACGAGGAACACCGCGCCGGTCGCGGTCTCGTCGTCGAACGTGGCGACGGCATCCACCACCGCTGCATCGCCGTGGACGGCGGTGGCGTAGGTCGGGGAGTCGATGACCGGGCGCAGCACCGTGCCGCGCGCCAGCCTGCTGGTGACGGAGAACGGGAAGAACGTGGTCTGGCGCCAGGCGTCCCCGCCCGGCTCGGTCATGATCGGGGCGATCACGTTGACCAGCTGGGCGAGGGAGGCGGAGGTCACCCTGTCGCTGTTCTTGAGGAGCGTGATCAGCAGGTTGCCGAGCACGACCGCGTCCGCGACCGAGTAGACGTCTTCGAGCTGGCGGGGGGCGACGCGCCACTCGTCGTTGATCTCGTCGGAGGCCTGGTGCTCGTCGAGGTACCAGATGTTCCACTCGTCGAACGAGATGTTGATCTTCTTCGTGCTCTTCTTGCGGTATCCGACGTGGTCGGCGGTCGCGACGACCGTGTCGATGAAGTACTGCATGTCCACCGACGAGGCGAGGAACGATCCGAGGTCGCCGCCGCGCTCCTGGTAGTAGGCGTGCGCGGAGATGTAGTCGACGTGGTCGTACGCGTGCTCCAGGACGACGCGCTCCCACTCGCCGAAGGTGGGCATCCCGGAGCCGGAGGAGCCGCAGGCGACGAGTTCGAGGTCTTTGTCCGCCATCTTCATCGCGGCGGCGGTCCTGGCGGCGAGCTTGCCGTAGTCGTCGGCCGTGAGGTAGCCGGTCTGCCACTGGCCGTCCATCTCGTTGCCGAGGCACCACATCCGGATGTTGTGCGGTTCGGGCGTTCCGTTCGCGATGCGCTGGTCGCTGAGCGCCGTGCCGGACGGGTGGTTGGCGTATTCGAGCAGGTCGAGCGCCGACTCGATGCCGCGGGTGCCGAGGTTGACGGCGAGCATCAGCTCGGAGTTCGTCAGCTTCAGCCAGCGGGAGAACTCGTCGAGTCCCACCTGGTTGGTCTCCAGCGAGTGCCAGGCGAGGTCGCGGCGCACCGGGCGGCTCTCGCGTGGGCCGACGGAGTCCTCCCAGCGGAAGCCGGAGACGAAGTTGCCTCCTGGATAGCGGACGGTGCTGGTGCCGAGCTCCTTGACGAGGTCGACCACATCCCGCCGGAAACCGTCGGCGTCGGCGGTCGGGTGGCCGGGCTCGTACAGGCCGTCGTACACGCACCGGCCGAGGTGTTCGACGAAGGCGCCGAAGGTACGGCGGCGCACGGGGCCGACCGTGTTCGCGCGGTCGAGGATGATCGTGGAGTCAGACATTCGTTGGCTTCCTTCGTCGTAGTACAACGTTTACCTATAACGTTGTAGGAAGACTATCCGACATTCCGGGGCGCCCTGTCAACCCCGGTTCGGAGACGCGCGGTCAGCGAGCGGTCGACTCGCGGGCGACCAGCCGGAACGGCGCCTCGTGCTCCTGGAACGGAGTGGTGTCGCCGCCAATCCGCGCCAGCAGCAGGCGCACGGCCGTCTCCGCGATGTCGTCACGGCCGGGCTCGATCGACGACAGGGTCGGGATGGAGTACCTCGTCTCGTCGAGGTCGTCGAAGCCGATCACCGCCACGTCGTCCGGGATGCGGAACCCGCGGTCCTCGATGGCGCGCATCGCGCCGAATGCCAGCGAGTCGTTGAAGGCCACGACGCCGTCCACGTCGATGCCGGTTTCGAGGAACGTCCGCATGGCGCGCGCGCCGTCGACTCTGCGCCACTCCCCGGCTTCGAGCACCAGCTCGTCGCGGTACTCCACCCCGGCGGCCTCCAGCGCCTCCCGGTACCCGGCCAGCCGCAGCCCGGCCGAACCCACGACCTCACCGGGATGCGCGCCCAGCGCGACGATCCGGCGACGCCCGAGCGACAGCAGGTGCTCCGTGGCCGCCCGGGAGGCCACGATGTTCATCATCGTGACGTGGTCGGCGGGACCGTGGAAGATCCGCTCGCCCAGCAGCACGATCGGGGTCGGCACGTCGACGAGGGCGGCGTCCTCCTGGCCGAGGCCGGCGACGCTGAACAGGATGCCGTCCGCCATCCGCATCTGCGGGCCGCGCAGGATCGCGAGCTCCCTGTCGCGGTCGCCCCCGCTCTGCTGGATGAACACCGCGACGTCGTGCGTGGCGGCTTCGCGCATCACGGAGTCGGCGAGCTCCGCGAAGTACGGGTTCTTGAGGTCGGGGATCACGAGGCTGATCACGCCCGTACGTCCGGAGCGCAGGCCGCGCGCCGACAGGTTGGGCTGGTAGCCGAGCTCGGCGATGGCGGCGTCGACCGCCGCCCGCGTTGCGTCGCTGATGTACGCGTAGCCGTTGATCACGTTCGACACGGTCTTGATGGACACGCCGGCCGCCGCAGCCACCTCGCGGAGCGTCACGGCCACAGTCGAATCCTTCCCGAGCCACCCCGGAGCGGTCCCCTGGAATGCTACAACGGCGCGGGCGCGGAGGGCTGGCGGCAGAGGCGGCGGGGAGCGCGATCAGTGGATGCGTGCCGGATCGGCCGCCAGGCCGCTCGCGTCCAGCTCCTCCCAGAGCGCATCCGGAATGGTCGCCGCGTACCGGTCCGCCGTGCTCCGCACGTGGGACGCGGTGCGCATCCCGGTCACCACGGAGACGACGGCCGGGTGCCGCAGCGGATACTGGACGGCCGCCTCCGGCAGGCTCACGCCGTGCCGCGCGCACACCTCCGCCAGCGCCTCTGCGCGTTCGACGACGGCCGCCGGGGCCGTTCCGTAGTCGAAGTGCGCGGCCCTGTCGACGGTCGGGCTGCTCAGCAGGCCGGAGTTGTAGACCGCCGCAGCGACCACGGACACCCCGCGGCGCAGCGCCGCGGGAAGGAGGTCGGTCAGCGCCGACTGGTCGAGGAGGGTGAACCTGCCGGCGACCATCACCACATCCACGTCGGTCTGCTCGACGAACGCGGTGAGCATGGCCGACTGGTTCATCCCGGCCCCAATGGCGCGCACGACGCCCTGGTCGCGGAGTTCGACGAGCGCCCCGATGCCGGTGGCCGACGCCTCCGGCCAGTGGTCGTCCGGGTCGTGCAGGTACGCGATGTCGAGGTAGTCCGTTCCGAGGCGTTCAAGGGACGACTCGACCGAGCGGAGGATGCCGTCCCTGCTGAAGTCCCACACGCGCCTGCGGTCGGCGGGCACGACGAACCCGTCGTCGTCGAGCCGGTCGGCGGTCTCCGGGCTGTCGACGAGCAGCCTGCCCACCTTCGACGAGAGCACGAGCTCGTCGCGCCGCGCGTCGTTCGCACGCAGAGCGGCACCGAGCCGCCGCTCCGACAGCCCGAGCCCGTAGTGCGGGGCCGTGTCGAAGTACCGGATGCCGGCGCCGAGCGCTGTGGCCACCGCGCTCGCGGTCTCCTCGTCCGTGGTCTCGCGGAAGAGGTTGCCGAACTGGGCGGCGCCGAGGCCGAGTTCCGTCACCGCTGCTCCCGTGCGGAGGGTGCGTGCCGGGATGCTCGTTCGTGGGTTCATCGCTTCTCCATGACCGTGATGATAACTCAGCATACGTATTATGTTTGCCGATATTCTGATCTAAGCTGTGGTCGCCGCATCCCGCCAGGGGTCGAAGCGGCGCGACGAGGCGTGAACGCAGAGAAGAGGAGCAGTCGGCGATGTTGGCGGCAGAGTACACAGGGGCACGAACGATCACGGTCGAGGAGCGCGAGCCGGCGGCTCTGCGCGACGGGGAGGTCAGGATCGCCGTCGCGTACGTCGGCATCTGCGGCACCGACCTGCACGTCTACCACGGCGACATGGATGCGCGGGTGACCGCCCCGGCGACCATCGGCCACGAGATGTCCGGCACCATCGCCGAGCTCGGCCCGGGCGTCGACGGCTGGGCGGTCGGCGACCTGGTCACCGTGATGCCTCTCGACTGGGACGGCACCTGCCCGGCCTGCCTCGCCGGAAACCATCACATCTGCCAGAACCTCGACTTCATCGGCATCGACAGCCCCGGAGCGCTCCAGCAGTACTGGAACGTGCCGGCCCGCACCCTCGTCCGGCTCCCGGATGGCGTGTCGCTGCGGGATGCCGCGCTCGTCGAGCCGGTCGCCGTGGCCGTGCACGATGTCCGCCGATCCGGCGCGGGTGCTGGGGACAAGGTCGTCGTGATCGGCGCAGGACCCATCGGCGTGCTCATCGCGACGGTGGCCACCGCATCCGGGGCCGAGGTGGTGATCGCGGAGATCGACGCGAACCGCAGGGCGGCCGCCGAGGACATGGGGCTGCGCACCATCGACCCGTCCGGGGTCGACCAGGTGGCGTGGGTGAACGAGTGGACCGGGGATGCGGGCGCCGACGTGGTGTTCGAGGTCTCCGGCGCCGCGGCCGCCGTGCTCGGCGCGACGGGGCTGGCGAAGGTCCGCGGCACTGTGGTCGTGGTCGCGATCCACTCGCAGCCGAGGCCGCTCGACCTGCACCGCGTCTTCTGGCGCGAGCTCACCATCCTGGGGGCGCGGGTGTACGAGCGGCAGGACTTCGAGCGCGCGGTCGAGCTGGTGGCCGGTGGCACCATTCCGGCCGGGAAGCTCATCACGCGCGTGGTCGCGCTGACCGAGGTCGCGGCGGCGTTCGAAGCGCTCGAGGCCGGCCAGGCCATGAAGCTGCTCGTGGAGGTCGGAGCATGAACCCGTTCGATCTGACCGGCAGGCTCGCCGTCGTCACGGGCGCGAAACGCGGGATCGGGTTCGCGATGGCCGAGGCGCTCGCCGCGGCCGGAGCGGACATCGTCGGCGTCTCGGCGACGCTCGATCCGGAGGCGTCGGCGATCGCCGACCGGGTGCGCGGGATGGGTCGCTCCTTCACCGGGCACAGGGTCGACTTCGCGGACAGGGCGCAGGTCACGGCGTTCGCCGACGGACTGGTCGCCGGGGATCGCACCGTGGACATCCTGGTCAACAACGCGGGCGTCATCCGCCGCGCGCCCGCCGCCGAGCATCCGATGGAGTGGTTCGACGAGGTGCTGGAGGTGGACCTGACGAGCGGCTTCCTGCTCAGCCAGGTGCTCGGGCGCCGGATGCTCGATGCCGGCCGGGGGCGCGTCATCTTCACCGCGTCGCTGCTCTCGTTCCAGGGCGGCATCAACGTGCCGGGCTATGCGGCGGCGAAGTCCGGTGTCGCCGGTCTCGTGCGTGCGCTCTCCAACGAGTGGGCGGGGAGGGGTGTGACCGTCAACGGCATCGCGCCCGGCTACATCGCGACGGACAACACCCAGGCGCTGCAGGACGACGAGCAGCGGTCGCGGTCGATCATCGAGCGCATCCCCGCCGGTCGCTGGGGTGCTGCGGAGGACGTGGCGGGGGCCGCCGTGTTCCTCGCCTCCGACGCCGCGGCGTACGTCACGGGCGCCATCCTGCCCGTCGATGGGGGCTGGCTCGGCCGGTAGGCGATTGCCTCTTGGCAAACATCATACGTATGCTCTATGCTCGCACTACGCCTCCTCGGCGTCGTCAACGAAGTCGACAAGACAAGGACATCTCATGGTCGGAATCCACACTGTGGTGCGTTCGAGCCGAAGGCCCGCGCTGACGGTGGCAGCGATCGGAGCCGCAGCGGCACTGATCGCCCTCACCGGTTGCAGCACCGGCGGAAGCACCACGAACGGTTCATACGGCTTTCCCGAAGCCAAGCAGGACACCTCCTCGACGATCACCGTCTGGGTGGACGCGGACCGCCAGTCCGCTGCGAAGGCCTTCGAGAAGGCCAATCCCGAAACGAAGATCAAGGTCGTCACGTACGACGGATCGGCGAACGGCTCCAACTCGTTCCGCACGAAGATGCAACTCTTCGACAGGGCGGGCAGCGGCTGGCCGGACGTCGTCTTCTCCAGCCAGAACAGCGACGCATCCTGGGCCAGCCAGAAGTCGGGAGGCAAACAGGCCTTCGCGGCTGTGCTCGACAAGGGGCTCGTTCCCAGCGACACGCTGAGCAAGTTCACCGGAGGGGCCCTGAACCCCTGCACCGTCGAGGGCAAGGTCTACTGCCTCCGCAACGACCTCGCGCAGGCTGTGCTGTGGTTCGACAAGTCCCTGATGGACCAGTTCGGCTACACGGTCCCCACCACCTGGGAGGAATACCAGGCCCTCGGCGAGAAGGTGGCCAAGGAGCACCCCGGATACATCGTCGGCACCGCGGGCGACGCCTGGACCCCCGAGGTCTTCATGTGGGCGAGCAAGTGCCAGGCGAACGACGTGACCGGTCCCAAAGCCGTCACGGTCAAGACGGACAGCGAGGAGTGCAAGCGGGCGGCATCGATGCTCGACACGCTCCGCGAGAACAAGACCGTCCCCGTCGTGAGCGTCTTCACCCCGGAGTTCGTCAAGAACTACAGCGGCAAGGTCCTGATGATGCCCGGCCCGGCCTGGTACGCGGGCGCCATCTTCAACAACGCGCAGTCGCTGAACGTGCCGGCCGGACAGCTCGGCGTCGCAGAGCCTCCCACCTGGAAGGGTGAGGACAAGGCGGTCACCGGAAACGTCGGAGGCGGCACCTGGTTCATCTCCAGCCACTCGAAGAACCTGAAGGCGGCTGCGAAGTTCGCGGAGTTCGTCACGACGGCGGACGACTACCAGGTCGCCCTCGCCCCCGGATACCCGGCGTTCGCGCCGGCCGCGGAGAAGTGGATCGCCAAGCAGGAGTCGAGCAAGTACTTCGCGACGCCGCTCAAGCCCATCGTGACCGCCGCCTCCCAGGTCTGGGACGGCTGGGGCTACCCGGTCTTCAGCCAGGAAGCCGTCTGGGCGAAGACCATGACCCCGGCCATCACCGGAGGCAAGTCCATCGTCGACCTGCTGCCGACCTGGCAGACGGCCATCGAGAACCAGGCCAAGGTCGACGGATACACGGTGAACTGACATGACACTCGCTCCCCCGAGCGACCAGCTGACCGTCGGCGCCTCCGGGCGCCGGCGGTCAGCCCGGCCAGGCGGCCGGGCACCTGGGCGCACCCCGATCGGCTACGTCTTCATCTCGCTCTACGCACTGCTCACGATCGCCTTCGGCGTCCTCCCGGCGCTCTATGCGGTGCTCCTGGCCTTCACCACGGCCGACGGCGGATTCGCCGGGTTCCAGAACTTCGTGACGGTGGTCACCGACTTCCGGTTCTGGCCCGCCGTGCTCCACGTCACGGTCTACCTCGTGATCTGGCTGATCAGCCTCGTGATCTTCGTGGTCGTGCTCGCGCTGATCGTCCACTCGCTCCGCGCGCGCTGGGCCGCGACCTCCCTGCGCTTCATCTACTACCTGCCCGGCGCGCTCGCCGGGGCGTCGAGCGTCCTGCTCTGGCTCTTCGTGCTCGACCCCACCGCCAGCCCGGTCAGCGGCATCCTCCGCTTCCTGGGGCTGAACAGCTTCGTCGAGGTGATCCAGCCGGGAAACCTGCCGGCGATCTTCGCGATCATCGCGTTCTGGACGGGTGCAGGCGGCTGGATCGTCATCATGTACGGCGCGCTGAACAACATCAGCACCGACATCCTCGAGGCGGCCAGGATCGACGGAGCGAACGCGTTCCAGATCGCCCTGCGCATCCAGTTGCCGATGCTCCGCAAGTGGATCGCGTACATGGGCGTCATGTCGCTGGCCGCCGGCACCCAGCTCTTCGTCGAGCCGCAGCTGCTCAGCCAGGCCAGCAACGCGATCGTCCCCAACGACTACTCGCTCAACCAGCTCGCGTACCAATACGCCTTCCAGCAGAACGACTTCAACGGCGCCGCCGCGATCTCGCTCATCCTGCTGGTCGTCGCGCTGCTCCTCTCGTGGGTGTTCGTCACCCGCGGCGGCCTCTTCGAGAAGGAATGACCATGACAGCACTCCCGAGCGAACGCCGCGGACTGGGCTCGGCCCTCCGCGGCTGGAGCGGGCGCTCCATCGCGGCCGTCGTCCTCGCCGTCTTCGTCCTGTTCTTCGCCATCCCGATCGTGTGGCTGCTGTTCGCCGTGACCAAGTCGTCGAAGGCGCTCATCCTGTCCAACCCGTTCGCGCTCGGCTCGTGGTCCGACTTCGTCGCCAACTGGAACCAGCTGTTCGCCTTCCAGGGCGGCGCGGTGACGACGTGGATCGGCAACTCGGCCATGTACTCGATCGGCGCCCTGGTCATCACCCTCATCGTCAGCGTCCCGGCCGGTTACGCGCTCGCGCTCACCGAGTTCCGGCTGCGCAAGGCGATGCTCGTGCTGACCCTGGTGGTCATGCTCATCCCGAGCACCGCGCTCGTGCTCCCGATCTTCCTCGAACTCAACGCGGTCGGCCTGATCGGCAGCCCGCTGTCGGTGATCCTGCCGATGTCGTTCTTCCCGTTCGGGGTCTACCTCACGTACATCTACTTCTCCACGAGCATCCCGAGGGATCTGCTCGCCGCCGCCCGCATCGACGGATGCTCGGAGCTGCAGGTGTTCACCAGGGTGGCTCTGCCGCTGGCGGCGCCGATCGTCGCGCTGGTCGCGTTCTTCAGCTTCGTGCAGAACTGGAACAACTTCTTCCTGCCGTTCGTGATGCTTCCGTCGAGCGACGGATACCCCGTGCAGGTCGGGCTCACCTCGCTGCTCTCGGCCACCCCGGCCTTCAACCCGAGCTCGGCCGGCTCGGACTCGGTGCAGCTGCCGACCCTGGCGCTCGCGACCATCGTGTCCATCCTGCCCGTCCTGATCGTCTTCCTCTTCTCCCAGCGATTCCTCGTCTCTGGCATGACGGCGGGAGGAACCAAGGAATGACCGCGCCAGAAATCAAGGAGTACCACCGATGAAGATCACCGGATATCGCAGCCTCTCCACCGTCCACGACTGGGGGAGGGTCACCGGCGACGTCAACGGCGTGCAGAGCGGGAACACCACACCCGTCCCCGTCCTCATCATCGAAACGGACGCCGGTATCGAGGGCGTCGGCCTCGGGGCGCACAGCGACATCGCGCGCGTGTTCCCCGCCGTGGAGGGAGAGGACCCTCGCTCGGTGGTCGCCCTCTACGACCGGATGCTCGACTGGGTGTTCAAAGCCGGTCACTCGGGCTCGACCTTCGGCACGATCGGCGCCATCGACATGGCCCTCTGGGACCTCAAGGCGAAAGCGGCGGACGAACCGCTCTGGCGGATGCTCGGCGCGCGCGAGCGATTCGTGCCCGGCTACGCCTCCGGCCTGGAGTACGGCCTGTCCGACGAGGAGGTCGCCGCTCTCTACGAGCAGTTCGCCGACCGCGGCTTCAAGGCAGGCAAGCTCAAGGGCGGCCGTGACCTCGACCGCGACCTGCCCCGCCTGGAGATCCTGCGGGACACGCTCAGCCGCAACTCCCGCAGGCCGGCCATCATGTTCGACGTGAACGAGTCGTGGAACCACGCGCAGGCCGCGCGGTTCCTGTCGGCGATCGAGGAGCGGATGGACCTCACCTGGGTGGAGGAGCCGCTGCGGCGCTGGGACGCGGCCGGGATGGCGGCGCTCCGCGGCAAGGTCCGCGCGGCGATCGCCAGCGGGGAGAACCTCACCGGGCTGGAACAGTACCGGCCGCTGCTCGACGCGAACGCCGTCGACATCGTGCAGGTGGGCAACGTGTGGGGCATTACCCACCTGCTCCGCGTCGCGACGCTGGCGCACGGACGGGACCTGCCGGTGAGCCCTGTCGCGTACAACGCGAACCCGGCCGCGCACGCCGCCGCGGCCATCCCGAACCTGCTGACGCACGAGGTGCAGGATCTGCACTTCCCGGTCGGCCTGGACGTCGATCAGGAGTTCGACGACGGCGGGATCGTGCTGGGCGACCGGCCGGGCATCGGGATCATCGTCGACGAGGCGTTGCTGACGTCCTCCGTTCCGAGCCCTGTCCTCTCGTCGGCGTCCGGTCCGCACATCCGGCCCGAACGCGCGGCGCTGCGGCTCGTCGCCGAGCCGGACGTGATCGACGTGCCGGTGAACCCGCTGAGGCCGGTCTCGTGAGCGCCACGCCGGAGCGCAGGGCGCTCGTGGTCGGGGTCCGGCCGGAGAAGCGCGAGGAGTATCTCGAACTGCACCGCGCCGTCTGGCCGGGCGTCGAGGCGAAGATGACGGAGTGCGGCATCCGCAACTACAGCATCTTCCTCTTCGGAGACACGCTCTTCGCGTACTACGAGTACGTCGGAGACGACCACGACGCCGATATGGAGCGCATCGCCGCCGATCCCGTCTTGCAGGAGTGGTGGACGCACACCGACCCGTGCCAGGTGAGGATCGCGGAGGAGCGCGCCGAGGGCGCGCTGTGGCAGCCCATCGACGAGATCTGGCACCTCGCGTGAGCGGTCGCATCGACGCGCACGTGCACCTGTGGGACCGCACGACCGACCCGCAGGACTGGATCGACCCGCAGACGATGCAGGCCATCGACCGCGACTTCGGTGCGGACGAGCTGACCGCCATGCTCGCGAGCACGGGGGTGCGGAGCGCGATCGTCGTGCAGGCGAGCAACAGCCTGGACGAGAGCGTCCGGCTTGCACGGCTCGCCTCGCCCGTCATCGCGGGACTCGTCGCCTGGGTGGACCTGGCGGGCGACATTCGGGGGCAGCTCGACCGCATCCGGATGGGCGGTGCAACCCCAGTAGTCGGGATCAGGCACCTCGCGCACATCGACCCGGACCCGGAGTGGCTGTCGCGCGAGGAGGTCGGCCGGGGGATGGCGGCCCTCGAAGCCGAGCGGCTGAGCTTCGACCTCGTGGTGCGCGACTGGCAGCTGGGCCAGGCGGCCCGGCTGGCCGACCGCCACGACGGGATGCGGTTCGTGCTCGATCACCTCGGCGGCCCTCCTGCTCCGGGAGGCGACCTCGGCGAGTGGGCGGCCGGGCTGCGCGAACTGGCCCGGCGTCCGAACGTGACGGCGAAGCTGTCCGGGCTCAGCTCCGGGCTCGCGGCAGGATCCTGGACGGCGCGCGACCTCGCTCCGGTGGTCGACGTCGCGCTCGACGCCTTCGGCCCTTCCCGGCTGATGTACGGCTCCGACTGGCCGCTCGCCGAGCTCGGCGGGGGAGCCCCGGCGTGGATCGCCGCGGTGGAGACACTGCTCGACGGTCTCTCCGCCGCAGAGCGCGACCGCGTGTTCGGTGGGACGGCGCGGGAGGCCTACTCGCTCGCCTGAGCGCGCTGCGCCTTCTGGCCCGGCTGCCCTTTGCCCGGCTGCCCCTTCTGGCTCGCCCTGCTGCGCGGTGCGTGGTCGGGAAGGCGGCGGCGCTCCCACGAGATGTGGATGTGGTCGTGCATCGCCTTCTGCGCTCCCTGGACGTCTTTGCGCTCGATCGCCTCGACGATGGCCGCGTGCTCATCCAGGGTCAGCGCCACAGCATCCGGGGGGTTGATGCCCTGGTAGCGGCTGGACTCGACGGCGCGCTTGTAGAGGTGCTTGGCGATGTTCTCCGCCAGCCGGTTCCCCGAGATCTCCATCAGCGCGTAGTGGAAGACCACGTCGGCCTGACGGAACGAGTCCGTCTCGGACTCGCTCTCGCGCATCGCCGTGAGCGCGTTGTTCAGCCGGCGCAGCTCCTCGGAGGTGTGCGTCTCCGCGACGGCGCCGGCCATCGCGGATTCCAGGCTCGCCCGCACCACGGTCAGCTCGTCCAGCACGCCGACGCTCTCGTCGTTGTCGATCAGCGCGGACAGCACCACGGGATCCAGCATGTTCCAGTACCCGGGAGCGAGCACCTGCGTGCCCCGCCCCTGGGAGACGATCACGAGGCCCTTCTCCTCCAGCCGCTTGACCGACTCGCGCAGCACCGTGCGGCTCACGCCGAAGTGCTCGCTGAGCGGTCCCTCGGGCGGCAGGAGGTCGCCCTCGTTGAGCTGTCCGGTGACGATCAGCTCGACCAGCTCGGCGACCACGGCCACGCCGAGCCGGGCGGCGGGGAGCCGCTGCGGGATGAGGCGGGCCGCCGAATGTGAGTCAAGCGCCATACGTATGACCTTAGCCCGCCTGTTCGGCCGGCGGGGGTTGACATTGCCTTAGTCCACGCCGTATATTCCTCAAGGAATAATCAGCCAGGAATACCAAGGATCCCACCACACATGCCCCCCACCACCACGCTCACGCCGCTCGGCGTCGCAGCCCTCGCGCTGCTCGTCGAGCGACCGATGCATCCGTACGAGATGTACCAGACCCTGGTGCAGCGCTCGGAGGAACGCGTGGTCAAGGTGCGGCCCGGGTCGCTGTATCACACCGTCGACCGGCTCGCCGGGCAGGGGCTGGTGCGTGCGATCGGAACAGAGCGCGAAGGCAACAGGCCGGAGCGCACCACGTATGAGATCACCGAGAGCGGCTATCTCGTGCTCACCGAACGGGTCGCGGAAATCCTCGCGACACCCATCAACGAATACCCGGAGTTCCCGCTCGCCCTGGGCGAGTCGCACAACCTTCCCGTCGAGTCCGTCATCCAGCTCCTACGCAACAGGGTCGCGCTCATCCGCGCCGACCTGGCGGCGATGGATGCGGGGATCGCCGACCTGGAGGCCAAGCGGCTGCCGCGCAAGTACTGGATCAACGTGCAGTACAGCAGGGCCATCAGCGAGGTCGAAGCGACCTGGCTGGAATCCCTCATCGACGACCTCGTATCGGGCGAACTGTCCTGGTCCGAGGAGAAGCATCACTGACAGGAACACTTTCCATGGAAAAAGAACTGAAGCCGTGGCCCGCACTGTGGGCCCTGGTCATCGGGTTCTTCATGATCCTCATCGACACGACCATCGTGTCGGTCGCCAACCCGGCGATCATGAAGGGCCTCGACCTCGGCACCGACTACAACGCGGTCATCTGGGTGACCAGCGCCTACCTCCTCGCGTACGCCGTCCCTCTGCTCATCACCGGTCGTCTCGGTGACCGCTTCGGCCCGAAGAACCTCTACCTCATCGGCCTCGTGATCTTCACGCTCGCCTCCGCCTGGTGCGGCTTCTCCGGTGTCATGCCGGGCGGCGGCATCGGGATGCTCATCACGGCGAGGGTCGTGCAGGGTCTCGGCGCCGCGCTGATGACGCCGCAGACGATGGCCGTCATCACCCGCATCTTCCCGCCGGACCGCCGCGGTGCTGCGATGGGGCTGTGGGGCGCCGTCGCCGGCGTCGCCACCCTGATCGGCCCGCTGCTCGGCGGCGTGCTCGTCGACGGCCTCGGCTGGGAGTGGATCTTCTTCATCAACGTGCCCGTGGGCGTCGTCGCGTTCATCCTGGCGGCCCGGCTCGTGCCGAAGCTGCCGACGCACTCGCACAGCTTCGACATCCTCGGCGTCGTCCTGAGTGGCGTCGGCATGTTCCTGCTGGTGTTCGGCATCCAGGAGGGCGGCACGTACGACTGGGGCACCATCACCGGCCCGATCACGGTGTGGGGCCTGATCATCTCGGGCATCGTCGTGCTGATCGCGTTCGTCGTCTGGCAGGCGTTCAACAAGAAGGAGCCGCTGCTGCCGCTGAAGCTGTTCCGCGACCGCAACTTCTCGCTCTCGAACGCCGCGATCACCACCGTCGGCTTCGCGGTGACCTGCATGGCGCTGCCTCTCGTGTTCTACTTCCAGACGGTCCGCGGTCTGACCCCGACCCAGTCGGCTCTGATGCTCGCCCCGATGGCGGTCTTCTCCGGTGTGCTCGCGCCGTTCGTCGGCAAGCTGATCGACCGGATCAATCCGCGCTACTTCGCCACCACCGGACTCGTGCTGTTCGCGCTGTCGCTGTTCTGGTACTCGCGCCTGCTGACACCGGATGTGTCGATCTGGTGGCTGCTCGCACCGAGCGCCACGCTCGGCATCGCGATGTCGGGCGTCTGGGGTCCGATCTCCACGACCGTCACCCGCAACCTGCCGATGAACCAGGCCGGCGCCGGTTCCGGCGTGTACAACACGACCCGTCAGATCGGCGCGGTGCTGGGCAGCGCATCCATCGCCGCCCTCATCTCGAGCCGTCTCGCCGTCGACCTGCCCAAGGCGCCGGGCGGAGCGCCGACCGAGGCTGGTGCGGGAACCGAGCTTCCGACCTTCCTGCACGCCGGGTTCACCCAGGCCATGTCGGAGGCGCTGCTTCTGCCGGCGATCGTCGCGTTCCTCGGTGCGCTCATCGTCGTGTGGTGGGAGCGGCCCAAGCCGCCGGCGTGGGGCCCGGGAGCCGCTGCTGCTGCCGGTGCGCCCGCCGAGGCTCCTGCTCCTGTCGGCGCTGCATCGCACGGCTCGCACGCCGCTCCGGTGCCGGTGGATGCCGTCCAGCACGGCTCGCACGCCGCGGACGTCCCTCCTGCGACCGGCCTCGCCTCCGGCGAGGAACCGCCGCACGGAGCGCACGCAGCGCCCGTCGTCGACTGACGCCGACCGCGCATCCCGCAGCCGCTCGCCCCACGCCGGGACGGGCGGTTGCGCCGTTAACGGGTCAGGCGACGACGCGCACGGCGTTGGCCCACGGGTCGTCGAACGCCACGGAGCGCCCGTCGTCGCGGGTCTGCACGCCGTAGTGCCGCATCCGCTCGGTGAGTTCGCCGAGGTCGTCGGCCGTGGGCACGTGGATCTCGACCTCGCCGAGTCCGAGTGCCAGGCGTCGGGGGCCGGCGCCCCTGCTGTTCCAGGTGTTCATGGCCATGTGGTGGTGGTAGCCGCCCGCGCTGACGAACAGCGCCTGGTCGCCCAGCGTCGCCGTCGCCTCGAAGCCGAGGCGGTCGACGTAGAACGCGCGAGCGGAGGCCACATCCCCGACCGAGAGGTGCACGTGGCCGACGACCGCGTCGCCGATGCGCTCGTCTCCTGCCGCGTCGGCCAGAGTCGCAGCACGCTCGGTGAGGTGCTCGCCGAGGAAGCCGTTGGGGTCGAGGTAGAGGGTCGCCATCTCGACCTGGCCGTGGGTCCAGCTCCACTGGCTGCGGTCGCGGTCCCAGTACAGCTCGACGCCGTTGCCCTCCGGGTCGGTGAAGTAGAAGGCCTTGCTGACGAGGTGGTCGGCGCTGCCGGTGAACGTGCCTGGCGCGCGGCGGGCGACCGAGTACACCGCGGCGGCGAGCGTCTCCTCCGTGTCGAACAGGATGGCCGTGTGGAACAGCCCGGCGTCGCGTGGCCCTGCGTGGCGCAGTTCGGGGGCGTGCTCCAGGATCACGACGGGGGTGCTGCCGCGTCCCAGGATCGTCCTGCCGCCCTCCTGTGCGAGCACGCTCAGGGTTACGGCGTCGCGGTAGTAGGTGGTCATGGCGTCGAGGTCGGCGACGCGGAGCGTCACCGCGCCCATCGCGGAGTCGGCGGGAAGGAGGTCGGTCATGGCGTTCTACAACGCTGGCGGGCCTGAATATATTTCAGAACTTCACTCCCCGGGGCTCGGTCGCTCCCACAGTCGCCGGTAGTCCTCGGCCAGGATCGAGCGCGCCGACTCCGGCGTCAGTGCCGGGTGTCTCCCGACGAGGTGGGCGGCCAGGCCGTCGATCAGCGCCCGCATCCGGTCGGCCTCCCGCTGGATGCGCGCGGCGGGAACATCGTCCGGAGCGCTCGCCGCCACCACCTGCCGGATGAGGTCGAGCATCGCGGCGTCGGACTCGCGCTTCACCGGCGCGAGCTCGTCGTCGGCGATGGCCGCCCCCGCGAAGACCAGCCAGACCTCCATCTCCTCCCTGCGGTCGTCGTCGAGCGGCAGGAACTGCTCCAACAGGGCGAGCCCGTCCGGTCCGGCGTCACCCGCGTCCGCGATGATGCTCTGGATGCGGCCGGTGGCCCGCTCGATGACGAGTCGCATGGCGAAGGCGACGGCGTCCGGCTGCCGCGGGAAGTAGTGCCGCAGCGAGCCGAGGGCCATCCCGGCCTCCGCGGCGACGGTGCGCGTGCTCACGGCGTTGATGCCGTCGCGCCGGATGATGCGCCAGACGGCCTCACCGATGTCGCGGCGGCGTTCGTCCGGGGTCTCTGTGGTCCGCATGACCCCACTCTAGTACAAATGTGCTAGACATGGACCCATGCTCGTCTTCGTCATCATCGCCTGCGAGATCCTGTTCTGGGTCTTCCTGCTCGGCGGCCTGCTCGCCCGCTACGCCCTGCGCCGTCGCCGCCTCGGCTCCGTGCTCCTGGTGCTCGTGCCCGTCGCCGACCTGGTGCTGCTCGCCGCGACCGTCGCCGACCTCGCCGGCGGCGCGACAGCCGAGTGGGCGCACGGGCTCGCCGCCGCGTACCTCGGCTTCTCCGTGGCCTTCGGGCACGGCATCATCAGCCGCATGGATGCGCGGTTCGCCCACCGCTACGACGGCGCCCCGGCGCCGGAGCGCATCCCGAAAGGCGGGCGGCGGCGCGTGCTGCACGAGTGGAAGGTGTTCGGTCAGACCGTCATCGCCTGGGCGATCGCCTGCGCCCTGCTGCTCGCCGCGATCCTGGTGGTCGGCGACGAGGCCCGCACCGCCGCGCTCAGCGCCTGGCTGGGCACGCTGACGCTGATCCTCGGCATCGCCGCGATCTGGCCGATCAGCTACACCATCTGGCCGGGCTCGGACGGGCAGAAGCGCACGGGCCAGCCTGCGCGCTAACGCAGGCGGACGTCAGGTCTCGATTGCGCCGCCGGTCTCCTGCAGGTGGCGCCGCAGCGTCAATTCCGGGTCGGCGGCCTGCCTGCGGCGGTACTCGGCGAAGTCCAGCTGATCGCGCAGCGACGCCCCTGCGCGCATCCGCTGCGACTGCTCGCCCTCCACCGACTGGATGCGCACCGCCGTCGCCACGAGCTCCTCGCGCCGGTCCTGCCCCACCACCAGCACGCCGTCGTCGTCCGCGACGATCCAGTCGCCTGCACCGACGGGCACGCCGTCGAGGTACGCGCTCCGCATCGCCCGGCCGGCGGGCGGCACCCGCCGCGGTCCGAAGGGGTACGCACCGAGGCTGAACACCGGCAGCCCGATCTCGCGAAGTTGCGCGGTGTCGCGGTGGCGTCCCCAGATGACCGCTCCGCGCATCCCGGCCTCCCGGGCTTCGAGGAGCATGAGGTCGCCGACGCAGGCCTCGTCGTGGCGGCCGCCGTTGTCGACCACGAGCACCGCGCCGGGCGGGGCGTCGTCGATGGCCTCGAGCAGCACATCCACGCTGCCGAGGTGCGTGACGGGGGCCGCCGGTCCTGCGAACGCCGTGCCGGGGAGCAGCGGGAGCAGGGCGGCCGGTGCGGCGGAGACCCGGATTCCGAGCCGCACGGCGGCGTCCGCGACGGCGGCGGTGGGGAGCGGCTCGCTGAGTTCGTCCATGTCCATGCGTCAGAACCTAGTCCCGTCCGTATGCGGGCAGCGGCATGGACGCGTGCGACCACCGGCCCTGGCGCGGCGGCGGATCGTGGGCAAGACTGGCCGCATGTCCCGCGTCATCGGTCTCGCCCGGCGCTACTGGGTGGTCACGCTCACCGTCGTCATCGGCGTGATCGGGATCGTGCTCGCCGCGACCGGCGCCGGCTGGATCGTGCAGTGGCTGTTCAGCGCGTACGCGCTCGTGATCGCCGCGTGGCAGGCGGTGGGGATGGTCCGCGCGATGCTGCGGCGCGAGTTCGGCCTCGACATCCTGGCCGTGACCGCCATTGTGTCCACGGTGCTCGTCGGCGAGTACGTCGCTGCCCTGGTCGTGGTGCTCATGCTCACCGGCGGCGACGCCCTGGAGGACTACGCCAACCAGCGGGCCAAGCGAGAACTGGATGCGCTGCTCACCAGGGCACCGCAGCTCACCCACCGCGCTGCCCAGGGCGGTGGGTACGAGGACGTGCACATCGACGAGGTGCGTGCTGGCGACGTGCTGCTCGTGCGTCCGTCCGAGATCGTGCCGGTGGACGGCGTGCTGCTCTCGGCGGAGACCACGGTGGACGAGTCGTCGATCACGGGGGAGAGCATCCCGGTCGAGAAGCACGAGGGCGACACCATCCTCAGCGGCGTGGTCAACGGGAATGCGGCGGTCGAGCTGCGCGCGACGGAGACCGCATCGGCCAGCCAGTACCAGCAGATCGTCGCGCTCGTGGCGCAGGCGGCCGAGAGCAAGGCGCCGGTCGTGCGGCTGGCCGACCGCTACGCCGTGCCGTTCACCGTGTTCTCTCTGGCGCTCGGCGCCATCGCCTGGGCGGTCAGCGGCGATCCGGTGCGGTTCGCCGAGGTGCTCGTACTCGCCACGCCGTGCCCGCTGCTGATCGCCGCTCCTGTCGCGTTCATCGGCGGGATGAGCAGGGCGGCGCGCAACGGCATCATCGTCAAGAGCGGCGGAGTGCTGGAGTCGCTGTCGCGGGCCCGGACGGCGGTGTTCGACAAGACGGGCACGCTCACCTACGGGACGCCCGCGCTCACCGAGGTCAGGGTCGAGGCGCCGTTCACCTCCGCCGAGGTGCTCGGGGCGGTGGCGAGCGCCGAGCAGTACTCGTCCCACGTCCTGGCCGCGGCGATGATCGACGCCGCCAGGGAGAGGGGGCTGTCGCTGCACGAGGCGGAGTCGGCGGAGGAGGCGGCCACCAACGGGGTCGTCGCCAGCATCCAGGGCAGGGAGGTGGTGGTGGGCAAGTTCGCGTTCGTCGCCGCCCACGCCCCGGATGCGCGCCGCACGGAGATCGCGCCGGGCGAACTGGCCGTGTACGTGGCGATCGACGGCCGATACGCCGGCGCGATCCTCGCCCGCGACCGGCTGCGCGCGAACGCGAAGGCGACGATCGCCCGGCTCGCCGAGCTGGGCGTCACCCGCACGATGATCCTGACGGGCGACGCGCAGGAGACGGCGTCGCACATCGCCGCGGAGCTCGGCGTCACCCGGGTGCGCGCCGAGTGCCTGCCCGCCGACAAGGTCGCGGAGGTGGCCGCCATCGCGGAGCGCCCGGTGATCATGGTCGGAGACGGCGTGAACGACGCCCCGGTGCTGGCGGCGGCGGACGTGGGCGTCGCGATGGGCGCGAAGGGGGCGACAGCGGCGAGCGAGTCGGCGGACGCCGTGATCCTGGTGGACGACATCTCCGGCGTCGCCCGCGCGGTGCAGTTCGGGAAGGACACGGTCAGGATCGCGCTGCAGAGCATCTGGCTCGGCATCGCGGTCTCCGTGGTGCTGATGCTGATCGCGGCGTTCGGGTTCATCCCGGCGACGGCGGGCGCGCTCATCCAGGAGGTGGTCGACCTGGCCACCATCCTCGCCGCGCTCCGCGCGATCGGCGGCCGGCTGGACGCGCGCGCGGCTCCCGCCACGGCCTCCCTCGCCGACCCGCGCCCCGTCCGCGCCGCGCGCTGATGCCCCGGCCCCGGCCCCGGCCCCGGCCCTTGTCCTGGGCGGCCCTGGGCTGCGCCCGCGCCACACCCACCCCACGGCGAGATGCCACTAACTGTCGCGAAACGCCCGGGATGCGCGACAGATACTGGCATCTCGTCGCGAGGCGCGCGGCGGCTACGCCCGCGTCAGCCGCTCGAGGAGCTCGCGGTAGCGGGCGGCCGTGCGCTCGACGATGTCGGCGGGCAGCTCGGGCGGCGTTCCCGTCTTGTCCCAGTTGGCGCTGAGCCAGTCGCGCACGATCTGCTTGTCGAAGCTGGCCATGCGCTCGCGCGGGGTGGTGCCGGAGGCGTAGGCCACCGCATCCCAGTACCGGCTGGAATCGCTGGTGAGCACCTCGTCGGCGAGCGTGATCTCGCCGGTGTCGCGGTCTGCGCCGAACTCGAATTTGGTGTCGGCGATGATCACGCCGCGCTTCTCGGCGATCTCGGACGCGCCCGTGTAGATGAGGAGGGAGAGCCTCCGCAGCTCCTCCGCGACCTCGGCGCCGACCAGCTCGACCGTGCGCTCGAAGCTGATGTTCTCGTCGTGCTCGCCGAGCGGGGCTTTCCAGGCCGGGGTGTAGATCGGCTCGGGCAGGCGGTCGCCGTCGGTCAGGCCGGCGGGCAGTGGCACACCGCACACGCTCTGGGTCTGCTGGTACTCCAGCCAGCCGCTGCCGGTGAGATAGCCGCGCACGACGCACTCCACCGGGAACATGTCGAGCGGCTTCACCAGCATCGCCCGCCCGACGACTTCGGCCGGGATGCGCTCGATCGCCTTCTCGCCGTCGAGGACATGGTCCGGGATCAGGTGGTTCGGCACCTCGGTCAGCTGGTCGAACCACCACAGGCTGAGCGTGGTCAGCAACTCGCCCTTGCCGGGGATGCCCGGCTCGAGCACGTGGTCGAACGCGCTGACCCTGTCGCTCGCGACGACGAGGACCGCGTCCGTGTCGTCGAGGCCGGAGCGCCCGGCGGGGACGTAGAGGTCGCGGACCTTGCCGGAGTAGACGTGCGACCAGTCGGCGAGGGAGGCGGAGGATGTCACGCGTCCATCGTACGGGCTGGCCGCAATCCCGCGCTCGGTCAGCTCAGCAGCTTGGCCTTCGCCGCCGAGAACTCGTCGTCCGACAGGATGCCCTGCGCGTGCAGTGCTGCGAGCTGCTGCAGCTGCGCCATCAGGTCGCCGCCGGCGCCACCGCCGGCGGGCGCGGCTGGTGCGGCGGGCGCCGCCTGCTGCTGCGCCTGCCACTGGGCCTGCTGCTGAGCCTGCTGTTGCGCGACGGCCTGCTGGGCTGCCGCATCCATCTGCGCCTGCTGCTGCTGGGCCTGGTAGTCGGCGGCCTGCTGCTCCTCCATCGCCTTGTCCTGCTGGCGGCGCTGCATCCCGCCGCTGACGGCGGTGGCCGTGCCTGCGACGACGGCGGTACGCGCGGCCAGCCCGAGGAGTCCCGGACGGCCTACTCGACGTAATGGCATGATGTCTCCTACTCTTCCGACGCTTCGGTGAGAACGGCGTTGACCACGGGAGCGGGGATGCGCTCGGCGTGGACGACGCTGCCGCCCGCGGCGAAGAACTTGCTGGCGAGGTCTTTCGCCCAGGTGTGCTCGATGACCAGGATCGCGCCGGAGGTGCCCGGCTCGATCAGGTCGGCGATGTCGTCGACATCCTCGGTGCCCGCGATCCCGCTCGCTTCGAGCGTGATCTCGGTGAGGCCGTACTCGTCGCCGACGTCCTCGAACTCGACGATGTCGACCTCGCCGCTCAGCGAGCGCGAGACGAAGACGAGGTCGAGGATGCGGACGCTTCCGGAACCGATCAGGTCGACGATGGCCTGCACGACGCCGGGCGACGGCCGATCCCCGTCGAACTGCGCCACGATGAACTCAGCGGGGCCGTACTCGAACTCGGTCACGTTGTACTCCCTCCGTGCCGGATCATCCCGACAGGCGTCACGCTACTCGCGGGGGTGAGAGCGGCACAATGATGGCTTTTCCGCGGAAGGCGGGTAGTGCGCCCCGGATTGGAAACTTTTCTTCTCGGTTAGCGGCATATTTCGCAGAAGCGACGTTCGCATCGGTGTCAGACTGGGCAACGCTGTACACGAGACGGTGCGAGGAAGGACCACGGTGACCGAACAGAACTGGGCAGGAAACTACACGTACAGGGCGGAGCGCATCGCGCATCCACGTTCTCTGGACGAACTGCGCGAACTGGTGCTCGGCGCCGAATCGGTGCGCGCACTCGGCAGCCGCCACTCCTTCAACGACCTCGCCGACGACGACCGCCTGCTCGTGAGCACGGCGGCCCTTCCGTCCGCGATCCGGATCGACGACGCGGCCTCCACGGTCACGGTCGGCGGCGGCGTGCGCTACGGCGACCTCGCCCGCGAACTGCAGAACGCCGGATGGGCGCTGCACAACCTCGCCTCCCTCCCGCACATCTCCGTCGCAGGAGCCATCGCGACCGCGACGCACGGCTCGGGCGACAGGAACGGCAACCTGGCCACCGGCGTCAGCGGCCTGCGGATCCTGCGGGCGGACGGCGAACTGGTCGAGCTGCGTCGAGGCGACCCCGGATTCGACGGCGCCGTGGTCTCGCTCGGCGCCCTGGGCGTCGTCACGGAGGTGACCATCGACATCCGGCCGACGTTCGACGTGCGGCAGCGGCTGTTCGGCGGACTGCCGTGGGATGCGGTGCTCGACCGGTTCGACGAGGTCACCTCGGCCGCGTACAGCGTCTCCCTCTTCACCGACTGGGCGGAAGACGCGGTCAGCCTCGCCTGGCTCAAGGAGCGCGCGGACGATCGGACCGAGATCGGCGACGACTTCTTCGGAGCGACGGCGCTCACCGAGGCCCGCCACATGATCGCGACGATGGATGTGCGCAACACCACCGAGCAGCTCGGCGTCTTCGGTCCGTGGAGCGAGCGGCTGCCGCACTTCCGGTTCGAGTTCACGCCGTCGAACGGTGCGGAGATCCAGTCGGAGTACCTGGTGCCGCGCGCCAACGCCGTCGCCGCGATCGCCGCCGTGCGCGAGCTGGGTCCGCTCATCGCGCCCCTGCTGCAGATCAGCGAGATCCGCACGGTCGCGGCCGACGACCTGTGGCTGTCGAGCGCGTCCGGCACGGATGCGGTCGGTCTGCACTTCACCTGGCTGCGCGATCAGGAGGGCGTCGAGGCGATCCTGCCGGCGCTCGAAGCCGCCCTGCTGCCGCTGGGCGCGCGCCCGCACTGGGGAAAGCTCTACCTCGACGTCGACGGCGTCGTCCCCGGCCTCTACCCGCGCCTCGACGCGTTCCGCGACCTCGCCGCCTCCTTCGACCCCGCTGGCACCTTCCGCAACGCCTTCGTCACGCGCCTCCTCGGCTGACCCCAAAACAATCGAGTCCGAAGTTATTCACGCGACACGCCGTGTCGAACCGTGAACAACTTCGGACTCGATTATTTGGGAATGGAGTGGGCGCGGTCAGTCGGCGACGCGGGCGGCGATGTCGGTGCGGAAGTGCGAGCCGGGAAGCTCGATGAGCGCGACCGCCTCGTACGCCCGGGCGCGGGCCTCGGCGAACGTGGTGCCGCGGGCGACGACGCTGAGCACGCGCCCGCCGGTCGCGAGCAGCGCGCCCGTCTCCTCGTCGCGGGCCGTCGCGGCGTGCGCGATGGTCACCTCGGGGACGCGCGCCGCCTCATCCAGCCCGGTGATCGGCCGGCCGGTCTGCGGCGCCTCCGGGTATCCCTCGCTGGCGAGCACCACGGTCACGGCGGTGTCGAGCGCGAACTCCGGACGCGGCACTCCGGCCAGCGCGCCGGTCGCCGCGGCGAACAGCAGCGACGACAGCGGCGTCACGAGCCGGGGAAGCACCACCTGCGTCTCCGGGTCACCGAAGCGCGCGTTGAACTCGATCACCCGGATGCCGAGGCTCGTCATGATGAGCCCGCAGTAGAGCAGGCCGATGAACGGCGTCTGCTCTTTCGCCAGCTGGCGCACGGTCGGCAGGGCGACCGT
This sequence comes from Leifsonia sp. PS1209, assembly GCF_012317045.1. Classification (NCBI taxonomy): domain Bacteria; kingdom Bacillati; phylum Actinomycetota; class Actinomycetes; order Micrococcales; family Microbacteriaceae; genus Leifsonia; species Leifsonia sp. PS1209. The sequence goes on along the minus strand of NZ_CP051154.1, from coordinate 3,609,643 downwards.
GTCGATGACCTCGTCGACGAAGTTCTCCGGCAGCCACGGCAGCGGCGAGTACGCGCCCATCCCGCCCGTGTTCGGTCCGCCGTCGCCGTCGAGCAGCCGCTTGTAGTCCTGCGCGGGCGACAGCGGCAGCACGTTGTGTCCGTCGCTCACCAGGAAGAGGGACACCTCCTGGCCGTCGAGGAACTCCTCGATCAGCACACCGCCGTGGCCGAGCCAGTGGGTCGCGTGGGCGACGGCCGCCTCGCGGTCGGAGGTGACCAGCACACCCTTGCCCGCCGCCAGGCCGTCCGCCTTCACCACGTACGGAGCGCCGAACGTGTCCAGCGCGCTCTCCGCCTCCGCCAACGTGGATGCGCGCACCGCGCGTCCCGTCGGAACCCCGGCCGCGTCCATGATCCGCTTGGCGAACGTCTTCGACCCTTCGAGCTGCGCCGCGACCTTGCCCGGGCCGAACACCGGGATGCCGCGGGTGCGCAGCGGGTCGGCGACACCGGCGACGAGGGGGGCCTCCGGACCGATCACCACGAGCTCGATGCCGTTCTCGATCGCGTACTCGGTGACCGCCTCGCCGTCGAGAGGGTCGAGCCCGGGCTCGACGGCGGCTTCCGCTGCGATCCCCGCGTTGCCGGGAGCGACGACGATCCGGTGATCGGCCTCCTCGCTCAGCAACGACGTGACGATGGCGTGCTCGCGTGCACCGGAACCCAGGACCAGAATCTTCACGCGACCAATGGTAGAGGCTGCGAGGATAAGGGGATGGCCAGAGCGAAGATCCAGGATGCGGAGGGCGGTCCCGCCGTGCGTGCAGCGCTGGCGGGCGGAGCGGACCGCAACACCACGGCGATGGCCGTGCGCTACCTCCTGCAACTGCTCGCCGAGCGCGCACCGGGCAACACCGTCGAGGTGCGGGTGCCGCCGTTCGGCGCCACCCAGTGCATCCCGGGCCCCCGGCACACCAGGGGCACCCCGCCCAACGTGGTGGAGATGGATGCGCCGACCTGGCTCGCGCTCGCCAGCGGAGCGACCCCGTGGGCCGACGCCGTCGCATCCGGTGCCGTGCACGCGTCCGGTCAGCGCGCATCCCTCGACGGGCTGCTGCCGCTGCGGTTCTGACGCAGCCCATCCCGTCCGAGCTCCCAGACAACGTGAGGGAGAATGGATGCATGAGTCAGGAGAACGACGAGCAGGCCACGGTCACCGAGAGCTCGGTGCTCGTGCGGCGGTCGCCGCGCTACTTCCGGTTCATGCTGGCCGGGGCGATCCTGTTCGCGATCGTCGCGCTCATCCTCACGTTCGCGTTCCCGGCGAACCCCACGTACGACCGCGGCAGCGTCTTCGGCTTCCTGCTGGCGGTCGGCGTGGCCGTCGGGGTCACGATCGGGGCGGTCGTCGCCCTGATCCTCGACCGTGCGACGAACCGTCGGGCGCGCACCGTCCAGGCGGATAGAATCGACGTGCGCACCACCCAGGGCGAGCAGCCAGAGGATGGCGACGCACCTGACACCCGCTCATCCATCGAGAGCTAATTCCCTGAAGGGGGTTCCGGTTTGTCCGGAGGCGACGGTCTTCTCAGTCACGATCTACTTCCCGGCGAGAAGGGTCCGCAGGATGCCTGCGGTGTCTTCGGTGTCTGGGCCCCTGGCGAGGAAGTCGCCAAACTCAGCTACTTCGGTCTCTACGCCCTGCAGCACCGCGGGCAGGAGTCCGCGGGCATCGCGACCAGCGACGGCTCGAAGATCCTCATCTACAAAGACATGGGTCTCGTCTCGCAGGTGTTCAACGAGAACGCGCTGAACTCGCTGACCGGCCACATCGCCGTCGGGCACACGCGGTATTCGACCACCGGCGCGTCCAGCTGGCAGAACGCGCAGCCGACGCTCGGACGCACGTCGAGCGGGACGGTCGCCCTCGGCCACAACGGCAACCTGACCAACACGGCCGAGCTGATGCAGCTCGTCCACGACCGGTACCCGGAGCACGACGGCGAGCTGTCCAGGGGCAACACGACGGACACCGCCGTGGTCACCGCGCTGCTCACCGGCGACCTCGACCACACCCTCGAAGCCACGTCGCTCGAGGTCCTTCCGCGGCTGCGCGGCGCATACTGCCTCGTCTACATGGACGAGCACACCCTGTACGCGGCGCGTGACCCGCAGGGCGTCCGCCCGCTGGTGCTCGGGCGCCTGGAGCGCGGCTGGGTCGTCGCCTCGGAGACCGCTGCGCTCGACATCGTCGGCGCGAGCTTCGTGCGCGAGGTCGAGCCCGGCGAGCTGATCGCCATCGACGAGAACGGCCTCCGCAGCCAGCGCTTCGCCGAGGAGAAGCGCGCGGGCTGCGTGTTCGAATACGTCTACCTGGCCCGTCCTGACACGACCATCGCCGGCCGCGGCGTGCACGAGGCGCGCGTCGAGATGGGCCGCCAGCTGGCCCGCGAGCACGCGGTCGAAGCCGACCTCGTGATCCCGACCCCCGAGTCCGGAACCCCGGCGGCGATCGGCTACGCGCAGGCGTCCGGCATCCCGTTCGGCCAGGGACTTGTGAAGAACTCGTACGTCGGCCGCACGTTCATCCAGCCGTCGCAGACCATCCGCCAGCGCGGCATCAAGCTCAAGCTGAACCCGCTGAAAGAGGTCATCAAGGGCAAGCGCCTGGTGGTCGTCGACGACTCGATCGTGCGCGGGAACACCCAGCGCGCGCTCGTCTCGATGCTGCGCGAGGCCGGAGCGGCGGAGGTGCACGTCCGCATCTCCAGCCCGCCCATCACCTGGCCGTGCTTCTACGGCATCGACTTCGCCTCCCGGGCAGAGCTCATCGCCACGGGCCTGGGCGTCGACGAGGTGCGCCAGTCGATCGGGGCCGACAGCCTCGGCTACCTGTCGGAGGACGGCATGATCGCCTCCACCGAGCAGCCGCGCGAACGTCTCTGCACCGCCTGCTTCACCGGCGTGTACCCGATCGAGCTCCCGGATGCGCACCACCTCGGCAAGAACCTGCTCGAACGCCCGGAGGCTCCGCGCGGCGAGGGCGAGGGTGCGGCGGCCGATGGCTGCGATCCCGGTCCGGACGCCGAGTTCGAGAGCGTGCTGCTGCCCTCGTACGGAGATCCGGGGCGCAAGGAATAGCAGCCCGGTCCCAGTACGATTGACCCCGTGACCGAACAGCCCGCATCCACGTCCGCCTCCTACGCCGAGGCCGGCGTCGACACAGCCGCCGGCGACCTCGCCGTCGAGCTGATGAAGTCGGCGGTGTCCCGCACGCACGGTCCGAACGTCCTGGGCGGGGTCGGCGGGTTCGCCGGGCTGTTCGACGTGTCATTCCTCAAGCTGTTCGACCGCCCGCTGCTCGCCACCTCCACCGACGGCGTCGGCACGAAGGTCGCCATCGCGCAGGCCATCGACAAGCACGACACCATCGGTCAGGATCTGGTCGGCATGGTCGTCGACGACATCGTCGTGGTGGGTGCGAAGCCGCTGTTCATGACGGACTACATCGCCTGCGGAAAGGTGGTGCCGTCGCGCATCGCCGACATCGTCGCCGGCATCGCGCGCGCCTGTGAGGAGACGGGCACCGCCCTGGTCGGCGGGGAGACCGCGGAGCACCCCGGACTCCTTGGCCCGGACGACTACGACGTGGCGGGCGCCGCGGTCGGCGCCGTCGAGGCGAACGCCGTGCTCGGCGCCGAGCTGGTGCAGGACGGCGACGTGGTGATCGCGCTCGCGTCCTCCGGCCTGCACTCCAACGGCTTCTCACTCGTGCGCCACATCCTGGCGAAGAACAGCATCGGCTTCACCGACCACTCGGATGCGTTCGGCGGCACCGTCGGCGAGGCCCTGCTCGAGCCGACCAGGCTCTACACCACGCCTCTCCTGCGGGTGCTGAGCGAGCCGTCGCTCGCCGGCGCCATCCACTCGCTGAGCCACGTGACCGGCGGAGGCATCGCCGCGAACCTCGCGCGCGTGCTTCCGGTCGGATCGTGGGTGGAGGTGGACCGCGCGAGCTGGTCGCCGAGCCCTGTGTTCCACATCCTGAGCGACCTCGCCGGCAGCAGCCTGGAGTCGAGCGAAGGCACCTGGAACCTCGGCATCGGGATGTTCGCCGTCGTCGCCGCTCCGGCCGCCGACCGGGTCATCGCGGCGATCGAGCAGGACGGCATCCCGGCCTGGAGCGTCGGGACGGTGTCGACCTCGACGCGCGACCTCACCGGGTTCGAGCAGGGCGCGAAGGGCGTCGACGGCGGCGCTGTGCGTCTCGTCGGGAGCTACGCGAACTGATCGGCTAGCAGGCGGCACCCCGCGCGCGTACGTTTCACGGCATGATCGACGCCGAATACGTGCTGCCGCTGCGCTGGGACGACGACGATGACGACGCTGACGCGGATGGCGCGCTGTCCGAGCTCGCCGCGTATCTGCAGGTGCTGTCCGCACTGATCGACGTGACGGTGGTCGACGGCTCTGCGCCCGCCGCGTTCGCCCGGCACGCGTCGGCGTTCCCTGCGGCGGTCAGGCACCTCCCCGTCGAGCCGCGGCCCGGACGCAACGGCAAGGTGGCCGGCGTGATGACCGGGGTCCGCGCATCCCGGCACGAGCGGATCGTCCTCGGCGACGACGACGTGCGCTACGACGCGTCCGCCCTCGCGACCGTCGTGGACCTGCTCGGCGTCGCCGACGTGGTCACGCCGCAGAACTTCTTCGCGCCGCTGCCCTGGCACGCCAGGTGGGATACGGCGCGCATCCTGCTCAACCGGGCGCTGGCGCACGACTACCCCGGCACGCTCGCCCTGCGCCGGTCGGCGCTGCCGGAAGAGGGATACGACGGCGACGTGCTGTTCGAGAACCTGGAGCTCATCCGGACGGTGCGGGCAGCGGGTGGGACGCATCTCGCGGCGGACGACTGCCTGGTGGCGCGACGCCCTCCGTCTGCCGCGCACTTCCTGCGGCAGCGGGTGCGGCAGGCGTACGACAGCTTCGCGCAGCCGGGACGCCTGGCGGCCGAGCTGCTGATCCTGCCGGTGGTGCTCGTGTTGGCGGTGCGCGCGCCGCGCTGGCTGCCCGCCCTGGGGGCGGTCGCGGTCGCGGCGGCGGAGGCCGGGCGGCGGCGCGGGGACGGGGTGCGGCACGGAGGCAGGCGGACCCGGCGCGCGTTCCCGGCGACGAGCGCCCTGTGGGCGCCGCTCTGGCTGCTGGAACGCGGCGTCTGCGCGTGGATCGCGGTGGGGCTGCGGCTGCGCGGCGGGGTCCGGTACTCCGACGGCCGCCTGGCCCACGCTGGCAACTCGCTGCGCGCGCTGAGGGCGAGATACCAGTAACTGCGGCGCATCCCGGGCGTTTCGCGACAGTTGGTGGCATCTCGCGATGTCACCCGTTGTGGTAGACGCGCCGGTCGGCCCCCACCGGCTAGAGTTGCGGTCGTGGCCGCCAAGTATTCCAGTATCCGAAGGATGCTCGGCGTTGCCGGACTTGTCGTCGCCGTGAGCGGCGGCGCGCTGCTGGCCCAGGCCGCGGCGGCTCCCGCGCAGGCGGCGACGCCCTCCGCCCCTGCCGTCGGTTCCTCCACGTCCGCACCGTCCTCCACATCCACACCGTCGTCGCCACCGGCTCCCGCCTCCGCCGTCCCGCCGGGCACGCTCACGCCGCTCGTCGATTGCATCGTGGATGCGCCGCTCGGCAGCACGGTCACTTCGCGCACCGTCCTGCTCGGCTACCGCAGCTCCGCGCACGACACCCTGCGGGTCGTGGCGGCCGCGGGCAGCAACGGCCTCGCGCCCGGCCGCGCCGACCGCGGCCAGCCCACTGCGTTCGAGCCGGGCGAGCACCACGCCGTCTGGTCGCTGACCCTGGATGCGCGCAGCACCCCGTCCGCCACCTGGCAGCTCGGCGGCGCGACTGTCACCATCGATGCCGGCGCCCCGTCCTGCGCCACCGTCACGACCGTGGCGCTCTCCGCCCCGCGCGTCGCGGCGTCCGGCGCGACCATCACCGTGTCCGCAGCGGTCGGTCGGCTGTTCCTGGCGCCGCCCACCGACGGAACCGTCGAGTTCGCCGTCGACGGCGCAGCGCCCGTGACCACCGCCGTCGGCGCAGACGGCGTGGCGCGTGCCGACCTTCCCGCTCCGCCGCCCGGCGACCACACCGTGACCGCCGCCTACCGCCCGGTTGACGGCTCACAGCTCCGTCCATCCACCCGCACGTCGCCGCTCACGGTCACGACCGCCACCGGCGCGCTCGGTGTCACCGCCACCTCCGTCACCCCCGCCGCGGACGGCGGAACGGCGACGGTCACGGTGAGCCGCGCATCCGGTGCGGGGGCGGCCTCCGTCGACTACGCCACCGCCGACGGAACGGCTGTCGCCGGGACCGAGTACACGGCCTCCCGCGGCACTCTCGCCTTCCACGACGGCCAGACGAGCGCCACCATCGAGATCCGGTTCGCGGCGCGCGCCCCCGGGGCACCGGCATCCACCTTCTTCGTGCTGCTGCAGCGCGCGACGACCACCGTGGATGCGGCCTCCGCCACCATCACGCTGCCCGCGGTCCCGTCCACCCCGGGCGGCGCCGCGGTCACCGGAGCATCGCGCTCCGGCGGCGTCGGCGGCGACTCCGTCCTCCCCGCCGGCGACCCGACGAGTCCGTCCCCGGTCGCCCACGCCGAAGATCTGGCCATGCTGATCGGGGCAGCGCTGCTCACGGTGGGCGGCATCCTGGGCGTAGTCGGGCTGGTGCGATTCGGCGGCTCGCGCGAAGCGCGGGTGTGAGCGGCGGACGCACCCCGCGCGCTCGTCGCACCCCGCGCTCATCTCGCAGCCCGCTCGCTCGCCGCACCCAGCCCCACCCCACCCGCTCCGCACGCCCATGACAAATGTCACCCGGCATCCCTGACATCCGCTCTGCTCCCCGCCGCCTCCGCGCCGCCAGTCTGAGAGGGTGAATCAGACACCAGCCATCCAGCTCACCGACCTGCGGAAGTCGTTCGGCTCGTTGCACGCCGTCAATGGCGTGAGTCTCAGCATCGCGCCCGGCGAGGTCGTCGCGCTGCTCGGGCCGAACGGCGCGGGCAAGTCGACCACCATCGACCTGGCGCTCGGGCTCGCGCATCCGACGTCCGGCACCGCCACCCTGTTCGGGGAGAGCCCGCGCAGCGCCATCGAGCAGGGGAGGGTCGGGGCGATGCTGCAGGGCGGCGCGCTGCTGCCGACGCTCACCGTTGCACAGTCGGTCGCGCTCGTCGCCGCGGCGCACGCGCATCCGCTCAGCGTCGAGGAGGCGCTCGAACGGGCGCGGTGCACCGAGATCGCCAAGCAGAAGGTCAGCAAGCTGTCCGGCGGGCAGATGCAGCGGGCGCGGTTCGCGGTCGCGGTGGTCTCCAACCCGGACCTGCTGTTCCTCGACGAGCCGACCGCGGCGATGGATGTGGAGGCCAGGCGCACCTTCTGGCAGTCGATGCGCGAGTTCACCGACGAAGGACGCACCGTCGTCTTCGCCACCCACTACCTCGACGAGGCGGACACGTACGCCGACAGGATCGTGATGCTCTCGAAGGGCGTCGTCGTCGCCGACGGCACGCCCAACGAGGTGAAGGCGGTCGTGTCCGGGCGCCGGATCCGCACATCCATCGACTTCGACTGGACCGACGCGGCACGGGATGCGCTCGGCCGCCTCCCCGGCGTCCGCTCGCTCGACCACCGTTCCGGCCAGCTCACCATCGTCAGCGACGACTCCGACGCCACCCTGCGCGCCCTGCTCGCCGCACACGACGACATCCACGACATCGAGGTCACGGCGCACACGATGGACGACGCGTTCCTCGCCCTCACCGAAGGCGCGACGGGCCTGGCAGGCACCGCACCCACCACCGACACCATCACGAACGGAGCACTCCGATGAGCATCGCCTACCTCGGGCTGGAATCCTTCCGCCAGCTCAAGAACGCCCGCTCGATGATCTTCACCCTCGCCGTCCCGCTCATCATGCTGGTCGCGTTCGGCGGCAGCTTCGGCGGCAGCGGGCAGGTGGACCCGGTGACGAAGCTCCCGTGGATCGTGGTCACCACCATCCAGGTCGCCAGCTACGGCGGGATGATGGCGGCGCTGTCCCAGGCGTTCAACATCGTCACCGAGCGTTCGATCGGCTGGAATCGTCAGCTGCGAATCACGCCGCTGACCGGCACCGGCTACCTAGTCTCCAAGGCGATCACGGCGATGCTGATGGCGCTGGTGTCCATCGTGGTCATCTTCACCGTGTCCGAACTGCTCTACCACCCGCCGCTCTCCCTCGGGAACTGGCTCACGACCGGGCTCGCCATCTGGTGCGGGGTCATCCCGTTCGCGCTGCTCGGCATCCTGATCGGCCAGTTCGCCAAGCCGGAGTTCGCGCAGCCGCTCTTCATGGCGGTGTTCATGGGGATGGCCGTGCTGGGCGGCCTGTGGGTTCCGCTGCAGATCTTCCCCGCCTGGGTGGCGAACGTCGCCCAGATCGTCCCGTCGTACTGGCTCAACAGGATCGGCCAGATGGGCGCCCACCAGAGCGGCGACATCCTCTCGCCCGCCCTCGTGCTGGCCGGCTGGACCATCGCCCTCGGTGCGTTCATCATCTGGCGCTACCGGCGGGATGCCGCGCGCAGCTGACGGCGTGCGGCCTAGGCTGGTGAGCGTGCAGAGCACAGAGAGCGGCCGCCCGGCCGGAGTCGTCCCGCGCCTCACCCACCCGGCCGCACGCCGCTGGTATCCCGGGGCCATGATCGGCCTGCTCTACCAGATCTCGGTGCTGGTCGGCCTGTGGACGGCGGTGGGCGACACCGCCACGAAGGTCACGGCGACCGCGCTGCTCGTGGTCGTCTACGTCGGCTTCCTGCTCCTTCCCCCACTGCTCTGGTGGGAGAGCGAACGGGTGCGGCTGACCGGGGTCGGCGTGTACTTCGCGTTCACCTGCCTGCTGTTCCCGTTCATCGGGACGGCGACCACCTGGACCTGGGTGTACGTCGCCTGCGCGGCGGGGATGGTGCTGACCAGCGCGAGGACATCGATCATCATCATCGGGACCATCGGCGCGCTGCAGCTGGCCATCATCTTCCTCGCCGGCGAGTTCGACGACAGCTGGTACATCGCCCTCGTGACCGTGTCCATCGGGGTGATGATGTCGGCGTTCTCCCGCCAGATCGCGTCACTGCGGGCGCTGAGGGAGGCGCAGGGCGAGATCGCCAGGCTGGCCGTGATCGAGGAGCGCGCCCGGTTCTCGCGGGACATGCACGACGTGCTCGGGCACTCGCTCACCGTCGTCACGGTGAAGTCGGAACTGGCCAGGAGACTCGTCCCGCTCGACCCGGCCAGGGCGGAGGACGAGATCGCGGACATCGAGCGCCTGGCCAGGTCGGCGCTCGCCGACCTGCGCGCCGCCGTCGCGGGCTACCGCGAGATGAGCCTGTCGACCGAGCTGGCCGCTGCGCAGGCTGCGCTCGCCGCCGCCGACATCGAGGCGCACCTGCCGCGCAACGGAGACGGCGTCGACCCCGAGCTGCGGGAACTGTTCGGCTGGGTGCTGCGCGAAGGCGTCACCAATGTGATCCGGCACTCCGGGTCGCGCAACTGCTGGGTGACGGTGACCGAAGACAGGCTGGAGATCGACGACGACGGCCGGGGGATGGCCGGGGT